>JANXMN010000147.1 GCA_025354605.1 Hymenobacter sp. | reverse complement strand
AATTAATTACTACTGCGGTAGAGATGCTTCGGCATGCTCAGCATGACGGTCTGGCAGCAAATACCTGTCAGATTCCCTACTCAAACAACGATTTTCGGAACTCCAGCGGGGGCTTGATGCCGGCTTTACGGGCCTCGAAATAAGCCGCCACTCCCGCTACCGACTTGGCGTTGAAGGTCATCTCCTTGGTGAGGTGGCCTTTGCGGCCCATGAGCACCCCGTAGCGCATGTCTTCGTAGCCGTTGGTGTGGTGGGCATCGGGGTTGATGCTGAGGGGCACGCCCTGGTCGAGGGCGTAGCGCACCCAGCGCCAGTCGAGGTCGAGCCGCCAGGGGTTGGCGTTGATTTCGATGATGACGTGGTGCTGGGCGCAGGCGTCAATCACGGCTTTGTAGTTGATGGGGTAGCCCTGACGGCGTAGCAGCAAGCGGCCGGTGGGATGCCCCAGCATGGTGCAATAGGGATTTTCGATGGCCCGCAGCAAGCGATTGGTAGCCTTGGCCTCGTCCATTTTCAGGTTGGAGTGCACCGAGGCCACGATGAAGTCGAAACTGGCCAGCACGTCGGCGGGGTAATCGAGCGAGCCATCGCCGAGAATGTCGCTTTCGATGCCCTTGAAGATACGGAACGGGGCCAGCTCGGTATTCAGCTGGTCGATTTCCTGGTGTTGCTGGCGCACGCGCTCCACGCTCAGGCCATTGGCGTAGTGGGCAGCCTGGCTGTGGTCGCACAGGCCCAGGTACTCGTAGCCGTGGTCGCGCAGCCAGGTGGCCATTTCGCGGATGCTATGGTTGCCGTCGGAGTAGGTGCTGTGGTTGTGCAGCGAGCCGCGCAGGTCGCCGTCCTCCAGCAGGCGAGGCAGTTTTTTGTCGGCGGCGAGGGCAATTTCGCCCAGTCCCTCGCGCAGCTCGGGCACGATGAATTGCAGACCGGCTTTCTCGTAGAGGGCTTCTTCCTGCTGGAATTTCTCGCGCCGCGCCAGCTGCCGCAAGGTGAAATTGTGAGCGGATGAATGGGGGAGTTGTTCACTCAGGTGCGCCTCGGCGGCCGAGTTCAGGAAAACCTCGGTGACGAAATCCTCGGGCTGCACCAGCAGTACCTCCACCCGCGTGCCCGACTCGCGGGCCGTGCCGCGCCAGGCAAACGGGCCGGAGCGGCGCGCATCCGCCACCAACCCAGCCGTGGTGTTGAGCAGGGCGTGGGCCTTTTCGGGCGCGGCGGCAGCAGCCACGAGGTACACCGTCTCCACGGTTTCGAGGCGGCGGCGGATTTCGCCGGCCACGGCCACCTGCTCGGTTTGCAGGCCGGCACGCAGCAGCTGGGCCAGCTCGTCGCCCAGTTTTTCGGCCTGCGGGTACAGCAGCTTGCCCTTGCTCTGGCCGGCAAATTCGAGCAATTCCAGGATGCTGTCCTGGGTCTTTTTACCGAAGCCTTTGAGCTTGCTCACCTGGTCGGTTTCGGCGGCTTCGCGCAACTGCTCAATGGTTTCAAGGCCCAGCTCGCGCCACAGGCTGCGGATTTTCTTCGGCCCGATGCCCTTGATGGCCAGCATCTCGACCACGCCGGGCGGCGTGGTATCGAGCAGGCGCTGCAGGTCGGAGAAGGTACCAGTGTCGAGCAGCTCGGCTACTTTGGCGGCGGCGGTTTTGCTCAGGCCGGTGCGGTCGGGCAGGCCGGAGCGCTCCACTTCGGCCACCGGAAAGCTCAGGGCATCGAGGGCGGTGGCCGTGCCTTCCATGGCGCGGACTTTGAACGGGTTTTCGTCGTGCAGCTCCATCAGCTGGGCGGCCAGCTTGAAGGCGCGGGTCAGGGCGCGGTTATCCACGGGGCAGGGAGTTGTTTGGGGAGGGCGAAGGTAGCTTGTCCGCGGGCTTGGCTGGCAGTGGGGCGGGCTGCATGACATTCTCGCATTGACCGAAGAACACCTCCTCCCCCACCCCGGCCGTACCTTGCCGCTCCTTCAGCTACTGAGCTTCCCATGTCGAAACGCCCTTTGCTCGCCCGGCTGCTGCCGCTGGCCCCGCTGCTGCTGGGTGCTACCTGCCAGCCGCATGAGCCCACCGTCGTCACGTCTTCCTCCGCTTCCATGAAGCAGCTGGAAGGCACCTGGCTGGCCTCGCACGAAGAAAACAGCGCCGACACGCTGGTGTACCGGCCCAACACCTACCACTTCCCGCCGGCCCGGGGCCGCACCGGCTTCGCCCTAAAGCCCTACGGCCGCTTCGAGCAGTTCGACATTGCTCCCACCGACGGCCTCAAAGGCCGCGAAGGCACCTGGACCGCCGCCGGCGACACCCGTCTGCGTATCCACCTCGCCGACGGCCAGTCGCCGGATTACACCCTCGAAATTCTGGGCTTAACCAAGCAGGTGCTGAAGCTGCGACGACTGTAAGCGGCGGCGAAAGTGCAGCGGCACTTCCGTGCCAATCCGTCAAGCCCGGAGGAAACGCCTTGCCCGGCAGGTAAAGTGGCAAAGTCAGTTGCCATTTGGCCGACGCTACCTGCTATCGGTACTCAATACCGCATTCACGTCGCTTTCATGAAGTGGCCGGACTTTTAAGTATGGCTCAACATGATACACTTAGCTCAGCCGTCAACTTCTGCCAGGGCAGGCCGTATCCTTTTCTCATTCTGCTGAGGCCGGCCATCGGCAGCCATTTAATTTGCTTGTTATGAAACCTGTATTTGCTTTGGGTTCGACCATGGCCCTGGGCCTCGCGCTGTGGAGCGCCAGCCCCGCCCTGGCCCAAAAAACCACCGTCAAGGCCAAAAACGACAAAGTCAAAACTAAAACCACCAGCGCTACCGGTGCTACGGTGGCCAAAAGCAAGGTGACCGTGGCACCCGCCGCTGCTCCCGCGCCGGCCTCGCAGCCCACGCCGGCCGTGGCTTCGGCCCCGCAGGTAGTGCTGGACGTGGCCCCCGCGCCGGTTGCCATGACTCCGCCGGCCCCGGCGGCCGCGCCCGTAGCCGAGGCCCCGGCCGGCTGGCTGCTGGACCTGAGCGCCGCCCAGGCTCAGGCCAAAGCCACCAACCGGCCCTTATTGGCCGTTTTTTCGGGTTCCGACTGGTGCAAGCCCTGCATTATGTACGAGCAGGAAGTATTTTCCAAGCCCGAGTTTATGGCTTACGCGAAGGATAAGCTGGTGCTGGCCCACTTCGATTTCCCGCGCCTGAAGAAGAACCAGCCCTCGGCCGCCCAGCTCAAGCTGAACGAAGCCGCCGCCAACCAGCTCAACCACGAAGGCGACTATCCGCTGGCCGTGGTGGTTTCGCCCGAGGGCAAGGTGCTGGCCAAAACGGGCTACATCGCCGGCGGCCCCGCCGCCTTCGAGGCCTACCTAAAAAAGGTGGTGCCCACGCTGTAGGCCAGCAGTGCCCCGTTTCAGCAAACGTAAAGGAATAGTAGCGCGGGAGTGGCCAACTATGCTGTTCCGCTGCTGTTGTCAATCCATGTCGTCGCGCCGCAAACTCCTTTCTTTTCCGTGGTTGCTGAGTCTGCTGCTGCTTAGTGGCCGGCTGGCCGACGCGCAGGTACCCGCCGCCACCCGCCACACCTTCACCAAAAGCGCCCACCTCATGGGCTCGCACTTCACCTTCACGGTGGTGGCGGCCGATGACTCGACCGGAGAGCGCGCCCTGCGGGCGGGCCTGGGCGAGGTGCGCCGCATCGACCGGCTGATGTCGTTCTGGGATTCGACCTCCGAGGTGGTGCGCGTGAACCGGGCGGCGGGCCTGCGCCCGGTGGCGGTGTCGGCCGAAACCTTCGACCTGATAACCCGCACGCTACGCCTGTCGAAAATTAGCGACGGGGCCTTCGACATCACCTTCGCCAGCGCCGATAAGCTGTACAAGTTCGACCGGCAGGCCCACCCGGCCCTGCCCGACTCGGCTGCGGTACGCGCCTCGGTGCGGCGCATCGGCTGGCAGAAAATCCGGCTCGACGCGGCGAAGCACACGGTTTTCCTGCCCTCAACCGGCATGCGCATCAACCTGGCGGGCATTCTGCAAGGGTACGGCCTGCGCCGGGCGCGCCAGGTGCTGGAGGGATTTGGCCTGCGCGGCGGGCTGCTGAACGGCTCGGGCGACATCTACTGCTGGGGCCGGCAGGCCGATGGCTCGCTCTGGCGCGTGGCCATCGGCAACCCCGACCACCCCAACAGCGTGGCCGCCTTCGTCGACGTGACGGACATGGCCGTCGTCACGGCCGGCAACTATGAGCAGTATTTCACGGTTGACGGCGTGGTGTACGGGCACATCATCAACCCGCACACCGGCTACCCCTCGGTGGGCCTGCGCTCGGTCACCATTCTTTGCCCCGATGTGGAGCTGGCCGATGGATTGGACGAAGTCGTCTTTGTGAAAGGCCCAACTGCCGGTTTGGCTTTTATCAACAAGCTGAAAGGCGTTGATTGCACGTTGATAACCGACGACAACCGTACGCTGGCCTCGCGGGGCATGACGCTCAACTTTTACCACGGCACTAGCCCGGCGGCCCGTCCCTGATTTATCGAATTCCTACTTATAATGATGTTGAAACGAATTTCCTTCACCACCCACCCGCGCCTGGCGCTGGCCCTGCTGCTACTGCCGTTGGGCGCGGCGCTGCCCGGCTGCGTATCGGTGGCGGCCTACCAGAAGGTGTACCTCAACGACGAGGACATGAAGCTAGCCAGCAAGGGCGTGGAAACCCCCGAAACCAACTTCGAAAGCTACCGCGAAGGGGCCGGCGGGGCCAACGGCGGTAAAGTAGGCGGCGGCTGCGGCTGCAACTGAGCAGTGAGCAGTGAGCAGTGAGCAGTGAGCAGTGAGCAGTGAGCAGTGAGCAAAAAACGTCATGCTGAGCGCAGCCGAAGTATCGCTACCGCAGTAGTAATTCCATCGGCGCAACGAAGCGGTAGAGATGCTTCGCTATGCTCTGCATGACGTTCTATTTTTGGCCAGATACTTAATTCCATCGGCGCAACGAAGCGGAAGAGATGCTTCGGCTACGCTCAGCATGACGTTCTATAAAATCATTTTCTTGAAAAAGCTATTCCTCCCGCTGCTGGTCCTCGGCACCCTGGCCCTACCGGCCCGGTCCCAGACCGGCACCACGCAGAACCCCAACCGCATCGACGGCGGCGGCATTCCGGTGAGCCCGTCGGTGCCGATGAACCGCGCGGCCGACGAAACCACCATCGACATCATCGGCGGCTATTACCAGCAGGAAGGCACGCACGGGGCCGTGGAAGGCGGCCGGGGCACCCAGCACCTCACCGACGTGCCGCCCGCCATTATTGTGAACGTGCCGCTCGATACCGTGAGTCGCCTCACGGCCAACGTGGGGGCCGACTTTTACGCCTCGGCCTCGACCGACCGCATCGACTTTGCCCTGAGCACACCCTCGGCCCACGACGTGCGCATCCACGGCGACTTCGGCTACAGCCGCGAGCACAAGGCCACGGGCACCATCTGGGGAGCGGGGGTGGGGGTGTCGAAAGAGTACGACTACTTTTCGCTGAACGCCACCGCCTCGTTCGCCAAAACCTCGAAGGACGGCAACCGCCAGCTCAGCCTGGCCGGCCAGTTTTTCCAGGACCAGGTAACGCTCATCACGCCCCTTGAGCTGCGCGCGCCGGGCGCGGGCCGCGACTACGGCACCGACACCCGCCAAACCTACAATTTCACGGCTACCTACTCCCAGGTTCTCAGTAAGCGACTGCAGGTCGCCATCAGTACCGAGCTGGTATCGCAGAACGGGCTCTTGAGCACGCCCTTTCACCGCGTTTATTTCTACGACAACCCCGACCCTAACCTGGCCTCGACCCCGGGCAGCGCCTTCGAAACCCGGGTGGCCACGGCCGCCCGCATCGAAAACCTGCCCCGCGCGCGATTCAAATACCCCGTCAGCCTGCGCCTGAATTACTATGCTTCCGACCTGGTGCAGGTGCGCGGCTTCTACCGCTTCTACAACGACAACTTTGGCATTGTGGCCCACACCCTGGAGCTGGAGCTGCCGGTGAAAGTGACGCCGTTTTTTGTGATTTACCCCTTTTACCGCTACCACACTCAGACGGCGGCCACGTATTTCGCTCCCTTCGCCCAGCACTCGGTGGCCAATACGTACTACACTTCCGACTACGACCTGGCGGCCTTCACGGCTCATAAGGAGGGCCTGGGCCTGCGCTACTCGCCGGTGTACGGCATCGGGCGCTTCCACGTGCCGGGCCACAATGCCCAGGGCCTGTCCCACGTGATGCGTCTGAAGTCGCTGGATTTGCGCTTCGCCCACTACCAGCAGCTCGGCTCCACGATTTATGCCGTGGGCCAGCGCGCCGACCTCGTGTCCAACATCATCAGCTTCGACCTGGGCTTCGCGCTGTAACCCTCGCCCAGTTTTTCTTTTCTTTGCGTGTGCAAACCAACGGTCGGCTGGCATCTATGCCCGTGCCGGCCGTTGCTGTGTTTGCCCTACTCACTTTACTCATTTACCACTTTACCGCTTGAAACACTGGCTCGTCAAATCGGAACCCGAAGCTTACTCCTGGGCCACTTTCGTCCAGGAAGACGGCACGCCCTGGACCGGCGTGCGCAATTACCAGGCCCGCAACAACCTCAACCTGATGCAGCCCGGCGACCTCGTGCTCTACTACCACAGCGTGAGCGAGAAGGCCGTGGTAGGCATTGCCGAAGTGGCCGCCCCGGCCCACCCCGATGCCACGGCCGAAGCCGGCTCGCCCTGGGTGGCCGTGCCGCTGCGCCCGGTGCAGGCCCTGGCCCGCCCCGTCAGCCTGGCTCAGCTCAAGGCTAATACGCGGCTGGCCGAGCTGGCCCTGCTGCGGCAGTCGCGGCTGTCGGTGCTGCCGGTGCGGCCCGAAGAGTTCGATGCTATCCTGGCAATGGGGGCAAAATAAAGCCGGCGCGGGATGGCGGATACGGGGCGTGGGCACGTATCTTTAGAACAGAAGTCTGCGTTGCAAAGCAGGCATTTTGGCTGGTTTCCTTACGACTTCGACATGACCCTCCGCTACCTTATGTTGCTGCTGCTGAGCGCTAGCCAGCTGCGCCAGCCCGCCGCCGCCCAACAAGCCCAGCTGCCTGTTCCGCCCGATGCGCCGGTGCAGACGGCCCGCACCGAACTGCCCCTCGAAGCCAGCGACAGCGAGGTGCACGTGCAGGCCCTGGCCGCCGACAGCACCGTGGTGCTGCTGCTGGGCCGCGAGCGCCCGCTATCGGGCAAAACCGACTACAGCTTCCAGCAGTACGACCACACCCTGCACCTGCGCCAGGAAACGGCGCTCGCCGTGCCCGACGAATTCAACTTCGAGCGCATGTGCGCCGAGGGTACCACGGTGTACGTGCTGTTCAGCTCGCGCCGCGTGCCGGGCCGGCTGCTGGCCGCCGCCTACAACGGCCCCCTGGCCCAGACCCGCACCCAGCAGTTCGACACCAAGCTCAGTCGCGAAATAGTGGAACTGAAAGCCCTCGATGGCCGCCTGTTCGCTACGGTTCTGCTCAACGACCAGCTGCACGTGACGGCCCTGCTGCTGGACGTGGCCACCGGCCAAATGCAATACCTGGCCTCGGTGTATGAGCCGGTGCCCACGCAATTCACCTTCGTGGCCGACGCCGCCTCGCGCCGAGCCGAGTACGTACTGAGCCAAACCAACGGGCGCAAGTCGCGCCTGCTGCTCA
>JANXMN010000144.1 GCA_025354605.1 Hymenobacter sp. | reverse complement strand
ACGCCCGTTTCCTTTGCCGAGTTTCCGGCCGTCAGCACTGCCGAGTGGCAGGCCCGCCTGGCCCGCGACCTGAAAGGCCAGGACCCGGCCACCCTGCGCTGGGCCCTGCCCGACGGCTTCAGCGTGGAGCCATTCTACCACCGCGAGGCCCTGACGGCGCTGGGTGGCGCGCCGCCCCCCCTGCCCCACCCCATCACCCCCTGGCTGAACGTGCCGACCCTGAATGTGCCCGCCGGTGAAGACGGCCGCCTGCAGATTGAGCAGGCGGCCGGCGCCCTCGGACGCGGGGCCGACGGGCTGCACTTTAACTGCCACGACGCGGATTCCTTCGACGTCGCCTACCTGGCCGAGCGCCTGCCGCTGGCTACCACCTTCGTGGGCTACACCACCACGGCCGCGCCCGATGCCCTGCTGGCCCGCCTGCTCGATGCCGTGCCCGGCACGCCGCTGCGCGGCTTCCTGCGCCTCACGCCGCTGGCCGTGCCCGCCGGCCCCGAGCTGGCGGAGCTGCGCACGGCCCTGCGCCGCTGCGTGCGGCTAGCGGCCGCCATGCCCGATTTCCGGGCACTGTCGGTGAATGGGGCTATATATGGCAATCGCGGGGCCACCGCCACGCAGCAGATAGCCTTTAGCCTGAACACCGCCGCCGCGCTGCTGGCCGAGCTGCCCGAAGCCGACCTGCCGGCGGCCGACGTCGCGGCGGCCCTGCACGTGCACCTGGCCGTGGGCCCCAGCTACTTCCCCGAAATTGCCAAGCTGCGCGCCCTGCGCCGCTTGTGGGCCACGCTGCTGCATGCCTACGGCCTGCCCGCCGAACTCAACCAGCGCCTGCGCCTTCACGCCACGACTTCGACCTGGACCCAGACGACGCTCGATGCCCATACCAACCTGCTGCGCCACACCACCGAGGCCATGAGCGCGGTGCTGGGTGGGGCCGACTCGCTGAGCGTGGCCCCTTACGACTGCTTGTATACCGACGCCAACGAGACCTCGGGCCGGCTGGCGCGCAACCTCTCGGTGCTGCTGCGCGAGGAAGCCGGCCTGGGCCGCGTACAGGACCCCGCCGCCGGCTCCTATTATCTCGAAACGCTGACCGACCAACTGGCCCGCGAGGCCTGGACGCTGTTTCAGGGCGTGGAGGCGGCCGGCGGGTTGCCCCAGCAGCGCGCGCACCTGCTTGAAGATATCACAACCGTGGCCAGCGACACGTTCCGGCGCATTGCCAGCGGACAGCAGGTGGTGGTGGGCACCAACCGCTTCCAGAACCCCAGTGAGCAGTTCAGCTTCAACCCCAAAAAGCTGCTGCGCTCGGCCGATTTCGACGTGACCCGCGCCGCCTACCCGACCGAGGTGCTGCGCCTGGCCACGGCCCTGCACTTCGAGCGCCGCGACCGCAAGAGCAAGCGCGCGGCCGTGGTGCTGCTCGGGGCGAATACTAACCAGGTCATTCTGGAGTCATTTCTGCAGCTGCTCCAGGCGCATGAGCGGCCCGAAATTGCCGCTAGTCACCCGGCCGGCACCATTTCGCTGCTTTATTCCTCGCCCGAAGAAGCCACGCTGATGTACGCCACGCCCGAGCAGTTCCACCGCTTCACCCGTTTCATCTTCAAGATTCCGACCGAGAAGCAATTCTTCATTCCCCCGGCCTTGCTATCGGCCGATTTGGCGACCATGCACGAGGCCGTGCGGGTGTTCGGCTTCCAGGAAATGAAGGTGCAGGGCTACACCACCGAGGAGGTGCTGGCCCGCCTGCAAGGGCGGTAGTATCAATTATAAATTTTGAATTATGAATTATGAATGCTCGAACTGCTTCAGTTTTAAAAGCAGGCGCAAGCCGAACGGGCATTCATAATTCAGAATTCAGAATTCAGAATTCCCTTAATGAAGCCTGACTTCTCTTCGATTGCTTACAACGCCGCCCCCGCTCCGGTGGCTCCGGCCGCGCCCGACACGGCTGCTACGCTCACGCCCGAGGGCATTGCCATCAAGCCCGTATACACGGCCGCCGATGTGGCCGGGCTCGACCACATCGGCTTTGGCGCGGGGCAGGCGCCCTACCTGCGCGGGCCGTATGCCAGCATGTACGTGCAGAACCCCTGGACTATTCGGCAGTACGCGGGCTTCTCGACGGCGGAGGCGTCGAACGCCTTCTACCGGCGCAACCTGGCCGGCGGACAGAAGGGCCTGAGCGTGGCCTTCGACCTGGCTACCCACCGCGGCTACGACTCGGACCATCCCCGCGTGCAGGGCGACGTGGGCAAGGCCGGCGTGGCCATCGACTCGGTGGAGGACATGAAAATTCTCTTCGACCAGATTCCGCTCGACCAGATGTCGGTGTCCATGACCATGAACGGGGCCGTGCTGCCGGTGCTGGCCTTCTACATCGTGGCGGCCGAGGAGCAGGGCGTGAAGCCTGAGCAGCTGGCTGGCACCATTCAGAACGATATTCTGAAGGAGTTTATGGTGCGCAACACCTACATCTACCCGCCCGCGCCGAGCATGCGCATCATCGCCGACATCTTCAGCTACACGGCGGCGAAAATGCCTAAGTTCAACTCGATTTCCATCTCGGGCTACCACATGCAGGAGGCCGGGGCCACCGCCGACCTGGAGCTGGCCTACACCCTCGCCGACGGCCTGGAATACGTGCGCGCCGGCCTGGCCGCCGGGATGAAAATTGACGAGTTTGCCCCGCGCCTGAGCTTCTTCTGGGCCATCGGCATGAACCACTTCATGGAGATTGCCAAGCTGCGGGCTGGCCGCCTGCTCTGGGCCAAGCTCATGCAGCAGTTCAACCCCACCAACCCCAAAAGCCTGGCCCTGCGCACCCACTGCCAGACTTCGGGCTATTCCCTGACCGAGCAGGACCCGTACAACAACGTGGCCCGCACGGCCATCGAAGCGCTGGCGGCCGTGCTCGGCGGCACACAAAGCCTGCACACCAACGCCCTCGATGAGGCCATTGCCCTGCCCACCGACTTTTCGGCCCGCATCGCCCGCAACACCCAGCTGTATTTGCAGCACGAAACCGACATCACCAAAGTAGTGGACCCCTGGGGCGGCAGCTACTACGTCGAAACCCTGACCCACGAGCTGGCCGACAAGGCCTGGGCGCTGATTCAGGAAGTGGAGGCGCTGGGCGGCATGGCACAGGCCATCGAAACCGGCCTACCCAAGCTGCGCATCGAGGAAGCCGCCGCCCGCAAGCAGGCCCGCATCGACTCGGGCAAGGAAATCATCGTGGGCGTGAACAAGTACCAGACCACCGAGAAAACCGAGGTCGAAGTGCTCGACATCGACAACGATGCCGTGCGCACCAGCCAGATTGCCCGCCTGAAACAAGTGCGCGCCGACCGCGACCCCGTGGCCGTGAAAGTGGCCCTGGCCGCCATTACCGAGGCGGCTGGCATCAGAGTCGAAGACTTAGAAAAAATGAATACTGAAGCAACCGGCGACGCATCTGCATCAACTCATAATTCAGAATTCATAACTCATAATTTACTCGCCCTGGCCATCACCGCCGCCCGCGCCCGCGCCACGCTGGGCGAAATCTCCGATGCCCTCGAAGCGCAGTACGGCCGCCACCAGGCCACCACGCGCACCGTGGCCGGCGTGTACAGCAGCGAGATGCACCACAACGAAGCCTTCGAGCGCGCCCGCGCGGCGGCCGAGACTTTTGCCGCCCGCGAAGGCCGCCGCCCGCGCATGCTGGTAGCCAAAATGGGCCAGGACGGCCACGACCGCGGCGCGAAAATCATCGCCACCAGCTTCGCCGACGTGGGCTTCGACGTCGACATCGCCCCCCTGTTCCAGACGCCCGCCGAAGTAGCCCGCCAGGCCGCCGACAACGACGTGCACGTGGTGGGCGTGAGCAGCCTCGCGGCCGGCCACAAAACCCTGCTGCCCCAGCTGCTGACGGAACTCCAGCAGCTCGGCCGCGAAGACATCCTGGTGATTGCCGGCGGCGTGATTCCGGCCCAGGACTACCAGTTTCTCTACGAGGCCGGCGTGGCCGGCGTGTACGGCCCGGGCACGGTCATCGCCACCGCCGCGCTGGAGATTTTGGGGAAGCTGGGGGAGTAGCATATCTTTCGATTATGACAGAGCGTTTGATAATCCGCAACTTCGCTGGGCTTGAGGAGGTCGATATTGAGCTTGGACGGATAAATATTTTTATCGGGCCACAGGCAAGTGGGAAAAGTGTATGCGCGAAGTGCCTGTATTGGTTCAAGTCATTTTCGCCGAAATTACTCGATATGTCAAGGGGAGGTGATGACAAACGCGCCTTTGACAACCATTTTGCAAATACTTTTAAAGATTACTTTCCCGGAGTATGGCGTAGCGACAAAAGCTTATCTTTGCGCTACGAGATAAATGACAGCTTTATCCAGCTAGAGAATAAGCAGGGGAAACTGAAGCTAACGTATTCTGAAATTTTTAGAGAAGTTGCAAAGATTAACCGTCAGGAGGCCATGGGCTCTTCTGGGAAAGGATACCGCGGCACCTCTTACTTATGGGAATCAGGTCGCCTTATAGCAGCAAATGATGCCCTTCGTGACGAAGTTGGTGCGGCCATGTATGCTGATCAGTCATTTATCCTAGCGGGGAGGTCTTTCTTTTCGGCATTGAAAGGTGCTACACTGACATTCTTTGCACAAGCGCCGGTAATAGACCCTTTTTTACGTGAGTTTTTAAGCCTTTATGAATTAACGCGCCGCTATTTCCTTAACAACAATATTTCCCAGGATAAAGAACTCGGTGAACTAGTCAAGCATATCATTAAAGGGAGAATAGAAATCAAAGGCGATGAAGAATTTATAATTAGCGCTGATGGGCGGCGTATTTCATTGATAAATGCCTCTTCCGGACAACAGGAGGCTTTCGCATTACTTCTGATTCTTTTGCGTATTGCTTTTCAGAAGGAAAGCCTTTCAGCAGACCTACATACCGTCTATATTGAAGAGCCCGAGGCTCACCTTTTTCCTGAATCGCAGCGAGTTATTTCACAACTATTGGCGGGCATTCTCAATGCTCAGCCGTCTTACCTGCAACTCGTCATCACTACACACAGCCCCTATCTCCTCGCTTCTTTCAACAACCTGATTTACGCCCACCAACTCGCTGAAACCCTGCACGACCAGCCGGCTAAGCTCAAAGCCCTCTATAAAGTGGTGCCTAAGAACCAGCAGTTGGCACTGACCGATGTACGGGTTTATGGATTCGAAAACGGTACAGCAAAACCGCTTATAGATACGGAAACTGGCCTGCTCTCTGCGGGTTTATTGGACAGCGCCTCGGATGTCACGGCCGACCAATTTGGCGACCTCATGGCTTTGGACCCTGCCATTCATTCGTAATGGAAGTACCGGCCCAGTTTCAGCGCATCACGCATAATCCAATTATTGCAGTGAAGACGCCCAAGGCAGCAAGCGCGTTTCGGTTGCTCAATCCTCGCCGGTTGGCCGTAACCGTCTTGGAGCCGGAGGACTTTTTTGGCACCGAATCGGCTTGCGACTTCGTTTTTCAAGCACCGGATGCTCCAGCCGAAATCTACGTAGAGCTCAAAGGCAGCAATTTTCCACATGCGCTCGACCAGTTGGCTAATACAATCAAGCTGCTCAAGTCACCTTTGCAGCCTAAGCATTGCTTCGTGGTTATTCGCCGCTCCCCGGCAATGGACGCCAAGACGCAAGGGCAACTCTTGACGTTCGGAAAAAAACATCGCTGCATCATGCACCCGCCAAAAACACAGCACCACGAGCATTCCTTGTAGTGTTTTCCAGGCCCGCCCCACCCGGCGGGCCTTTTGCGTGCCCGAAGCCCCTCCCCGCCCCACCGAAGCCCTTTCCCGGCGTTCCGATACCGGTTCCCGACCTTCCGAAGGCGCTTCCCGGCATTCCGATACCGGTTCCCGACCTCCCGAAGCGCCTTCCCGCCCTTCCGACGCCGGCTCCCGGCATTCCGATACCGGTTCCCGAGGTCGGGAAAAGGCTTCGGAATGGCGGGGACTGGCTCCGGCATTCCTATATTGCCGGCTCACTATCCACTTCTCATCGTTACCCCCATGAAAAGACCTACCGCGGTGCTCCGGCACTACTCCCAGCCCGATGCGACCATGCGCCAGGACCTGCGCACCATGCACGGACACTACCTCGCCCACGAGGCGGCGTTCCAGAAATTCAATCCTGAATTCGACGCGGCCTTTGGCAAAGACTGGCTCGCGGCCCTCGACCTCGCCGATACCACCCCGGACCACACCGTGCGCGTGGGCGAGCTGCAAGAGGATACCGCCGAAGTCGAAACGGTGATGGAACAGGCCCAGCGGGCGCTGCAAGCCGTGTTTTACTACGTAGGCCGGGCGTTCCCGCACAACGCCGGCCGGCTGGCCACCTACGGCCGCAGCACCTACGACGCGGCCCGCGACAACCACGACAAAATGCGCACCCTGCTGCACACCGCCTTCACCTCGGCTACCCGCGACGCCCAGGCGCTGGAAGCCAAGGGCTACACCAAAGCCCAGCTGGCCGAGCTGGGCCGCCTGGCCGACGAGCTCACCACCACCAATACTACGCAGGAAGTAACCAAGGGCACCAACACCGAGGGCACCGACCACTACATCACCACCCAGAACCTGGCCTACGGCTATGGCCAGGAGGTGAGCGCGGCCGCCAAGGTGCTCTTCGTCGAGGACAAGGCCACGCAGGGCCTGTTTCGGCTAAGCAGCGGCGGCCCAGGGCCGGCCGCGGCTGGTACCCCTCCCCCACCAAAGGCCTAGGGATATTCGCCCACTGCGCCCCTGCAAGGCCGCCCATCGCCAGCCATGCCAGCTCCTGAACGGCTACCGTTGCCGCGTCGGACCAGCTCGGCGAGCCTACTTTTTCGCCCGGAACGACCAGGTGAGGTGAAACACGGCGACCACGTCGCCGGCTTCGTCGCGGCCGGTGCTGGTGCAGATGAGGGTGCGGCCCTCGCCGGTGGCGCGGCTTTCGGCCACGGCCTGGGCAATGCGCGCCCCGTCGGGGCAAGTGAAGGTGATGAGGCCCACGGCTTTCTTGGTGAAATCGCCCTGGATGCCCGTGACGAGCATGGACACCGGCCCGCCGGCCTGCACGTGCATCATGCCCTGAATGCCGCTGGCCATCTCGCCGGCCATGGCCAGGCAGGCAAAGTAGAGGCTGCGAAACGGATTCTGGGTGAGATACTTGTAGCGGATGGTGACGGCCGCCATTTCCGGCGTAAGCTGGGTAAGGCGCAGGCCCGCCAGCCAGGCCATAGGCAGCTTCTGCACCATGAACAGCTTCATCTTGGCGGGCGTGAGCACCTGCCGGCGGAAGGCGGCGGCTTGCGGAGTATCGGCAGCGGTCGGGGTCATGGCGTGAAGGTACGTTTTGTCATTGCGAGTGGAGCGCAGCGGAACGCGGCAATCCTTCCTCTCTGAGCGCCCAACTCGATGAAGTGATAAGCCTTTTTAGAAGTAACCCATCAAAAACCTCATGTACTGTGCAGTATAGGAGCTTGTCACATTACTAGGTCAGTCGATTCCAGAGGACGGATTGCCGCGTTCCGCTGCGCTCCACTCGCAATGACAGGCCGCCAGTCTACCCTTTTTTATCCAGCACCAGCACCACCTTGTTCCAGTTCGCCGACGCATTCACCACGGCGCGGAAGGCTTCGAAATCGGCCTTGGGCCAGCGCAACTGCCGGTAGTTTTCGGAGATGGTGACCGTGACAGTCTGCCCGCTCTGGACGTAGGAAGAGTGGAAGTCGAAGGCGGCCGGGCCGGCTTCGGCACCGGAGCCGGTTTTCACGTCCACGTTCAGGTCGCTGAGGTTGCGCACGGCGTAGCCGGCCGGCACGTCGAAGCGGATGGTGCGCAGGTAGCGGCGGTTATTGTCGTTTTCCACGTCGAACTGGCGCTCTTCTTTTTGGTAGAGCTCGGTTTGGGGGCCGAGCAGGGTGCCGATTTTGAAGAGGTAGCGCGGGCCGGCCTTGTCGAGCAAACCGGCCGACTCCATCTGGCTTTCCACGATGAAGGGCTTGTCGAGCGGGACGATGTCGCGCTCGACATTACGCACTTCCAGCTTCTGAAAGTTGGTGGCATCGGGCACCACCGACTTTTGCAGCTCCTGCAGAATCTCGGTGCGCTTGGCTTCGGGAATCAGGCTCCAGAAGGGCTGAATCTGGGTGGCGGGGTAGCCGCCCAAGGTCTGGCGCAGGCGCACGGTGGCGCTGTTCAGGTCGGCCGCGAAGGTCACGGTGGCGTCGATGTCCTGCGAGCTCTGCTCGGCGGTCAGGGCCGGAATCTCCTTCACCTTGCCCACCGCCGACTCGGTATTGCCCAGCGTCACGCCCTTGATGAACAGGCCGCTGCCGCCGGTCCAGTCGGCGGGCAGCATGCCGTAGCGGTAGTCGGGGCGGCCGGGGGCCAGGTACTGGCTGGTGCCAGGGAAATACAGGGCGAAGTGGTCGAGGTAATTCCAGCTGTCGAACGCGCCGTCGAAGGGGTTGGAATCGCGGCTGCTGGTCACGACCACCTCAAAATCGATGCCCAGGGCTTTGTAGAGGGAAGCCATCAGGTGGCTGAAACCCGACTCGGGCGCATTGTGGGTTGCCACTACCTGTTCCAGGCTGCTGCTGGCCCCTTCTTCAAGGTTGAAATTCAGCTTCACGTAGCTTTCTACGGCCCGAATGCGGTCAGCCAGCGGGAGCGCCCGCGCGGATGCCGCCGCCAGCTTGCTGGCCGCCAGCACTTTGGCAACCGCCTTGGCTTCGTCCTTGCTCATGCTCGTCATGTTGCGGTACACGAACTGGCTGGCATCGGCCCAGGTAAACTGTCGAATCTGGCCTTTACTGGCCATGTAGGCCAGCTTGTACTCCACGCGCATGCGCTGGGCCTTCACGTTGGCGAAGGCTTCGTCGCGCAGGCCGGGCACCAGGTCGAGGTGCAGGCGCAGGGCGCGGCGGCCGGTCATGGTGGTGTCGGGCTTCAGGGGCGGGCCGTGGTACACCCGTGCCTCGAAGGTGAGGGCCTCGGGCGAAATCAGCTCGAAGGTGACATCGTGGGCCGTGGTTTCGCTTTGCAGCACCTCGCTGCCGAAGTGGTTCACGTTGCGCTCGCGGGTGTAGAAGTACTCCACTTCGCTGCCCTTCTCCACGCCATCGACGGCGAATACGCGAAAGCCCCGGCCGCCCTCTTGGTCCTTCAGCTCCTTCATGTCGGTGGCCTTCACCTCGTGCACCTCGCCGCGCGGGCTAATGGTGCGGGCCTTGATGTCGACGGGCGCGCCCGAAGCCAGTACCGGCACCACAATCTTGTTGTAGCTCTCGATGCCGTCGGACGAATTCACCCGCACGATGCGGTGCTCGGTGGCGAACAGGCGCACGTCTTTGCGGGCATTGTCGTAATAATACTCCAAGCTGGTGAAGTCGCGCAGAATCACGGCCGGCAGCTGCTCCTCGGCGGCCGTAATGGGCAGCCGCTTGTGGCGCTGGGGGTCCCAGTTGTAGCCGGCGTGGATGAGGTCGGGCGGCAGGGTCTGGGCCGCGAGGCGGCCACTGAGGAGCACCAGGACCAACAGCGCTGCCAATTGCGAAACGCAGGATGTGCGAAGCATAATAAAGTGTAGGGATTCAGGAAAGGCGCGGGCGTCGAGCAACCCGTCGGGCGATAATATTGCCGGCGCAGCGGCAGGGCCCAACGCAAGGGTAGCGAAGATACATCAGCGCCCAGGTATTGGCGCAAGCCACGCGGAAAACGGCGGCTCCGGCGTCAGCGGCGGTCAGTTAGTCCGCGTTTCCCACGCTCCAATTTACGGAGAACAGCGGCCGGCCGGCAACCAAATCCCTGCTTACCAAAACGGTTCCGCAACTACTTTTGACCGCCTCCCGCGCCACCGATTATTGTTCTTTACCATCCAGCCCGTGTCCGACTCGAAATTTCAAACTACCACTTCGGCGTCCTATCTGCCCGCCCTCACGGGCATTCGGGCCGTGGTCGCCGGCATGGTGTTTTTCTTTCACGTGGCCGAAAAAGCGACCCATGGCTTACTCCAGGGCTTTGTGCTGCAATGGCACGTGGGGGTCACCATCTTTTTCGTGCTCAGCGGCTTTCTGATAACCCACCGCTACGTCGACCAGCTCCGGCTCACGCCCGGGTGGTGGCGCATGTACCTGCAAAACCGGTTTGCCCGCATCTACCCCATCTTTTTCCTGCTGACCCTGGGCGTATTCAGCATGTACGTGCTGAAATTGCCCTATGCCAGCTCCGACTGGGTGCAGTTCTATACCTGGAAAGACCGACTATTCGTGCTGTTGGCCAACCTCACGCTCACCAGGGCCTACTTCTCGCACCTGGTGCTGAGCGAGCTGCCAACTGCCTGGACCCTGACGGTAGAAGAGACGTTTTACTTGTCGGCACCCTTTCTGCTGCTGCTGGCGCGCCGCCGGGCAGTGGCGCTGGTTGTCTGGCCGCTGGTGGCGGTAGCGCTCGGTGTGGGGCTCGTCAGCCTGCACCTCCACCGCTACGGATTCATGGATTCGCTGCAGTTCATGTTTGTCTTCACCTACTTCGGCCACGTCACCGACTTTATCATGGGGGTGGCCTTAGCGTTCTGGCTGCGACGGCACGGCAATGTTACCCCAGCGGGCCATCTCACGCGTGTGGGCAGCGTGGCCCTGGTCGGCTGTTTGGGGCTTTCGCAGTTTCTGATAGGCACCTTGCTGGCTCAGCCCGGGGCAATGCTGCTGTACGCGGTGGGCACACTGCTGCACCGCGTAGCCCTGCCTTTCGTTATCGCGGTGCTCTTTGCCGGCCTGGTGCGTGAGCATAGCCTGCTGCGCCGGGCATTGGAAACAACGGTGGCCCAGTGGCTGGGGCGCGCTTCCTATGTGTTCTACTTGATTCAAGTCGGGCCCTACGACAACGCCTTTACGGCTTATTTCGGCCACAATACCTGGGTCCGGCTGGTGGCGTACACGGCTATTTCCCTGGCGCTCTATAAGTGGGTCGAGCACCCGCTACACCAGTGGTTGCGGGCCAGGCGCAAAGCGGCGCCGCAGGTAGTCGTGGCCGGCTGAGGGCTGTTGCTGCCAGCATGAATCAGGCATTAGAAGCCGCGCGAAGAACGATAACAAGCGTGCATCTGGCTGTTACCCGGCCGAGGTTTAGCCAACACACCTGCGCGCATCGAATGGTTATTAACGAGCTTGCGGCATGAAAGCATCAGAAGTACAGCAAGTATACGATAGCCGCTACGCAGAGGCCTACGACGACCGTTTTTTGCTGTTGCCTCACACAAAAATTAACGTCGATTTCGAGCTAGCCCTGGTTCGTGAACAACTTACGCCTGAATCCCGGTGGCTGGACATCGGCTGCGGCACGGGCTATTTCCTGAGCCAGTTCCCCGGGGTTGCACGCGCGGGATTCGACTTATCACCCGCCATGCTGGAGCGCGCCCAACAGGCCAGCCCGGAAGCGCTGTTTTTCCGACAGGGCGATTTCCGCCTGCCCGTGCCCGAGTGGCAGGGGCAGTGGTCGCTGGTGTCGTGCATGTGGGCGGCCTATGCCTACTGCGAGTCGGTGAAGGAAATAGAGCAGGTGGTGGCCAATATGGTGGCCTGGACTAAGCCCGGCGGCGCCATCTTCATCCCCGTGCTGGACCTGGAAGACCTTCGCAACACGGCCGTAACGTACTACGAAGACGATGACTTGTTTAACGGCGAGCTACTGATAACCAGCTGCAGCTGGACCTGGAAAGAGCGCGACACCGGCAAGACCCACGAGCATCTGGTGTCGCCGCACGCCGGGCATTTTGTGCACTTGCTGGCCCCGTATTTTGAGGAGATTACCGTGGTGCGCTACCCCGTTACCAAACCCGGCTGGAGCCCCCGCAAAGCCGTGCTTGCTACCGGCTGCCGCTTGGTTGCCGATGCGGCCAACCCGGCCCGAATATACTGGCCCGCTCCGGTGGCCGCGCCCGCTACCGGACACCCGGCGGCCGCTCTATCGCATCAGGAGCTGCTGGCCGAGGTTGGCAACCGGCTGCGGCCGGGGCGGCTATGGCAGGCGTTGCGCCGCCGCATGTCGGCTTAGGCAGCGCCGAGGCGGCAGTTAGTCGTGCCAGTCAATATCGAGCGTCACGAGTTGCCGAAGCATGGTCTGGAAGCTCTTTTCCAGGTTGACGTCGCCGTGTACCTGCAATGGCATGGATGAATCTTCCCAGCCCAGCAGGGCCAGGGGCTGCTGCGAATGCAGCTCAAAGATGGCGGCTTTCACGGCGTACTCGCCAGCGGCCAGGGGCAGCCGGGGGATGATGCCGGTGAGCTGGTGCCGACCGGCGCGCAGGGTCACCGGCACCAGCCGCAGCCCTCCGGTGATGCAGGTGAGGCCGTCGTTGGTCCAGACGTAGAACGCCCAACCCACGTTTTCAACGGCGTGGTGGGCCACGTAGCTGAGGCTGATGCGCAACTGGCAGCCGTTGACGATGGACAACGCATTCTCGGCTTCGAAGGTGAGGCCATCAATCAGCACAGGCCGGGTGGCCGATGCAACGGCAACCGGTATTTCGCCCGTTTTGCGGGCTTCCGAGGACTGGAACTGCCGCGAAAAGTAGCGGTCCAGGGTTTCGAGGCCCGTGCCGGCAAAAGTGACGTGGCCCTTTTCGAGCAGCAGTCCGCGCTGGCACACGGCCTGAATGTGATACGGATTGTGCGATACCAGCACAATGGCACCCCCGCCGGCCAGGTAGGCCAGCATGTGGTTGATGCACTTGCGCTGAAAATCGATATCGCCCACCGCCAGCACTTCGTCCACCAGCAGTATTTCGGGGCTGAGGTGCACCGCCACCGCGTAGGCCAGCCGCGACACCATGCCCGAGCTGTAGAACTGCACCGGCATGTCGATGGCCTCGCCGAGGCCTGCGAAAGCCTCGATATCGGCTACCAGCGGCTGCACCTGCGCCCTCGAAAAACCCAGCAGAGCCGCCCGAATGAAGATGTTTTCGCGCCCGCTCAGCACGGGGTCTAACCCGACGCCGAGCTCAATGAGCGCCCCCACCCGGCCGCAGATGCTGATGCGGCCGCCGTCGGGCTTAATCAGGCCGTTGAGCAGCTTGAGCAGTGTGCTCTTGCCCGCACCATTCGAGCCCACAATAGCCAGCGCCTCACCCCGTCGCAGCTCGAACGACACCTTTTGCAGGCCCCAGAACTCGTGCCGCCGCAGGAAAGGCAAGCGCGGCGCACGGCGCGGCAGGGCCTCGGCCGCAATGTCGCGCAATGCGTACCAGAGCGACGTGCGCAGCCGGCCGCAAAATTTCTTCGACAAGTCGCTCACTACCAAAAGCGGCGGGCCGAGCGTGGAAACAGAATCGGGGACCAAAACGAGGAGGCAAAAGGAAGCAGTGCAAAAAAGACGGCGCGGGCTACCGGTCCCGGCTACAGCCGGACCACCAGGTGCGGTTGGGCCAGTCGGTAAGTTAGCCAGCCCAGCCCCCCGCCCACAGCCGCCAGCCCCGCTACCAGCCAGAACCCGGGCGCCACCAGGGCCTGGCCCAGCAGCCAGTCGCGGGTGGTGTTGAGCAGGGGCGTGACGGGGTTCAGGTTGAAGAAACGGGCGTAGTGCGGCGGCAGCACGTACACCACGGGCGTCACCAGAAACCACAGATTCAGCCCCACTCCCAGGGCATTGGCAATGTCGGTATAAAGCAGGCCCAGCAGCGCCACCACCCAGCCCAGAGCCAGCCCCAGGCCCAGCAAGGCCACCACACCCACCGGTGCCAGCGCCAGCGTGGCCCGAAACGGCACTCCAAACCATGCCATTGCCACCGCTAGCACCAGCAGACGCGCGGCCAGATTAAAAACCACCACGCCCATGCCGGCCACCACAAACGCCTCGTGCGGCACCTTCACCTTGGCCAGGGTGTGGCGCACGGCCGAGAGCTGCTGCAAGGGGCTGTTGAGGGCCTCCACGAAGCCTTGCCACAGAAACACGCCCGCCAACACAAACACCGGCAGCGGCACGGCCGGCGCGGGCCCGTGCAGCACGTTGGCCCGCCCCAGAAAGGTCCAGACCACGGCCAGCACCAGCGGTGGCAGCAGCAGCCACAGGTACCCCAGCACGCTTTGCCGGTACTGCACCAGTAAATTGCGCACAAACAGCTGCCGGCTGGTGCGCAATACGGCGCGCATATCAACTGCAATGGCGCGCCCAAAGGCCCGGGGCGACGCCAGGGGCGACTGCGAGCTATAGATTATTTCATTCATTCAACCGGTAAATTACGGCGTTGCCGGGGTTGGCCCGGGGCTTTCAAACTTCCAGGCCGCTGCTTGTGGCCTTTATTCACTGCGCAATGGCTGGTTCGGCTACTCATTTTCTGCGTCGACTGGCGTCCGTAGCGCGCATCACCGAGTGGTGGCGCTACAAGTTCGCGCCCATTCTGGCTACCTGCTTTGCGACGGCATTGCTCAGCCATTTCTCCATTTGGACGCTTTCGGGCCGCTTGCTGCTGCTGCTGCTGGCCCTCACCGTGGCGGCTACTTACGTGAGCCTGCTCAACGACTGGACCGACCGCGCCGATGATGCCGCGGCCGGCAAATCCAACCGCATGGCCGACGTGCCGGCCGGGCGGTTTGCCGCGTTGCTGGGCACCTGTTTGGCCGCCGGCGCGGGCTTTATGGCGTATTTCTGGCGCGAAGGTGGGGCCGTTTGCCTGCTGTACCTGGGCACCTGGGTGGTCTACACGCTCTATTCCCTGCCGCCCTTCCGGCTCAAGGGGCGGGGCCTGGCCGGCGTGCTGGCCGATGCGGCCGGGGCGCACTTTTTTCCGCAGGTGCTGGCCATGTCGCTGGTGAGTTGCTGGGCGGGACGGGCGCTGCCCGTGCTCTGGGTAGCTGCCGTCAGCATCTGGGCCTTGAGCAGCGGCATTCGCAACATCATCTGGCACCAGCTAAGCGATGCCGCCAACGACGCCCAGGCCGGCATCCGCACGTTTGTAACCGGTTTTGGCATAGCCGGGGCGCGCCGCGTGGCCGAGTGGCTGGCCTTCCCGCTCGAGCTGCTGGCGCTGCTCATTATGCTGTTTATGGGTGCCCACCTGGCGCCGGTGCTGGCCTTCGGGCTTTACGGCGGGCTGGTGCTCGTGCGCCTCCTGCTCTGGAAGATGACGCTGGTGGTGGCCCAGCCGGGCCCCGAGCCCCACATTCTCCTCAACGAGTATTACGAGTTTTTCTATCCGCTGGCCTTGCTCCTGGCCGCCTGGCACCAGTGCCCAGCCGATGGCTTCAGCCTGGCCTGGTTTATCGGCCTGTTTGGGTATTCGATGTGGCCCACCGTGCGCATCCTTTTTAAAGCATTTTGGCAGGTAGTGAGTCTGCTGGGGGTTGAAGCACGCACCTACTTCACCCAGCGCTGACGTTTTCCGACGTGGGCTCAGGCGTGGGCAGCCGGCCTCTTGTAGTGGGCTGCACGCGGGCCCAGATGTAGCGTGCCATTGCCTGGGTGGCGTGTTTGCCGATGTACAACGGCGCTAACTTTAACGCCTGCGCCAGCGACCGGGCCACCACCGGGCTGGGCCCGCTGTTTTTCCACTGGTGGTAGCCGTATTCAAAATAATAATGGGCCATGCGGCGGCTCATTGTGTTTTTTTCCGCGTCGCTGAGCTGGCCGGCAAAGCGCTGGGCCAGCAGGCGCTCGTCGTGAAAGCCCAGCCGCTCAATGACTTCCAGCTGCGCCCGGCCGTCGTACACGTTGTCGGCCTGCACGTACTTGGTCCAGTGCCGCTGCATGGTGAAAGCGGCCCGCATAGGCCGGCTCAGCACCATGTCCAGCACCAGGCACCAGTCGTCGGCGATGAGCATTTCCTCATTCCACCCGCCTACCAAGGAAGTCCGCCGAATGACCAGCGACGAGGACGGGGCCGGGCACAGTTCAACGAATAACCGGCGCACCTGCGCGGCATCCAATAAAAACCAATGCGCGTCGGTTTGTTGGCGGTAGTGGCTCGACTGCAGGCGCGGCATCACCAAGTCGAAATAATTGGGCTTGTGATTGTCGTTGGTCCAATTGAGGAACACAAAATCCAGCGAATTGCGATTCAGGCACGTTAGGCTGGCATGCAAAAACGTGGGGTCCCAATAATCGTCGGAATCCAGCGAGGCCACGAAGCTGCCCGTTGCGTACCGCAAGCCCAGGTTGCGGGCAGCGGCTTGCCCCCGGTTAGGCTGGTAGTGATAAGTGGCTTCCGGAAACTGCGCCACCACGTGGCGCGTGTCATCGGTCGAACCGTCATCGACCACGATAATCTGAGCCTTGACCCCGCGTTGCGCCAGTACGCTCGCTATCGCCCGCGGCAACAAGTCTGCGCGGTTATACGTCGGAATAATCACTGAAATCAACACCTCGCTCATGCCTGCGCCGCCTCAGTGGGTACCCCCGATACAGCAGCCAGGAGCTGCGTCGTAAATTCGGCAACTGGGTCGGCCGGTACCACGGTGCGTACCCGATGCGCTGCTTCGATGCCCATAGCGGCCCAGTCGGCGCGGCGGTTCCAGGCGCGCTCCAGGGCCTCGCCCAGTGCTGCCACCGTGGGCGCGTCGGCCACAAATCCGCTGCGGTTGTCTTCCAGCAGCTCCGTTATGCCACCCGCCGCGGTGGCAATGGCCAGGCGTCCGCACAGCATGGCCTCTACCAGCGCCAGTGGCAACCCTTCGCTGCGCGAGGGCAGCACCAGTGCGTGGTGGCGCGCCCAGATGCCAGCCACATCGCCTACATGGCCGGCAAAGGCAACGTTGGTTAAGCCCAGCCAAGCGGCCATTTCGACGACGGCGCTCTGGTCCATGCCCGAGCCGTAAAATGTCACCCGCACCGGCCTGGCCCTCCACCGGGCCTGTGCCAGTACGCGCAGCAGCACGTCCTGGCCTTTGTCTAACAAAAATAGCCGCGCCACGCACGCCAGCTCCCATGGCGCATCAACTGCTGGCTCCGGATAGGGCAGCGGGGGACCGGCCGGCACATTGAACGGGTTGGCGACCACCGAGCTATGCGGCAGTGCCATGGCCAGTTGGTCTTGGGTGCACGTCAGGTTGTGGCGCGACACAAAAAAACAGTGCCGGGCCGCGCGGTAGTGCTCCCGAAAAACGGCCCGGTTATCGCCCCACGGAAAAAAGAACTCTACTGCCTTTTGCACCACCAGCACGTAGGGGTGGCCGTCGCGCAGACATACCTCGGCAAAGTGCATGCCGTCGAAATTCGAGCCCTGCGAAATCACCGTCAGGTGTGGCCGGAAACGGCGCAGGTTCTCTGCCACCAGGGCCTGCTCCAAATGCAGGCTGGAGTACTGCCGGGCATGGGGCCGCAGACGGTTGACCAACCGCTTGGCTACGCCCGGCAAAGCGCTCAGGTTCGACACCATGCAGCCTGCGCCCAGCAGTTCCAACACTCGGGGGTGCTGGTCGTCCAAACGTACTTTGAGGGCCCGTACCTCGTGGCCGGCCGCGGCCAGCGCACGCGCCGCCCCCGCCCAAAGCTCCTCGCTGCCGCCCCATGCATCAGGACATGAGCTAATCATTGCGACTCGCAAGCAGCCCGGTATCGCTGAGTTCATAACTTATATATTTCCCTAAGAGCTTATTATCACCGGGCAGGTATTTCTGCAAATTAGTTGAAAAGTATTCCGCGAAGCAAAGGAAATTCGTCACGAATGCCGCTTGCTGCATCATTTCCTCTCGCGCCAAGCCCGCCGTTCATTCGTTCACTCTCATGGGCCCGCTACCTTACCCGAACGGGCAAATCCCGGCACCAGACAGCTGTAAGATTCTACTTGCCAAATCAGTAGGTTGTCTTATCGCAAAGCCCTGCGTTGCTGTCCGTGCCCGGGCACCGCACTTACCACAGCGGAGGCCAGCTCATGGGCTTGTCCGGAGGGTCTGAAGTATTTATCCCTTCTTCTTTTTCAGAATCACCACCTCGCGGTAAGCATTGCCGAGCTTTTTCACCACGGCGTTCCAGCGGCCAAACTGCTGGGGCTGGAGCAGCAGGTAGTTCACGTACACCTCGCGGTCCTGGATGATTTTGTTGCCCTTGCGCTCATAGCTCACCTTGAAGCCGAGGGCGTCGCCCTGGGCCTGCACGGTGGGCGGCAGGTAGCTCACCTCGTAGCCGGCGGGCACCACCAGCTCGGTGCGGGTGTGGTCGGTGTGGGCAAACTCGTTGTAGCGGGGCAGCTTGCGGGTGGTCGAGTCGATGCGGTCGGTGGCGTAGGGGCGCTCCAGGCTCAGGTTCACGTACACCTCGTCATCGACCTGCTGCACGTAGTCCTGCAGGCGGTAGTCGTAGCTGATGCTGAGCGGTTTGTCGCGGGCTTCCAGGTTGGCAATGCTGTATTTGTCGACGAAGAACTTGTTGTTGCCGCGTTCCAGCAGCGCCTTGATGTAGCGGGGCTCGTCGGTGCGGTCCAGGCCATCGAGGCCGTAGCTCTGGTTTACTTTGGAGTAGCCCGCGATGCTCAGCTTGCCCGAGCCGCGTAGCATGGTGCCATCCAGGGTCAGCACCGAAGCGTCATCGACGCCGCTGCGGCCCTTGTCCATGGCCGGAATATCCACTACGCGGCTATTCTTCGGGTCGAGGCCCAGCAGGCCTTCCTTGCCCTGAATCATGGCCGAGGGCATGCCGTAGGGCGTGTGCTTGCTGGTAGCATCCAGAAAAACGTACTTGCCCGGCGTGGGCTCGTAGGTGGCAATCATGTGGTTATCGACGCCGGGCGTGGCCAGCTCGCCGTACTTGTAGGGCAGGTCGCGGGTGCCCACCCAGGTCAGGTAGGCGGTTTTCACGCCGGCCAGGTGCAGCATCTCGTTGGTGAGATTGGCCATGTCCTTGCAGTCGCCGTAGCGGCGGGCGTACACCAGCCCGGCATCGTGCGGAATAAAGCCGCGCAGGCCCTGCTCGAAGGCGATGTACTTCACGTTGTCCTGCACCCAGTAGTACACGCGGCGCACCTTTTCCTCCTCGGTGGCGGCGCCGGCCACCAGCGAATCGACGCGGTGCTGCAAAGCGGGGCTGGGCCGCCGGTCGATGCGGCGCACAAAGTCGGCGTACATGGTGTACAGCTCCGGCACACCGGCCAGCAGCTTGCGGGTTTGG
>JANXMN010000129.1 GCA_025354605.1 Hymenobacter sp. | reverse complement strand
TTGTCGGTGGGCCGGGCCACGCGCAGGATTGGGAAGGCCATAGCAGGCGTGAAAGCGGCAAAGGTAGTGGAGCCGCCAGGGCAGGAAAAGTAGGCGGGTGGCTCGCGCTACGGTCGACCACGGGGCGCGGTTGGAGGCGCGGGCGCAGCCAGATGAGCACGAAGTGCAGGGCATTGCCCGCGTGCCGGTAGCCGCTGGGCGTGGGCACGAGGCGAACCACAACGGCCGGGGTTTCGGCTGTAAGCGTTGTTACCAAGCCAGGAGCAGCTCCATCTGCACATCGGCTCGCACGTAAGGCGAGGGGTTGGGCTGGGCCAAATTCTGAAAGCCAAGCTTGCGGTACAGCGCCAGGGCTGGCGTCAGCTTGGCATTGCTTTCCAGGTACACGCGGTGGCCGCCCAGGTCGCGCACCCGCTGCACCGCCGCCTGGCCCAGCCGGTAGCCAATCTGCTGCCCCTGCGCGGCTGGCGACACGGCCATCTTGGCCAGCTCGTAGCTGCTTCCGTCAGCCATCTTAATCAAGGCGCAGGTGCCCACTACCTGCCCGCTTAGCTCGGCAAACAAAATGCAGCCACCTAGTTGCAGAATGTATTCTTCGGGATGGTCGAGGGCTTTCAGGTCGGCAGGCACCAGCGTGAAGTATTGGGAAATCCACTCCTCATTCAACTGCCGGAAGATGGGCTGGTCGCCGGGTTTGAAGTCGCGCAGAATGGGAACGGACATGGTGATGCGTGCGCGGTTCGTTCGATAAGAGGAACAAATGTAAACTTTCCATCCAGCAACCCGGATTAAACCGGAGTGGTGGCCGTCGGTCTATCTTGCTACGTCCCATTCAAATAAGGAGCCCCCGCCGATGAAAAACCTGCTACTTCTTTTCAGTCTCTTCGTCATTCAGTTGCTGCCTCTGGCTCCCGCCCGCGCCCAGGCAACGCCCAACCTCTACTTCCCGCCCGTCACGGGCAGCACCTGGGCCACTTCCACGCCGGCCAGCCTGGGCTGGTGCCAGACTCCGCTCGATTCGCTGCTGGCCTTTGCCGGACGCAAGCGCAGCAAATCGTTGCTGATTCTGAAAGACGGGCGCATGGTGGTGGAGCAATACTATGGCACCTACACCGCCGACTCGGCCCACTACTGGGCATCGGCGGGCAAGTCGCTCACGGCCACGCTGGTGGGGCTGGCCCGACAGGACGGCATTCTGAGCCTGACCGACAGCACCTCCAAATACCTGGGCCGCTGGACCAGCGCCACTCGCCCACAGCAGCGCCAGATTCAGTTGCTGCACCAGCTCACGATGACGACCGGGCTCGATGATGCCCCGCCCGCGCCCTGCGACAACGAAAGCACCACCCCCGCCTGCCTGCTCTACCTCGCGCCGCCCGCCACCCGCTGGGCCTACCACACCGGTGCCTACCGCAATTTGCAGAACGTGCTGGTGCAAGCCAGCGGCGCGGCCAACATGACAGCTTATACCAGCCAGCGCTTGGGCAACCGCATCGGCATGACGGGCCTGTGGTCGGCTGATGTGTTTTACAGCAAGGCCCGCAGCATGGCTCGCTTCGGCCTGTTCATCCTCGCTCGCGGGGCCTGGAATGGCACTCAAATCATGACCGACACGGCCTACTTCCGGCGCATGACCACGCCCAGCCAAACCATCAACCGCAGCTACGGCTACCTCTGGTGGATTAATGGCCAGAGCAGCTACCACCTGCCCCAGTCCCAAGCCAACTTTCCCGGGGCGGTCATTCCCTCCGCACCCGCCGACATGATTGCTGCCCTCGGCAAAAACGACCAGAAGGTGTACGTGGTGCCCAGTATGGGCCTCGTAGTAGTGCGCCAGGGCAATTCGGCCGGGGCCAGCCGCCTGGCCGCTTCCTCGTTTGATAACGAGCTCTGGACGAAAATCATGGCCGTTTTCTGCCGCCCTACTGCTACGGCGGCGGCAGCCGAAGCGGCCGGTTTCCTGGCCTTCCCCAACCCGGCCCTCGAAACCCTCACCCTGCGCCAGCCCGCCCGCACCGCCGCCAGCGTGCGCCTGCTCGATGCGCTGGGCCGCGAAGTATTGCGCCAGCCGGCGGCCGCTACCGAAACCTCGGTTTCGGTAGCGGCGCTGGCTCAAGGGCTCTACACGGCGCAGTGGCTCGATGCTGGTGGGCGCGTGCTGATGAGCCGGAAAGTGGCGCGCGAGTAGAAGTTGCGCAAAAACCGTGGTGCCTTGCGGGTCCGTGCGTAAGTTTGCGGTCAATTTGCGCACGGGTTCCCCCGTGTGGCAACGCGCCCAAACCGCCTGCTGATGCTGACTGCTGTACTGCTTTTTCTCCCTTTGGCCGCCGCGCTCCTGCTGCTGCTGGTGAAGGGAGCCGCCGCCCGCGCCCTTGCCTTTGGCGCCTCGCTCGTTGAATTCGCCCTCGCCGCTTACGTGGCGTTCGATTTCCAGGCCCACGGCTCTACTTCCTACAACCTCGATTACCACTGGATTCCGTCGGCCGGCATCAATTTCCACCTTGGGCTCGACGGGCTGAGTTTGCTGCTGGTGCTGCTCACCACTTTTCTGGTGCCCATCATCCTGCTCAGCGCGTTTAAGCGCGACTACGAAAATTCCTCCGCGTTCTACGCCCTGGTGCTGTTCATGCAGACGGGCCTGCTCGGGGTGTTCGTCTCGCTCGATGCCTTCCTGTTCTACTTCTTCTGGGAGGTGGCCCTGATTCCGATTTACTTCCTGGCCGGGGCCTGGGGCGGGGAGCGGCGGATAGCCGTTACGCTCAAGTTTTTCCTTTACACCGTGGTAGGCTCGCTGCTGATGCTGGCCGGCTTCGTGTACCTCTACCTGCAAACCGGCCCGGCGGCTGGCTCGCTGGCCGCGCACTCGTCGGAGCTGTCGGCCTTCTACGCCCTGAAGCTGAGCGCGGCCGAGCAGTCGTGGCTGTTCTGGCTGATTTTCGCGGCCTTCGCCGTGAAGATGCCCATCTTCCCCTTCCACACCTGGCAGCCCGATACGTACACCGAAGCTCCCACTCCGGCCACCATGCTGCTCGCGGGCATCATGCTAAAAATGGGCATCTACGGCACCATGCGCTGGCTATTGCCTGTCGTGCCGCTGGGCGTGAGCCAGTGGCAGAAGCCAGTGATTATCCTTTCGGTTATCGGCATCATTTACGGAGCCATCATTGCCATCCGGCAGCGCGACGTGAAGCGCCTCATCGCCTACTCCTCGCTCTCGCACGTGGGGCTGATGGCGGCCGGCGTGTTTTCACTCACCCAAATCGGCCTGCAGGGCGCGGTCATTCAGATGCTGGCCCACGGCGTGAACGTGGTGGGCATGTTCTTCATCGCCGATGCCATCGAGCGCCGCACCGGCACCCGCTTCATCCCCGACCTGGGTGGCCTCACGCGCCGCACGCCGGCCCTCACGGTCTGCTTTCTGGTGCTGCTGCTGAGCACGGTGGCGCTGCCCCTCACGGGGGGGTTCGTGGGCGAGTTTCTGCTGCTGGCCGGCGTGTACCAGTACAACGCCTGGGTAGGTGCCATTGCCGGCCTCACCATCATTTTCTCGGCCGTGTACCTGCTGCGCATGTTCCAGCGTGTGATGCTCGGCCCCGATTCGGCCTTCTCCGAAACCATCACCGACCTCACGGGCAGCGAGCTGCTGGTGCTGGTACCGCTCATTGGGCTGGTGTTCTGGCTGGGCTTGTTTCCGAATACGTTCCTGCACATCTCGGAGCCGGCCGTGACGAATATCCTGGCGCTGGTCGGGCGCTAGCTTCTGGGTGCTTGGTTGTTGGTGCTTGGTGCTTGGTAAAAGCGCACCGCAGCCGGGTTCTTTTCGATAATTCAGCCCGTGCACTGTCACCAAGCACCAGTAACTAAGCACCAGGCACTAAAAACTGACATGACCTCCATCATTCTTCTCTCCGTCTTCGGCATTCTCAACCTGTTCCTGGGCTTTCTGCGCTCGAACAAGGTGCTGCTGCCCGGCGCCATGCTGCTGCTGCTGGCCGTGTTCGGGGCCAACCTGGCCGACTGGAACGTGCTGCACGCGCCCTACTTCAACCACATGCTGGTAGTGGATAACTACACGGTGGCCTTCACGGGCATCGTGCTGCTCACCACTATTCTGCTGCTGCCCTTCTCGCGCAGCTACGTGGTGGCGGGCGAGCAGAACCTGGCCGAATACTACGCCCTGCTGCTGTTTGCGCTGGTAGGGGCCATTATGATGGTGGGCTACGACCACCTGCTGATGCTGTTCGTGGGCATCGAAATCCTGAGCATCTGCATGTACGTGCTGGCTGGCAGCAGCAAGCGCGACTCGCGCTCGAACGAGGCGGCCCTCAAGTATTTCCTGATGGGCGCGTTTGCTACCGGCATCCTGCTCTTTGGGGTGGCGCTGCTGTATGGGGCGACGGGCACGTTCGCGCTGTCGCAGCTGGCGGCGGCCGTAGCCAACCCGGCCAACGCCTCGCTGCAGCCCATGCTCTACATCGGCATTCTGATGATGATTATCGGCATTGGCTTTAAAGTATCGGCTGCGCCGTTCCACTTCTGGACGCCCGACGTGTACGAGGGCACGCCCACGTTCTTCACCGCGTTCATGAGCACGGTGGTGAAGACGGCCGGTTTCGCCGCCTTCCTCAAGTTGCTGGCCGTGGCCCTGCCGGCCGCCCAGGGCTTTTGGATGCCCACTATCCAAGCCATGTGCGCCCTCACGCTGCTGCTCGGCAACGTGGGCGCGGCGGCCCAAACCAACACCAAGCGCATGCTGGCCTACTCCAGCGTGAGCCACGCCGGCTACCTGCTTATTGGCCTGGTGGCCAGCAAGGGCGTGCTCACCGGGGAAGCGGCCAATGCTATTTTCTTCTACTCACTGGCTTATTCCATTGCTACAGTGGCCGCCTTCGGAGTGCTGAAGCTGGTGACCGAGCACCGCCACGACGACTCCTACACCGGCCTCAACGGGCTGGGCAAAACCAATCCGCTGCTGGCCTTCGTGATGACGGTGGCCATGCTCTCGCTGGCCGGCATTCCGCTCACGGGCGGCTTCTTCGGCAAGTTTTTCCTGCTGGCCGCCGCTGTGGGCCAGGGCTATATCGGGCTGGTGGTGTTTGCCGTCATCATGAGCATGGTGGGCCTGTACTACTACCTGCGCCCCCTAATCGCCATGTACATGCAGCCCGCCCCCGAGGGTGCTACGCCCGTGCCGGTCGATGGCATCCAGACCGTGACGCTGGTGCTGCTGGCGCTGCTCACGATTGGGCTGGGCATTGTGCCGGGGTTTCTGAGCGGGATTTTGTAGCAGGCAATTACTAAGACTAAGCAGAAAAAGCAGTCCGATGGGCTGCTTTTTCTGCTTATTTAGCTTCGCGAATTCGGTTTTACCATGCATCAATCGGCCAGTTTTTTTTCGACTATCCGTACCCTGTGGCTCGTAGGCTGCCTCAGCCTCCTCAGCAGCTGTGTGGCGCGGCCGCCGCGGGAGGCCGGGCCTTTCCGGCCCGGCGAGCTGGTGGAGCTGACCCGGCTCGACCCGACCATTCGGCTGGATATCCGCTATGCCACGCCGCGCAATTTTATGGGGCAGGTGCTGTACCCGCAGGCGCGGGCGTTTTTGCAGCGCCCGGCGGCCGAGGCGCTGGTGCAGGTACAGGCCGAGCTGAAGCCGCTGGGCTACGGCCTGCTGGTGTTCGACGGCTACCGGCCCTGGCGCATCACCAAGCAGATGTGGGACCACACGCCGGCCGCCAAAAAGGAGTTCGTGGCCGACCCGCGCAAAGGCTCGCGCCACAACCGCGGCTGCGCCGTCGACCTGAGCTTGTGTGACCTCGCCACCGGCCGGGAAATCGAGATGACCGGGGCCTACGACGAGATGAGCCCCCGCTCTTACATCGCCTACGCGGGCGGCAGCGCGGCCCAGCGCGAAGCCCGCGACCTGCTGCGCGCCCGCATGGAAGCGCACGGCTTCACGGTGCTGCCGGCCGAGTGGTGGCACTTCGATTTCCGCGACTGGAAATCCTATCCGATTCAGGACGTGCCGTTCGAGGGACTGTAGCTAGCTGATAAACCGGTACGCTTGCTGTACTAGCTATGGGGCTTGTTTGCTGGTATAGTGGGTTGCCAGGCTTATGAATGCCTCGGGAATGGGATTGGGGTACCCGGAAACCCCGTTGGAGTATCTGGGAGTCGTGTTGGAGTATCCGGAACTGGCATTGGAGTGTCCGGAAGTCGTGTTGGGATGTCCGGAAGTATCATTGGAGTGCCTGGAAGTCGCGTTGGGGTGTCCGGAAGTCGCGTTGGGGTGTCCGGAAGTCGCGTTGGGGTGTCCGGAAGTCGCGTTGGAATGGTCGGAAGTGGTATCGGAATATAGAGTCGCTCCGGTTGGGGTTCCGAACAGAATCAGTACATTGGCGGGAAGTTCATTCTCCACTTTTTCTTCCCCTTTCCGATGGCTGATACCGTTCATCCCCATTACCCCTGCCACTCCGACGAGGTGGTGCCCCTGGCCGCCCTGCTGCGCGTGAGCGTGGCGCGCGATTTCGCCGATTTCCACGACCTGCTGCCGGACGACTATCAGGACGCGGCCACGTACTTGAAAGCCTACGACAAGGCCCTGGAGGCCGCCACGGGCCTCGTATCGTCGGGCACGCAGCAGGGCCGGACCATGCTGATAACGGCCCACATGCAGACGGTATACGACAGCCTGCCCCGGCTGCTCGACCGCCTGTCGGCGCGGGTGCGCCGGGCCGAAGGGCTGAGTGTGCCGCTGACACGCTTTGGCATTGCCGCCGCCCGCGCGGCCCGCAACAACGACGAGCACGTGCCGCTGGCCACCGCCCTGAAAACCGTGCTTCAAAACATCGCGGCCAATAAAAAGGCCCTCGAACTGAAGGGCCACACCGCCGCCGATACCAAGGACCTGCAGGAACTCTACGACGACCTCACGCAGGACACCACCGACCGCGGCAGCAGCGTGAGCACGCAAAAGGGCCTCACCGAAACCAACATCAAGGCCCTGAACGCCCTGTGGGCCGTGATGAAGCACGCCCTGACCGACGGCAAGGACCTGTACCGCACCTCCGACAAGCCCAAGCTGGACGACTACACCTATAAGCAGTTGCTGAAAAAGCTGCGGCGGGAGCGGGCGGGGAAGCCGGCGGCGGGGAAATAGCTTTGCATACTTACACTGCTATAAAAGAGGAGCCCCATATTGTATGAGGCTCCTTTTTTTATAGCAAACCCAAGTTGCGGACTAGCCGCGTAGCGGCGCCAGGTTTGTAGTTTCAATGGCCTGATGAGCGAAAAACCGCGTAGCGGTGAAAGAATTCCGGGCGTTTCTGTCGTCGCTACGCGACTTTATCGGCCAACTGCCCAGAGGCTACAACCCTTTCGCCGCTACGCGGCTAGTCCGCAACTTGGGTTTGCTATTAATTTTTGCATTGACGAATAACGCACAGCGCCCCCGCAACTCTCGTTACGGGGGCGCTTTGGATGGTAGCGGTTCCGGCTGGCGGCTTACCGCGGCAGTTGGAATACGTGGATGCTCTGGTCCTTGTACTGCTGGTAGCTGGGCTGCGAGCTGTCGGCTTTGTCGCTGACGCAAACCAGGGTGGTGGCATTCACCCAGCTCACGCCTTCGATGTTGCCGTAGAGCACGTTGGAGCCGGCGCCCACGGTGCCGGCGCTGCTGCCGCGCGGGAAATCGTAGACGCGGCCGGCATCGGTGAAACTCCAGCTGGTGGCGCTGAGGGTGCCGGTCCAGAGCTGGCTGCCCTGCTGGGTGGTGATGGCCACGCGGCTGCCCCAGATGTCGATGTCGCTGTAATCGGGAAAGGCCACGGGCACGGTCAGGGTAGCCTGGGTGACCCAGCCGCTGCTGGTTTTCTTGAGGACCTTGATTTGGCCGGTGCCTTCGATGAGGCCGAGCAGGTAGTCGTCGGAGCCGCGGCGTACGTAGGCGGCGCCCTCGAAGCCCTTGTTGCTGTTGGAGCTGCTGAAGGCGACGTCGGTCCAGAGGCTGGTCTGGTAGCTCAGGCTGGCGTCGTACTGGCGGATGCGGGGGTAGTAGGCCCCGTTGTGCGACACGGTTTCTTCGGTCACGTAGTAGTGCGGGGTGTTGTTGGCATCGTAGGTGATGGCCTCGAAGTTGGACGAGCCCGAGCCGCTGCCGGTGAGGGTGTTCTGCGAGCTGTTTTCGGGCAGGCTGCTGGCAATGGAACCCAGTTTGTAGCGGTTGTCGAACACCACGCAGTAGCGCCCGCCGCTGGTGTACACGCCGCTGCCCTCGAAGTCGTCGGAGCTGTTGTAACCGTTGAACAGCTTGTAGAATTTCTTCTCGGCCAGCGGGCCGATGAGGGTGCCCGAGGCGGTGGCATCCAGCGGGTGCAGGGCGGCGGTGGGCTGCACGTCGGCCTCGCGGTCGGTGCTGCACTGGGTGAGCGAAAGCACGGCAATGGCGCAGGTGGCCAGGAGTAAAGAATGCTTCATGGGGGTGCTGAACAAAGTTGTACAAAGCTCCTTATCACGGCATTACCCCTGCGTAATCAAATCATTACACCGTTTCTAAATCATTACCGACGCCTTTTGCG
>JANXMN010000122.1 GCA_025354605.1 Hymenobacter sp. | reverse complement strand
CCCCCTAATTGTGGTGGTTTTGCTTCGACGGGACTTCGCATTTGGGACCCGCCTTACAGCGTAGCCGACAATCCGATGGTAAATGTGCGGCCCTTATTGAAGAAAGCCTGTAGGTTGGTGAGATTGGTATTGGAGCCGCCGGGGATTGAAACGTCGGTGAAGTAATACTCGTCGAACAGGTTCAGGATGGAGCCTTTGATACCGAGCCGCGCACTGCCTTTAAATACGGGGCGGAAATCGTAGCCCATGTGCAGGTCGACGGCGCGCGAGGTGGGCAGACGGTAAGAATCAGTATTGGAATTAGCGTCGAGAATATTTTCGGGATTGAAGGCCGCGTAATACTTGCTAAACAGCAGAAACGAGGGCCGGATGAACGCGCCCTTGAACGGCTCATAGCGCAGGCCCAACTGAAACTGGTTCTGGGCCGCATCGCCTACGTGCACGCCGTTGAGGTAAACCGGCAGGTTCTGCTCGACGCCAGGAATCGGGTAGCCCGACTCGTCGGTTTGGTTGAGGATGCCCTTGCCGACCCAGCGCCAGTCGCCGAGCGAAATGGCCGACGAGAGCTGTAACCGGCGGCTGATTTCCTGGGCAATTCCCAACTCAACCCCCATGTGCCGGGCGTTGACGTTGTAAACCGAGCTCAGGACGCCGGTTGTGGAGTTGAAAGAACTGGTGGATTTATTGTTCCACTGCGTGTAATAGGCGTTCAGCGTCAGCTTCATGCTGGGGTAGGTGATGCCGTAGCCCAGCTCGACACTGCCAATTCCCTCGGTTTTGGCGAACGGATACAGAATGCCGGTAATGGTGTCGTACACCTTATTGAAGAGCGGCACCTTGCTATTGTAGCCCACGTTCACGAACACGTTGTCGTGCTCAGTCAGGTTGTAGTTGGCCCCGGCCTTCACGCTGTAGCCCTGGAAGCGCTTCCAGGGTGTTTCGACCGTGTGAGCATCGGCGGCCGTGTAGGTGCGCCCGCCAATCAGGCGGCTCGCGTTGTAGCCCAGGTTGAAAGTCGAGTCGCCCACATTCAACTGCTTGGGCTGGAAATAGTCGATGCGCTTGTAGCCAACTTCCGAAGCCGTAGCGCTGATAACGGCCGACAACAACGGCGTTTTGTATTCGAGTTGGGCATAGCCGCCCAGCCAGCGCGTTTTGCCATCGTTATTGAAGCCGATTTTATCGCCCACCCCATAGCGGGTGTTCGGATTGACGTTGCGGTTGAGGGGGTTCACCACGTAATCGCCGCCGAGTAAGTCGCGCACTTCCCGGTAATGAATGCCATAGTAGTCGCGGCCATCCACCCCTACCGACAGGGTCAGCTTGTCGTTGAGCAGGTAATCACTGCCCACTACGAAGCCATACCAGCGGTGGCTGTTCACGGTATTAACCAATATTTCGCTTGATTGGCGCCGGCCGTCGGCCCCGATGTTCCGGTAGTTGGTATCGTAAATCTTCTGAAAATCGGTCTGCCCGGTTGCCTGGTCAACGCTCCCGTTGGTAGTGGAAGTGTTACCGGTCAGGGTATTGGTGCCGCCGCCGTTACCGTGCGAAGCGTACAGCACGGTCGACACGAACAGGCGGTCAGTTACCTGCCACAGGTCGTTGAAATTCACCTGCGGTTTGTTGTAGTAATTGGTGCGCTCGTTCAGGGTTTCGGTACCGTGGCTCACGCGCACGCCTCCAACTATCGAGTAGCGGTCAAGCGTGCCCCAGTAGGGATTGTAGGCAAAACCCCGGTCGCCGCCCTGCACTTTGGCCCCGATTTCGCGGGCCCGCTCGTTCGAAAATTTGTACACATCCTGCGGAAACGAGCGCTGCCCGTGGCTTTGGGGCGAGCCCATGCCTGTGAGGGAAAGGTTATGCCGACCCAGGTGCTTGCTGATAGTGCCAAAGTAGGTCCAGGCATCGTCGAAAGCCTTATCGACCCAGCCATCGGAGGTGCGGCGCGAGCCGTAGAACGTAAACGCCCAGTCGCCCTTCAGCTGCCCACTGCTGAGCATGAGCGAGTACTTGCGGTAATTATTGGAACCGGTTTCGACCCGGGCCAGCATGGTTTTCTTGTCGTCGAAGCCCCGGGTGAGCACGTTGATGGTGCCACCCACCGAGGGCACGGCAATCTTCGAGGCCGACAAACCGCGCTGCACCTGCAGCGACTTGGTCACGTCGCCCAGGTCCCAGTTACTCCAGAATACCTGGCCGTTCTCCATGTCGTTCACGGGCACGCCGTTGATGAGCACGGCCACGTTGCGCTGGTCGAAGCCGCGCACGTTAATGCGGGAGTCGCCGGTGCCACCGCCGCCCTGGGTGGCGTACACGCCGGGCGTTTCGTTGAGAATCTGGGGCAGGTCGCGGTTCGAGAGAGTTTCGCGCAGCTTCACCTCGTTCACGGCCGAAAAGGCCACGGGCGTTTCGCGCTCCTGGGCTTGGCTGGCCACCACCTGCACCTCGGCCAGGCTGGCATTGTCCGACGACAGGGTGAAGGCTGCCACCACGCTCTGAGTCGTGATTTTGACCGTCTGCGTGAGGGGTTTATAGCCCACGAAGGTGGCCTGCACGGTGTAGGTACCGGCCGGCAGGCCCGGAATTTTGTAGTTGCCTTCGCCGTCGGCCCCGGCCCCGGTGTTCTGGCCCGCGCCGGTTACCTGGATGGTGGTACCGGGCAGGGTTTCGCCGGTAACCTTGTCCGTCACACGGCCGCGGATGGAGAAGGTGGTTTGGGCCACGGCCGGCAAGGTCAGCAACACGGATAGCAGCGCGGTAAAAAAGTGCTTCATACCTATTTAAATAGCCCCGGCATAGTCCGGGGACAACAAATATACAGCACGGCGGCGGCTGGTTACAGCCCGCATGGGCAAACCCAGGCTTAATCGGTAGCACCGCCGGATGAGCAGTTGATTTTTGCTAGTTTTGGTGTTTCCGCTACTATTGTATGACGACCTTTCCACTACTCCGCTTCGGGCAGCTGCCCGGACGGCGACTGCTGCTGCTGCTGACGCTGCTGGTTCTGGCCAATTCTACCGCGCGGGCCCAAGTGTACTACCTCGACCTCAATGCCCTTCCGCTTGGCCTGCCCGAGCGCAGCATCTTCGTCGAAGCCGTGGTGGATGGTCGGCCCGGGCAGCCCCCCATCGGCACCGTTTACAAGGGCCTGGAAAACCGGACGACGGCCGTGCTGTTCCGGCAGGGACTGGTGCCCGAGCTCACAGCCTGGCTGCAGGCGCGCCTGCCCCGGCGGCCCACCGACCACGCCGTGGTGTTTTGCCTCCGGCAGCTGCGCATCAGCGAGGAACTCCTTGGCAGCGGCTTGGCCGAGCTGGCCCGCGCCGACCTGGCCGCCGATGTGTACGAGCACCGGGCCGACGGCTACCACTTCCTCTGTAGCGTGGCCGACCATGCCAGCCAGAAGTCGTCCGAAGCCACTTACCTGCACGGCCCGCACCTGGCCCGGCTCATGCAGAGCTGCCTGTTCCAACTGGCTGCCGCCGATAAGGCGGCCCGCCTGCCAACACCGGCCCGGACCCTTGACCAGCTGGCCGCCGATGCCCCGTCGCAAGCCCGGCTCCCGCCTATTCTACGGCAGGCCCGCCCCCGGGCGGGAGTCTATTACAGTTTCGAACAGTTTCTGGCCAACCGCCCTGATACGACGGCGCGGGTGCGCCTCGACACCACCCGGATGCGCCTTTTGCACTGGGAAGGCACGTTATCGGTTCAACCCCGCCTGCAAACCGCCGATGGCAACCGGATTCCACTCAAGCAGGTGTGGGGGGTGAGCGATGGCCAGCGGGCGTATCTGGGCTACAGCAAAGCGTTCTGGCCGCTCATCCGCCAGGGAAATTATTTCACGTTTGTAGGAGCCGCGCCCCGCGATATGGAAGCCGCCAAGCGGCGGGCCAGACAGGGTGCCATGGTAGGCGGAGTGCTCGGGGGTATGGCGGCCGCGTCGGTCGACGATGGCAGCGCTAAACCCATGGTGTACGCCCTCGACATGCGCACCGGCCAGGCCGGCTCCCTGCTGCGACCCGGCCAGGTTCAGCAAACCGACACGGCCTACCTGTACGTGTACCGCCCGCCCGGCGGCCCGGCCAACCCGCAGCGCATCCGGCTCAACGACCGCGAAGTGGGGCAGCTCCGGCCCGGCGAGTACATGGAGCTGATGTGGCCCTACTTCGGCCACCCGGCCCGGCTGGTGGTCGATTTGCCGGGCAACCCGGCTATCCTGCTAGCCCCGAGCACGACCGAAGCCACCTACCTGCGGCTACAGCCCTCGGCGGCGCTCACGCCCTGGCAGGTGCTGCCCGCGCGGGAGGGCGAAGCCGCCGTTGATGCGCTGGAGCAGCCGCACCGGTAGCCTACCCCAGCTCGGTGTTCGGGTTCCAGTAGTGCTGTTCGAAATCGACTACCCGGTCGTCTTCCACGCGCAGGCCTTCGGCTTCGAGGGCTTCCTGCATGGCAGTGGGCGTGGCAAAGTGCAGGCGGCCGGTGAGGTGGCCCAGGCGGTTGAGCACACGGTGGGCCGGAATGCCCGCATCGGTGTGGGCGGCCAGCAGGGCGTAGCCCACCGTGCGGGCCCCGCGCCGCGAGCCCAGGTAGTGGGCAATTGCCCCGTAGGAGGTGACGCGCCCGGCCGGAATCAGGCGCACGACCTCGTGCACGTCCTGAAAGAAATTGCGGGGTTCGGGCGGGGTGTCGGTGGCGGGTTTCATCAGAGCGAAGATAGGCCCGGTCCCGATAATGCCCCTTTCGGTCGATGTTTCGGCCGGGCTGGCGCAACCTGTGGTCCAAATCCGTACCTATTGGGGTTATTGCCCCACTGCCCTCCCTCGCTGGGCCACTGGTGGCCGAACATCGGCCCCGGCTTATGCGTTCTTGCTCCCTATGTCTCTGGATACTCCCCCCGTTGCCGCGCCCAAAACCTGGGACACTACTTCGACCCCCGCCCCCACTGCCGTTCCGCCCCCCGCGCCTGCGGCCGAGCCTGGTTCGCCGCCTAAAGGCAAACGCGGCTGGCTGGGCTGGCTGATTGCGGCCCTGCTGATTGCCGGGCTGGCCTGGGCTAAAATCACCTACTTTCCCAGCCCTAGTACCGACAAGGACGGTGGCAAGGGCGGCAAAGGCGGCGCGGCTCCCGGCGGCAAGGACGGCCCCGGCGGCAAGCCCAAAGTGCCCGTGCAGGTGTACGTAGTGGCCGTCACCAAGCTCGCCGACGAGGTGGCCTCCACCGGCTCGGTGATGGCCGACGAGTCCGTGACCATTCAAAGCGAAATTTCGGGCAAGATTACCAGCCTCGACATCCAGGAGGGCCAGCCGGCGCGCCAGGGCCAGCTGCTGTTCACCATCAACGCGGCCGATGTGCAGGCCCAGTTGCGCAAGCAGGAATACAACATCAGGCTTTACCACGACCAGGAGCAGCGCCAACGCACCCTGCTGGCCAAGGAATACATCAGCCGGCAGGAATACGAGCAGTCGCAAAACGCCCTGCTGACGGCCCAGGCCGACTTGCAAGCCCTGCGCGTGATGCTGCAAAAAGCCTACGTGCGCGCCCCGTTCGACGGGGTTCTGGGCCTGCGCAATACTTCGGTGGGGGCCTATGTATCGCCGGGCACGGCCATTACCACGCTCTCCCGGGTGCGGCCGGTGAAAGTCGACTTCAACGTGCCGAGCCGCTTCGCGGCGTCGGTGCGGGTGGGCGACCCGGTGATGGTGACCGATGAGGCCACGACCAAAAAATTCGAGGCCAAAGTCTACGCCATCAACCCGCAGATTGACCCGGTGTCGCGCACACTACCGGTGCGGGCCATCTACGCCAACAAGAACCTGGAGCTGCGGCCCGGCGGCTTTGTGAAAGTGAACCTGGAACTGGGCGAAACCGCCGAGGCCCTGCAGATTCCGACCGAAGCCGTCGTGCCGGTGGCCAGCGGCTACACCGTGTTCACGGTGCAGCATGGCAAGGCCAAAGTGCAGCCCGTAAGCATTGGCGTGCGCTCGGATAAGGTGATTCAGATAACCAAGGGCCTGGCCGTGGGCGACACGATTATTCGCACCGGAATTCTGCAGGTGAAGGAAGGTGATAAGGTGGCAATTAACAATTAAGAATTCGCAATTAAGAATTGTCTTTAGGCGGTTCCCTATTATGAAGGAAGATAATGTTATCCTGCATAAAAGCTATGCCTTCGCAGTTCGAATTGTGCGTCTTAGCTAATTCCTGGTAGCTGAGAAAAACGCCTTCCAGCTGGCGGACCAGATTCGTCGCAGCGGCACTTCTATCGGAGCCAATGTGGAGGAAGCGGTGGGCGGCCAATCCAGAAAAGATTTTATCTCCAAGTGTAGCATCGCTTATAAAGAAGCCCGTGAAACCCATTATTGGCTACGGCTGCTCCGGGATACTCAATACCTGGAACCCAACCTAGCTGAATCATTAATACAAGACTGTAAGGAACTACGCAGAATTCTCACAGTTATCATCCGCTCCACCAAAGGAGAAACCCCCAATTCTTAATTCCTAATTGTTAATTCTTATTTCTTAATTGAGAATGAGTCTTTCCTCCGTCAGTATCAATCGCCCGGTGCTTGCCATCGTGATGAGCTTGCTCATCGTGATTTTCGGCGTGATTGGGTTCCATTCGCTCGCCATCCGCGAGTACCCGAGCGTCGACCCACCCATCATCACGGTGCAGACCGGCTACACCGGGGCCTCGGCCGATGTGATTCAGAGCCAGATAACCGAGCCGCTGGAGGAGGGCATCAACGGCATCGCGGGCATCCGCAACCTGTCGAGCACCAGCCGAGACGGGGCCAGCACCATCACCGTTGAATTCGACCTGGGCGTGGACCTCGAAGCGGCCGCCAACGATGTGCGCGACAAGGTATCAAGCGCCCAGGGCCGCCTGCCGCGCGACGTGGACCCGCCCACCGTGAGCAAGGCCAACGCCGACTCCTCCCCCATTATCCTGAGCTACCTCAGCAGCTCGTCGCGCACCCTGCTCGAACTGACCGACTATGCCAACAACGTGCTCAAGGAGCGCCTGCAGACCATTCCCGGCGTGAGCGAAATCCGCGTCTGGGGCGAGCGCAAGTACTCCATGCGCCTCTGGCTCGACCCCGTGAAGCTGGCCGCCCTCGGCGTGTCGCCGGTGGACGTGCAGCAGGCCCTGGCCCGCGAAAACGTGGAGCTGCCCAGCGGCTCGGTGCAGGGCCAGAGCACCCAGCTCTCGCTGCGCACTATGGGCCGCCTGGCTTCGGTGAAGGATTTCAACAACCTGATTATCCGCAACGACCCCACCTCGCTGGTGCGCCTGAGCGACGTGGGCTACGCCGAGCTCTACCCCGAAAACGACCAGACCATCCTGCGCCGCAACGGCATCCCGATGGTGGCCGTGATGGCCATTCCGCAGCCCGGCACGAACCAGATTGCTATCACCGACGAGTTCAACAAGCGGATGAAGCAATACCAGAACGACCTGCCGAAGGACCTGAAAATCAGCACGGGCTTCGACAACTCGGTGTTCATCCGGGCCTCGATTGCGGAGGTAGAAGACACCATTCTGGAAGCCTTCGTGCTGGTGGTGGTGGTGATTTTTCTGTTCCTGCGCGACTGGCGCTCCACGCTCATTCCGGTGGTGGCCATTCCGGTGTCACTTATCGGCATCTTCTTCGTGATGAATCTGATGGGCTTCACCATCAACGTGCTCACGCTGCTGGCCATCGTTTTGGCCATCAGCCTGGTAGTCGATGATGCCATCGTGGTGCTGGAGAATATTTACAGCCGCATCGAGGAGGGAGAAACGCCGCTGGAGGCGGCCAAAAACGGCTCGGCCGAAATCTTAATGGCGGTGGTTTCGACCACCGTAGTGCTGGCGGCGGTGTTTCTGCCGGTGGTGTTTCTGTCGGGCATCACGGGCAAGCTGTTCCGAGAGTTCGGCATCGTGCTGGCCGGCTCGGTGCTGATTTCGGCCTTCGTGTCGCTCACCCTCACACCCATGATGTGCGCGAAGCTGCTGAAGAAGGACGGCGGCCACAACTGGCTGTACCGCAAGACCGAACCCTTCTTCCAAAGCCTCACCAACGGCTACCGCGAGGCCCTCATCACTTTCCTGGAGCGGCGCTGGCTGGCCTGGGGGCTGGTAGCACTCACGGGCGTCGGCATCTGGTTTTTCATGAAGGCGCTGCCCTCGGAGCTGGCCCCGGTGGAAGACCGCAACCGGCTTAGCATCAACGCCAATGCGCCGGAGGGCGCGTCGTTCGAGTACATGGATGGCTATATGAATGACTTGGCCAAGGTGCTGCAGGACAGCTCGACCAGCGCGGCCGACAACATCCTGACCGTGACTTCGCCCGGCGGCGGCAGCAGCGGCGGTGCGGCCAACTCGGGCATTGCCCGCGTCTTTCTGAAAGACCCCGGCCAGCGCCCCGCCACCCAGCAGCAGATGGCCGACCGCATCACCAATGCCGTGAAGAAGTACACCGGAGCCCGCGTGTCGGTGTCACAGGACCAGAGCATCAGCTCGGGTGGCGGCGGCGGGCGTGGAGGTGGACTACCGGTGCAGTTCGTGGTGCAGACCCAGGACTTCGAGAAGCTGACCGCCGCCGTGCCCAAGTTTCTGGACGCGGCCTTGGCCGACAAAACCTTCAGCTTTGTTGATGTCAACCTGAAATTCAACAAGCCCGAGCTGCGGGTGGTAATTGACCGCGAAAAGGCCCAGACCCTGGGCGTGAGCGTGCAGGACATCTCCCAGACGCTGCAGGCCGGCCTGAGCGGGCAGCGCTACGGCTACTTTATCCGCGACGGCAAGCAGTACCAGATTATCGGCCAGGTGGCCCGCGAAGACCGCAACCAACCCCTCGACGTGCGCACCCTCAACGTGAAGAGCCGCACCGGCAAGCTCGTGCAGCTCGACAACGTGATTACGCTGGTCGAGAAGAGCACGCCGCCCCAGCTCTACCGCTTCAATCGCTACAACGCGGCCACGTTCTCGGCCTCGCTGGCCAAGGGCAAAACCCTGGGCGAGGGCATCGCCGCCATGCAGGCCATTGCCGACAAGCAACTCGACGACTCGTTCTCGACCTCGCTGGCGGGGCAGTCGCGCGACTTTGCCGAAAGCTCGTCGTCGGTGCTTTTCGCCTTCGGGCTGGCCCTGGTGCTGATTTACCTGATTCTGGCCGCCCAGTTCGAGAGCTTCCGCGACCCGGGCATCATCATGGTAACGGTGCCGCTGGCCCTGGCCGGCGCGCTGTTCAGTCTCTGGTATTTCAACCAAACCATGAACCTGTTCTCCCAAATCGGCATCATCATGCTGGTGGGCCTAGTCACGAAAAACGGCATTCTTATCGTCGAGTTCGCCAACCAGAGCGTGGAGCGCGGCTCCGACTACATGACCGGCCTGATTGAGGGTGCCGCCGCCCGCTTCCGCCCCATTCTGATGACCAGCCTGTGCGCCGTGCTCGGCATTCTGCCCATTGCGCTGGCGCAGGGCGCGGGCGCGCTGGGCCGCCGGGCCATGGGCATCGGCGTGGTGGGCGGGCTGCTGTTTGCCACCGGCCTCACCCTGTTCGTGGTGCCGGTGATGTACTCCTATTTCGCCTCGGCAAAGAACCACAAGCCCAAAGTGGCCGCGACTGAAAAACAGCCGGTGGCCGCGTAATGCTGATGGTTGACGCAAAAAGCACGACATGCTGAGCAAGGTCGAAGCATCTCTACCGCGCTACTAATCAATTTTAGTACTGCGGTAGAGATGCTTCGATTTCGCTCAGCATGACGACCTGAATTGATTTTATGAAACCGTTCCAACTCCTTTTTCTCCTCTTCCCACTTACCAGCCTGGCGCAGCTGCCCGTGGCCCAGCTGCAACGGCCGCTCACGGCGCTCGCCGGCCCGCCCCTTTCCCTGCAGGAAGCCATTGCGGAGGCTTTGCAACACAACTACGGCATTCTGATTTCGCGCTTCGACGAGAAAATTGCCGGCAACAACGTGACGCGCGGCAATGCCGGCCAGCTGCCCAGCCTCACGGGAAACCTCACGCGCACCTTCAACAACAACAATATCAACCAACGTTTCGGCGGCGGCGACCCGCGCATCGTGAACGGGGCCACGTCCAACGCCTTCAACACCAACGTGACGCTGGGCTGGACGATTTTCGACGGCTTTGGCATGTTCATCGCCTACGACCGGCTCAAGTCGCTGCGCCAGCAGCAGCAGCAGGTTACCCGCGCCACGGTAGAGGAGACCGTGGAGAACGTGGCCAACGCCTACTACGACGTGGTGCGCCAGGCCGGCAAAATTACCTCGCTCGAAGAAGCCCTGCGCATTGGCCAGGCCCGTATCGACCTCACCCAGGCCCAGGTCGACGTGGGCGTGAGCGCCAAGGTGGAGGTGCTGACGGCCCGCGTCGACTACAACGCCGACCGTAGCCAGCTGCTCCAGCAGCAGCAGACGCTGCAGGCCGCCAAAGTCACGCTCAACAACCTGCTCGGCCGCGCCCCCCGTACCGATTTCGTGCCCAGCGACACGCTCGCCGTGGCCCGCGACCTGCGCGAGGAAATCACCCTGGCCGGCATCCGGGCCAATAACCCGCGCCTGGCCCAGGCCCGCCTGGGCCTCGACGTGGCCGCCTACGACCGCCGCCTGATTACGGCCTCCCGCTACCCACAGGTGGGCCTGATTTCGGGCTACGGCCTCACCCGCAACATCAACAACGCCGCCTTTGCCGGCACCACGCTCACGTCGAGCACCAATCAGGTGCAGGGGCTGAATTATGGCCTTACTGCCTCGGTGCCCATCTTCAACGGCTTCAACCTGCGCCGCCAGGAGCAGAACGCCCGCGTGGCGGAGGAGCAAACCCGTCTCCGGCTCGACCAGACCAGCCTGCAGCTCGATGCCGATGCCGCCACGGCGTTCACTCAATACCAGAACTACCTGCAGCTGCTCGACCTCGAAGAAGCCAACATCCAGCTGGCCCGCCAGAACGTGGACATTGCCTTGGAGCGCTACCGCCTCGGCCTGCTTACGCCCCTGGCCCTGCGCGAAGCCCAGCGCAACGAGCTCGATGCCGAAACCCGCCTGCTGGATATCCGCTACGCGGCCAAGCAGGCCGAGCTGGCCCTGCGCCGGCTGAGCGGCGAGCTGGTGCGCGGGCAGTAGGCGGCGCGGCTTGCCCTCGAACGAAACCGGGCGAGTCTCATCGGGGGCGCTTCAACCGGCCAAACCGGAGTTTCCGGCTCCTTGCGCCGGTTATTTACCCGGCCCCGAACGCGCAGCCGTGCCAAAGCAGCCCGGAAAGTAGCTGGTCAGCGTAGAGCTGGCCCCACAAGCGGAATTATCCTGCTTTACCGCTACCTGTACGGTCGGACTAGCGGTGCTGGTGACTAATTGAATAGTGGTTTGATTGGGTTGCGTGCTGAAGGTGGCACCATTAACGGTCCAAACGTAGGTGCTGGTTGGGCTGCCGCCGTTGACCGTAAAGCTGGTTTCCCGGCTGCAATCGTTCGGATTAACGCTGGGAGCTATTTGGGTAATGGACAGCGTGGTGCAGGCGCTGGTGTTGATGGCAACGATGCTGGCGTGGGAAGGAGTGCCGTTGCCATCAATCAGAAACAACATGTAGTGGCCGGGCGGACAACTATTCGGGTCGCTGGGAGCGGTCAGGTAAAGCTGCCCGTACTTGGCGTTGGCGATAGTAAGCGGAATAAACCGCTGGTTCATATTAAAGGAGTGCGTGACCGACGACAGGCGCACCAGCGTAGCGCGCCCGGTATTTCGGATGGCTTCGGCATTGGGGCTGCTTACGGTGAAGACTTGGCCGTAAGCTACCGCTTGCGGAGCCGAGCTAATCTCGGGCCGGGGCAAGCCTTTGCACAAGTACGAGGGCGTGAAAATCTGGTAGTCCGGGTGGGGAGTAAAGTTGGCACCTTCGCCGCCGCCAGTGGTGAGCACCGTGGCATCGGGCAGGAGCACGGCGGTGGAATGATAGAGCCGAGGTACGCTCATATCGTTCATCAACGTCCAGGTGCCGCCATAAGTATTCGTGGCACTTGGGGTCCACAGTTCGGCGTAGAGCACGGCGTCGTAGTCGCTGTTGGTGTTGGTTTTGGTGCCTCCAGTGGCTAGTACGGAGCCATCGGGCAGAATGGTCGCGTTGACGTGGGTACGGGCAAATACCATCGGGGCGCCTTTGCTGAAAGCGGCGCTACCTGGGATATTGAGGTCGATGAGTTCACTTGTATTAGTGACGCCTGATGGATTAGCGCCACCCAAAATAAGCACTTTGCCAGGGGCGTACATCACCGCCGAGCCGTATATCCGCTCCAAGCCCAACTGGGAATTATAGGTTGCTGTCCCCCAAGTGCCGGCGTTCACATCCAGGAACTTCCCGTCCGGATTGGGCCCCGCGTTGAATACACGCCCGTCGGGGGCCAGAAACATCCACGGGTAGAGTGGCAGGCGGCGCGCGGCTCCGGTTATTTGCTGCCAGTTATCAGGCACGTTTGTAGCAGCAGTATACACCTCCGGAATCTCGGCCTGCACGGTGGTGTTGCTGCCCAGCGGGCCGCCGTAGCGCTGCCCGGCCGTTACCAGCACCCGGCCATCGGCCAGGGTGGTGGCGGTGGGGTACCAGCGGCGGTAGCTCATCGGAGTTACATCGCCAGCGGCCGACTTCTGCCACCCATTGCCCGACGTATTAGGTAGAGTCCGGTAATCAAAGATGTTCAGGTCCCGGGTGCCAATGTAGCTGTCAACGTTACCGGCTCCTGGAATATAGTCTGGATTACCACTGGTATTAACAGCACTCACGCTTCGGTTGACTTCACCGGCTGAATAATGCCCACCAGCACTCAGCAAATGGCCATCCGCCAGAAAGGTATGTCCCCCACAAAAAATATTGATGTTGTTGAGGTCATAATGGTCGTATACGTAAGGATAAATGTGTGCCCCATCATTCGCGCTAGGATTGGGATTCCAAGCATAGGCGTGAGAAGTACAGCTAGCGTTTCCAGCAGCCTTTGTATCGATGTTGTACCCTTCCCAACTGAATACGTTACCGTTCGGCAATAGGTGGGTATGAATACCTATCATACCCGTAATGCCAGTGCCTAAACCGCCTCGCTCGTAATCCGTCCATCGCACCGGAGCCGACCATTGACCGCCCTTGTCCGCGGGCACTTTAATCTCCGCTTTGAAGCCGCTGGTAGTTGCTTCAAAGCGGTCGTTCGGACCGGGGCCGGCCAACAGACTGATTGGGGTGGTCTAGTTAAGCAGGAGAGAATTGGGTGATGTTGTTAAGTTGCTGTTGGTGAA
>JANXMN010000086.1 GCA_025354605.1 Hymenobacter sp. | reverse complement strand
GCGGCTTTTTCAGCCGCCCGCCCGCTAATCGTGTCCAAGCGCGCAACGATTAGCGGGCGGGCGACTGAAAAAGCCGCCCGCCCGCGCCGCCCCGGCCGCCCTAGTTGCGTGGGCTCTAAGTACAGCCGCCCGGCCGGGCGTACCTTCGTTATTCCCTATCAACCGTTTCACGATGAGAAGTTTCGTGCTATTCGCCGCCCTGCTGCTCCCCCTCGCCGCCCAGGCCCAGGGCGTCACCATCGGCGCGGCCGGCGCCCCCGCCGCTTCGGCCGCCCTCGAAATCAAAAGCACCACCGGCGGGCTGCTGCTGCCCCGCCTCACGGCGGCCCAGCGCGAGGCCATTCCCAGCCCCACCAACGGCCTGCTCGTGTTTCAAACCGACAGCACCCCCGGCCTCTACTACTACATCGGCGGCTGGCTGAATCTGAGCAACGGCTTGGCACCCGACGCGAACGGCAACGCCGGCACCAGCGGCAGCCCCGGCGTGCGCGTGAGCACCCTGGCCGGCAGCACGGCGGGCTATGCCGACGGCACCGGGGCCGCTGCCCAGTTCAACCCCCCCGTCGGCGTGGCCTGCGACGGCAGCGGCAACCTGTTCGTGTCCGATTACGGCAACCGGCGCATCCGCAAAATCGTGGTGGCCACGGGCGCGGTGAGCACCCTGGCCGGCAGCGGCACCGCCGGCAACGCCGACGGCATCGGCACCGCCGCCCAGTTCAACACCCCCAACGGCCTGGCCTACGACGGCAACGGCAACCTGTTCGTGGCCGACCCCGGCAACAACCTCATCCGCCAGATTGTGGTGGCCACGGGCGTGGTCACCACCCTGGCCGGCGGCGCGTTCGGCTATGCCGACGGCACCGGCACCAACGCCCAGTTCCGAAACCCCACCGGCGTGGCCTACGACGGCAGCGGCACCCTCTACGTGGCCGAGCAGGGCAGCAACGCTATTCGCCGCCTCGTGGTGGCCACGGGCGTGGTGAGCACCCTGGCTGGCACCGGCAGCTTCATGGGGGGCTATGCCGACGGCACCGGGGCCGCTGCCCAGTTCAACCAGCCCGCCGGCGTGGCCTGCGACGCCAGCGGCAACGTGTTCGTGGCCGACGTAAGCAACAGCCGCATCCGCAAAATCGTGGTGGCCACGGGCGTGGTGAGCACCCTGGCCGGCAGCGCCCAGGGCTTCGCCAACGGCACCGGCACGGCCGCCAGCTTCAACTTTCCCACCGGCTTGGCCTACGACGGCCGGGGCAACCTGCTCGTGGCCGACCGGGGCAACGCCCGCATCCGCAAGGTGGTGGCCGCCACGGGCGCGGTGAGCACCCTGGCCGGCACCGGCACGGCGGGCACCGCCGACGGCACCGGGGCCACCGCCCAGTTCAGCAATCCCATCAGCGTAGCCTGCGAAGCCAACGGCACCGTGTACGTGGCCGACCAGCTCAACAACCGCATCCGCGTCATCAAGTAGGGCGGGCGCGGGGCCGGGTGGGCCGTGGGCGGGCTCATGCAGGCACGCAGCGGCGGCAAGTAGCTGCCGCGCGGGGCCGTGTAGCTGCTTAGCCGGGCCATGCAGCCGGCCAGCCGGGCCGTGTAGCTGCCTCGCGGGGGCATGTAGATAGGTCGCGGGGCGTGTAGACGGCCAGCGGGGGCGTGTAAGCCATTACATGTCGCTGGAAACGGCCTTTTTGCCCCCCCGCCGAACCGCGCCCCGCCCCGCCTGTTATCTTTGGAGCCAAACGCCCACCTCACCCCCCAGCCCCCACCCCCATGTCCTCCGAAGCCGACGTACTCTCCCCCCAGTCCAAAGCCCACACCGCCCAGAAAGGCAGCACCAACGCCAACGGCTTCACCGATTATTTCGACCTCGACGGCCTGCTCACCGAGGAGCACCTGCTCATCCGCCAGTCCATCCGCGACTTCGTCAAGAAGGAAATCAACCCCCACATCGAAAAGTGGGCCCAGGACGCGCACTTCCCCTCCGAAATCGTGCGCAAGTTTGGCGACGTGGGCGCCTTCGGCCCGACCATCCCGCAGGAGTACGGCGGCGGCGGCCTCGACTACATCAGCTACGGCCTCATCATGCAGGAAATCGAGCGCGGCGACTCCGGCATGCGCTCCACCGCCTCGGTGCAGGGCTCGCTGGTGATGTTCCCCATCTACGCCTACGGCTCGGAAGAACAGCGCAAGAAGTACCTGCCCAAGCTGGCCAGCGGCGAGTGGCTCGGCTGCTTCGGCCTCACCGAGCCCGACCACGGCTCGAACCCCGGCGGCATGACCACCAACCTCAAGGACATGGGCGACCATTACCTGCTGAACGGTGCCAAGCTCTGGATTTCGAACTCGCCCGAGTGCCAGGTGGCCGTGGTATGGGCCAAAAACGAGCAGGGCCGCATCAAAGGCGTCATCGTCGAGCGCGGCATGGCAGGCTTTTCAACGCCCGAAATCCACAACAAGTGGAGCCTGCGCGCCTCCTGCACCGGCGAGCTGGTGTTTGAGGACGTGAAAATCCCCAAGGAGAACATCCTGCCCAACATCGACGGCCTCAAAGGCCCGCTCTCCTGCCTCGATTCGGCCCGCTTCGGCATTGCCTGGGGCGCTATCGGCGCGGCCATCGACTGCTACGAGTCGGCCCTGAAGTACTCGCTGCAGCGCGAGCAGTTCGGCCAGCCCATCGGCGGTTTCCAGCTCCAGCAGAAGAAGCTGGCCGAGATGCTGACCGAAATCACCAAGGCCCAGCTCATGGCCTGGCGCCTGGGTGTGCTCAAAAACGAAGGCAAAGCCACCAGCGCCCAAATCTCGATGGCCAAGCGCAACTCGGTCGACATGGCCCTGCACGTCGCCCGCGAAGCTCGCCAGATTCACGGCGGCATGGGCATCACCGGCGAATACCCCATCATGCGCCACATGATGAACCTGGAGTCGGTGATTACCTACGAGGGCACCCACGACATCCACCTGCTCATCACCGGGGCTGACATCACGGGCATTCAGGCGTTCAAATAAGGGGCGCGAGCTTTAGCTTGCAGAAAAAGTAAAGGCTGCCCCAACATTGGGGCAGCCTTTACTTTTTTTCCAGTACATAAACCAAGTTATTATACCCTTCGCCAATGTGTTCGGCTTCTACTCCTGCCAACTCCCATCCATCTTGCTGATATTTGTTCACAGCCGTTAAAGTAGCGCCTTTGATGATGGTATGTATCCGGCGTACTTGGTCTAATAATTTTCCTTCGTCTGCTTTACTCACGTCCAACTCGGTGGTAGTTTCAATACCTTCTGGTGTGATAATAGTCAAGTAAGAATGCCGCCAAGAAGGGGTTGGGTAAGTGCCCACTATCATCATCGTTTTTGTAGTGGTAACAGCCTTCGGATAAAACGCCCACGAGCCGGCTACGGCCAGCGCCAGCGCGGCGGCGAGAAACACTTTTTTCATAGGAGCCAAAGAGTTGAGGTGATGATGTTTGCTTGCAACTTACGCCATAACCTTGTCTTGGCCTCGGGCTATTGGGGGCCGCGCCTCTACTGCCGCTTTGCGTAACTTAGGTAATCAAACGAACCCAGACACCATCCGTTTCCCTGCCATGTCCCCCGCCGATTCCCTGCACTACCTCACCGATGCCAGCGGCAAGCCCGAAGCCGTGGTGCTGCCCATGGCCGACTGGCTGGAGCTAAAAGCCTACTACCGCCAGCTGCAAGGCCGCGAGCTGGTGCTACGCGGCATGAGCGAAGCCCTACGCGAAGTGCCCGAAATCCTGGCCGGCCGCCAGCCCGAAATCACCCTGACCGATTTCCTGGCCGCCTCGTAAATGCCGCCCGTTGCCATCATCACCACGGCCAACTTCCGGCGCGAAGCCAAGCCGCTGCTGAAGAAATACCGCTCGCTGAAGCCCGAGCTGGCCCGCCTGGTTGGCGTATTGGAGCATGATTCGACCCACGGCGAGCCGCTGGGCCAGGACTGCTACAAAATTCGCCTCGCCATTGCCAGCAAAAGCCGCGGCAAAAGCGGCGGTGCCCGCCTCATCACCTACCGCCGCGTAGTGGACGCGGCCACCCAAACGGTTAAGCTGTTCCTGCTTTCCATCTACGACAAGTCCGAAACAGCCTCCATCGGCGAAGAAGAAATTGCCCGCCTGCGCCAGGAAAGCACGGAGGAATAGGCCCGCCAGACGCCCAGCGGTATGGGCACACCGGCGAGTACCCCATCATGCGCCACATGATGAACCTGGAGCCGGTGATTACCTACGAGGGTACCCACGACATTCACCTGCTCATCACGGGTGCGGATATTACGGGTATTCAGGCATTCAAGTAGCCCCGTTTGTAGCACATGCTTTAGCTTGTGCCCGAAAGCGGCCGCTCCAGTATTGGGGCGGCCGTTGCTTTAGTTAATGCGGCAAGATTCAGCCCTATTGCCTTCTTAGCAGGTAGGTGTCTTCGTACATAATAATGCCTGCTGCTGCATGGGCATTATTCGTTTCAATCACCTCCCAGCCTTCTGCTTTCAGTCGATTAAGCTCGACTAGTTCCGCTTTGTGAAGGGCTAGGATAGATGCATCGGTAATATGTTTTTCAGTTAACGGCTGACTGGTTGTCTGGCCATCAGGGGCTATTATTTGCAATTCGTTAACTCTGCCTGATAAATGGCCAACCAGCATCATGATTCCTCCTAAGGCCTTGGGGCTAGCCTTCGGGTAAAATGCCCACGAGCCGGCCACAGCCAGCACCAGGGCGGCGGAGAGAGACAATTTTTTCATAAGCACTTTGAAAAGTAGCTGCCGCAGTTAGGCTATTGCGGCTTAGTCAACAAATAAACGGTTTGCGATATGCCCAACCCGGCGTATCCGATGGTTGATGGCGTGACATGAAGCAGCTGCCAACCGTCACGACCTAATGTCTGCACCTTGGCTATACTCGTCGCGAAGTGGGTTGCGAATAAGTTGCGGGCAAAGTACTAAACTTGTGTGATGAACGTGCAGTTGACCGATTCCGAGCGTCAGCACTTGCGGTGGTTGCAAAAG
>JANXMN010000026.1 GCA_025354605.1 Hymenobacter sp. | reverse complement strand
GATATCGTGGCTACGGGCACGTACTACGTGGGCTTCCACGCTATCAGCACGGCCAACCAGGGCTTCCTGGCGGTCGACGACCTGACCATTACCTCGGGCCCGCTGGCTACTTCGGAGGCGCTGAAGCGCGCCGTGAGCGTGTTCCCCAACCCCTCGAACACGGGCCAGTTCAGCCTGGAAATCCACGGAGCCAACGCCGCGAGCCTGGCCGTGGAGGTAACCAACTTGCTGGGTCAGCGCGTGTACACGGGCACGGCCAAGGACAACCTGCGCACCACCGTCGACCTGTCGGGCTTGACTTCGGGCATCTACACGCTGAAGGTGCGCAACGGCCAGGAGTTCACTCAGCAGCAGATTTCGATTGTGAAGTAAGCTTCGGCTTCGTTTCGCTGTCGGTAAAAGGGCCGCCCAACCGGGCGGCTCTTTTTTGTGGTTGGCTTGGCCCATCTGCGGGGCCGGCGTGGTCTGAGCTGGGGCTAGCCAGTGTATTGGTAAAGACCTACCGGGCGCGCTTCGCGGAGGCCAATTGCCATCAGTTAGGCTGGTTATTTCCCTTCCGAAGCCACTTCAACCCCTACTTCTCTCTGGTCGGGCCTAGCTGACTGGCCACGATGGTGGTGCTGAGCAGCCAACCAGCAATGGCGAAGAAAATCGCATAAAATTCTGGAATAATAATAATAAGTAAACATTATTTATAATATTTAAAATAATTACAGAAAATATTGCTTAAGTAAAAACCGGGTGTAGGTTGCGTACTCAAAATGAGGGATGGTCATGATTTAATGGAGGTGAGACGTCATTTCCAGTCTATTGCGGCTCTTTTTTCCTCAGTCCTACCACCTTTTATTCCTTTTCACATGACGCAGTTATACAATCGCCCGGGCCTGTTGGTCGGGGCAAAACGAGTGGCCCTGTCCGCCCTTTTGGGTGTGGGCGCAATGGGGGTAGCCCAAGCGCAGTTCTATGCGGCGGCCAACGTAGCGAATACCACGAGCACCTACACCGACCTGGGCAACACCGGTACCGCTATTGCTACGGCTAACACCGACGATGCCAACTCGGCCGCGACACCCATTGGCTTTACGTTCACCTACAATGGCACGGCGTTTACCGATTTCGTGCTCAATACTAATGGCTTCGTTAAGCTCGGGACTGCGGCGCCCACCGGCGCGCAGTACACCGACGGTGGCCAGAGCATCATCAACGGCCCCATCGACGGGGCCGAAACCAACCTGATACTGCCCTTCAACCAGGACCTGGGCCCCGGCTCGGCGGGCGGCACCGAATACCGCGTGCTCACCACCGGCACGGCCCCCAACCGGGTGTGCACCATCCAGTGGAAAAACGTGGCCGACAAGGCGCGCGGTGCCATCGGCACGCAGTACGCCAACTGCTCCTTTCAGGCGAAGCTCTACGAAACCAGCAACCAGATTGATTTTGTGTACGGCACGGCCACGCCGGGCGCAGTAGCCGCCGACATTGCCAAGTTTTGCGTTGTGGGCCTGAAGGCTTCCTCCACTACGGCTTCAGTTCTGGGCACGAAGGCTTCGACAGTAGCTTGGTCGGTCACCAGCTTCATCATTGGTCCCTACTCGGGCAATGCCCACAACGTGCGCGGGACGATGCTGCCCGACCCCGGCCGCACCTACCGCTTCGTCATCCCCGTAGCCGCCAACGACTTGGCGGTGAGCGAAATTCAGGGCTACGGCTCGGTGGCGGTGCCCGCGGGCAACCCGGTGAGCCTGCGGGCAGTGGTGGTCAATGCCGGCACCGTGGCCACCGCGCCGCGGCTCGTAACCCTGAACATTACGGGGGCCAACACCGCGACGCAGACCCAACCGGTGGCCACGCTGGCCGTGGGTGCTACGGCAGTAGTCACCTTCACCGGCCTCAGCCTCACCAACACGGGGGCTAACACCGTGACCGTGACGGTACCTAACGACGACGATAACACCAACAACGCGATGGCACAGGCCATGGCTACCAGTGCCTCACGATTCTCTGTCATCGCGCCGGGGGCGGGGTTGGCCGGATTCAACGGCGTGGGGTCGTCCTTGTTCACCAGCTCGCGGGCCTTGTGCGTCAAGTTCACCGTGAACACGCCGTGCGATGTAACGGCCGTGCGGGCCTTCATCGTGAACGACCCGTCGCTTGTGACGCAGTCGGCCACCGTGTTCGGGGTCGTGCTCAACGTCACGACCGGGGCCGTGTATGCCCGTTCGCCTGATTATGTGCTGACGACGGCCGACCTGGGCCAGCTCCATACCTTCAACCTGGGGGGCAGGGTGCCGGCCGGCGATTTTCTGGTGGGCCTGGCGCAGGTGAGACAGGCGGGAGCACCCGCGTTCTTTCCATTGGGGAGCCAGCGGGAGAGCCCCAGCCGGAGCGATTTATATTACTTCGCTGACATCATCAGCTCGGGAACCCCGGTACCTCCGACAACCCTGGTTGCTGGTGGTGGTAACGGGGCTGCTACTACCCGCCTGATGCTGGAGGCTGAAACATCGGTGGTGCTGGCCACATCGGCTGCCCTGCGGCGGGCCGTGAGCGTGTACCCCAACCCCTCGAACACGGGCCAGTTCAACCTGGAAATCCACGGGGCCAACGCCGCGAGCCTGGGCGTGGAAGTGACCAACCTGCTGGGTCAGCGCGTGTACACGGGCACGGCCAAGGACAACCTGCGCACCACCGTCGACCTGTCGGGCTTGACTTCGGGCATCTACACGCTGAAGGTGCGCAACGGCCAGGAATATACCCAGCAGCAGATTTCGATTGTGAAATAAGCGTCGGCTTCGTTTCGCTCTCGGCAAAAGGGCCGCCCAACCGGGCGGCCCTTTTTTATTGCCTGCTGGCTGGCAACAAGTCGTCCGGAAGCACTGGCAAGGCGTCCGGAAGGCGTTGCAAGTCATTCGGAAGGCGCGGCAAGTCGTCCGGAAGGCATGGCAAGTCATCCGGAAGGCGCGGCAAGGCAACCGGAGGCGTTGGCAAGTCGTCCGGAAGGCGCGGCAAGCCATCGGTGGTCGTTGGCAAGGGGCCGGCAGGCGGCGGCAAGGCATTCGATGGGTCCGGTGAGAACCGGGACGCGGGAAGTAGGCGCGTGCACGGCGGCGTAACAGACAAAAGGCCGCCCCAGCAATGGGGCGGCCTTTTGAGGAAGCTGTAAAACGGCGCTGAGGAGGGCTTACCCCGCCGGTTGGGGCCGCACGGCCCGGCCGCTCGACGCGGCCGTGGCTTCCGTTTCGGGAGCGGCTTCGGCGTCGGTTTCGGCCAGCACGCCCTTGCCGCCGCGCTGGCGCACACTCAGGCCGAAGCCCAGGGCCATGAGCAGGGTGCCGCTCCAGAGCAGGTTGATGAAGGGCTTCTCCATCGCCTTGAGGATGACGTAGTCCTTCTGGGTGGTGCTCACGCCGAAGGTGAACTTGCCGGTGGCGGGGTCGACGGCGTTGAAGGTGAGGCGCACGCCGAGGTCTTCGACCTCGTCGGGCAGGCTGCCCACCATGCGGTTGCGCACCACGAACACGGGGTGGGCGTGGTACTGGCGCTTCTCGCCCGATACAATCATGTCGGCCTGCAGGGCCAGGTCGCCCTTTTGCAGCTTCAGGCCGGCGGTTTCGTGGGCGGCTTCCACGGCCCGGAACACGGCGAAGTAGTCGTTCAGGAAAATGGTGTCGCCCACGCTCAGCACGTGCTGCTTCACCTCGCTCCAGGTTTTTTCCTTGCGCGGGTCGAGCACCGAGCTGATGTGGGTGTAGATGTCGTGGCCCCAGAACTTCTTGATGGCCGGCGACGCCAGCAGGCCGCCCATCTCCTCGTTCACCTGGGCGCGGGGGTAGAGCGTGAACTGCTCGCCCGACTGCTGGTTGCGGTAGTTGATGCGGTAGTAGGTGTTCTCGGGCAGGATGTTGACCGTGTCGCCGGTTTTGTAGTAGGTTTTGCCTTCGACGGCGATGGGGGCGCGGGCCACGGCCTTGTAGTCGTCGTCGGTACGGTACAGAAACTGCTTGTCGACGTAGCCGGGCACGCCGGGTACCTCGAAAAACTGGCCCGTGTAGGTGAGCTGGTAGCCGTGCATGGGCGCGGTTTCGTTGCGCCACAGCAGCACGTTGTCGCGGTTCAAATCTTCGGTGAACTCGCGCGAGTAGAGCAGGCCCGACACGTTGCGCGAGATAATATTGGAGTAGCCCGACGAGGCCAGGATGCCCAGCAGCATGAGCGCGATGCCCAGGTGGGCCACCGCGCCACCCGACAGGCGCACCCCGCGCCGCAGCAGGTTGAAAATGGTGCCGAAGTTGGCCAGCACCCCGAACAGCCCGCCCAGCGTGAGCGCCACGTAGGCGGGGGTGATGCTCAGGCCGTTGTAGCGCACCAGCAGCACCACCAGGGCCGTGCCCAGCAGCGCCAGCAGGGCCGGCGGCGTGAGGGCGTTGAGCAGGGTTTCGGACGTGTTGCGCTGCCACCACATCACCTGGGCCACGCCCGAGAGCAGGCCCACCAGCACGCCCATCCAGAGCTGCATTTTCGAGTAATGGGCAATCTGGTCGGCGGGCAGGGCCACGTTGGTTTTAATCCCCAGCAGCCCCATAAAGGAGTTGTAGACCGGAATGCTGGTCGTGAACAGCACCTGGAACGCGCCCAGGCACAGCACCGTCGCGCCCACAAACACCCACAGCTCGGGGTTGTAGGCATTGAGCTCTTTGGCCGAAATCGGGATTTCCTTCCAGCGCCAAATCAGCAGGGCGATGGCTAGCACCGAGAAGAAAGCCATGTAGATAAACAGCTGCCCGGACAGGCCCAAATCGGTAAACGAGTGGACCGAGGCATTGCCCAGCACCCCGCTGCGGGTGAGGAAGGTGGCGTAGAGAATGAGTACGAACGTGGCCACCACCAGTGCGAAGGCGGTGCGCAGGCCGGTGCGGCGCTTCTGCCATAGCACCAGGCCGTGCAGCGAGGCCACCAGCACCAGCCACGGAATGTAGACCGCGTTTTCGACCGGGTCCCAGTTCCAGTAGCCGCCGAAGTTCAGGGTTTCGTAGGCCCAGTAGGCCCCCATCACCACGCCCACGCCCAGCACCCCGCCGCCGATGAGCGTCCAGGGCAGGGCCGGCTTCACCCAGGCGGTAAGCTCGCGCTTCCAGAGGGCGGCGATGGCGAAGGCAAACGGCACGAGGGTGAGCGCGAAGCCCAGGAACAGCGTGGGCGGGTGAATCACCATCCAGTAGTTCTGCAGCAAGGCGTTGAGGCCGGTGCCGTCCTTGGGGACGAAGTTGGGGTTCATCTTCCACACCGGCAGGTCGGTCAGGAACTCGCGCAGCAGGATGAAGGGCGAGGAGCCCACCTTCACGCCGCCAACTACCACGCCGATAATCATGCTCACCAGAAACACCTGCACGCCACTGAACACGGCCATCACGGGCGCTTCCCACCTGCGGTTGAAGCGCATGATGCACAGGCCGATGACCACGTGCCAGAATATCCAGAGCAGGAATGAGCCTTCCTGGCCTTCCCAGAAGCAGGAAATCATGTACTGCACCGGCAGGTGGTTCGAGCTGTGGCTCCAGGCGTAGTAATACTCGTAGCGGTGCTGCTCGATGATGTTGAACAGGCAGCCCACCACCATGAGCACGGCCGCGCCGTGCACGAGAAACGCGCCCCGGCCCAGCCGCCGCCAGCTGGGGTCCTCCTCGCCGAGGGCGCGGCCCCGGCTGGCCTGGAAGTAGCTGTACGCCGCCACCAGCGCCGCCGCGAAGGCCACCAGTACGCTGAGATGGCCGAGTTGTCCGATAAATAAGTTCATAAGCAAAAGAAAATCAAGCGGGAACCGCCGATGCCGGGGCACCGGGGCGCAGCACTTCGTAGCGGGCTAAAATGCGGGGATGAAAGCTAGCCGGGAGCGTGGCCCATTCGTGCGCATCCACAAAAATCGGGAGGTTGCTGTCGGTCAGGGCTTCGCGGAAGCGGGCGAGCAGGCGGTCGGGCAGCGCCTGCAAGTCGGGGGCGCGCAACACCAAATCCAGGTCGCTGCCTTCGTGGGCGTTGCCGTTCACGCGGCTGCCGTAGGCCCACACGGCCACCTCGGCAGGCAGGTGCCGGATTATGATTTCGTGCATCATCGCCACGTAACGGGGATTGAGGTCGAGCATGGCTAGTCGATGGGTTTACCGTGGAGTAGTTGTGCCAGCGCGTTGGTATCAGTCACGAACTGGGGCAGGAAGCCAACAGCCGCCTCCGCAAAGCCGGCCCCGTATTCATGGGCCGTACTATTGCGGCGGTCGCGGTAGGTAAGCCAGCGCTCTGCTTCCAGGGTCGAAAGCAGGCCATACTGCGTGGCAGCCCGAAAGATATCTTTGTACACCAGCGCTTCAGCCTGGCGATGCGAGGCGAAATAGGGCCGCAAAGCTTTCTTCAACAGTTTGCCAGCCATCTCAATAATAATTTCAAACTCCTTTATGCAGGCCGAGCGATACAACTCATAAAGCACCGTGCCGGGTACACTCTCCTGCAGCAGCGTCGGTGCTTGGTCGAGCGCCTGTGAGCAGCGCAGCAGCATAGAAGAGTCGAGATTCCTCATTGAAAGGGCAAATTTACGGCCGAGCCGCCGGAGCCGGGAGGTTTAATAACAGCTGGTCGACGGAAAAGTCGCCGCGCACCGGATGACAAGTGATTTCAACGGCAATTTTTTTCAGGCCGGCCTGCTGCCAGCGGCGCACGGGCAGCTGACGCTGGCGCGGGTCGGCGGGCTGGTTCACCAGCTGCCGGGCCAGCAGCACCCGCCCAGTGACGGGGTCCGTGACGACAACCGACAACCGGGCCCGCGCCGGGTATCTGCGTAGCGGCAGCTCCACCACGTCGGGCCGGGGCACGGTGCCGGGCAGCGGAGCCGTGGCCGCCGTGCCGTAGGCGTACCACCACTGGCGCAGGCGGGCCGCGCCGGGGCCGTTTTCGGCGGCCGCCGTCAGCACCTGGTACTCGTAGATGCCCGGCCCCGGCAGGGTATCGGTGGCGGCGTAGTTGAACTCGGGGCGGCCGTAGGTGTCGCGCCGCACGGGCACGCGGCCCACCTCGTGGGTGCGGTAATCATGAATCTCGCGGCGCAGCACGCGGCTGGCGGGGGCGGCAGCCAGCGAGTCGGGCAAGGTCCAGCGCAGCTCCACTACGCGGCTGGCAGTGGGCAGCAACCGCGTGGGGCTGGGCGGGAAATAGCTGACGGGCATCCCGGTTGCCGTCTGGCTCACCTGCAGGGTGAACTGGCAGAAATCCTTCAGGTAGCCGTCCACATCGAGCAGGTAAGACTGGCCGGCGCGCAGCGAGTCCAGGGTTACGAACACGTCGTCCTGGGTGCCGAGGGAGGTGCAGCTCAGAATGCGGTAGGTAGCGGGCTGGCAGGGCTGCCCGGTGAGCACCACCAGCTGCACGCCGCGCACGTCGCGGCATTTTTGCCCCCCGATGTTCACGAAGTAGTGCCCGGCTGCTGCTGGCGTGAAGGCAAACCACTGGTCGTTGTGGTACTCGATGCACTTGCCGGTCAGGCGCTCATCCACACAACTGCGCTGCACGGTGCAGCCGGTGGTGTTCGAGGCCACGACTTCCTCCAGGTGCAGCACGCGGCGGTTTTCGATGTCGTCGTTCGGGGCCTGGGCGGCGGCTGGAGTGGCAGCAGCCGCAGCGAGCAGCAATTGTAGGCAGGTTCTGACAAAAAGAACGTCATGCTGAACTTGTCGAAGCATCTCTACCGCGTGAGTAAATGATTACTACTGCGGTAGAGATGCTTCGACAAGCTCAGCATGACCGCCAAAAAACCACGCATTCAAACTACGGCCGCACGGCCGCTGTGGCGCCTTTCAAATCTTTCTTCACGTACTTGCTGGGGCACTTAAGCAGAATTTGGTCGGCCTGAAACACCTGACCCTTCATGCAGCCGGTGATGACCACCTGCTCGGAGGTTTCGAAGTCCTGCGGCTCGGG
>JANXMN010000600.1 GCA_025354605.1 Hymenobacter sp. | reverse complement strand
GGACGGCTGGCGGGCTTTGGAGCCGTTCCGGAAAAAAGGTACCTACTCCACCACCAAACGCTGGGCCGGGCCGGCCCCGCGCAGCAGGTACAAGCCGGCGGGCAGCCCTTGCAGGTCCAGCACGGCCTCGGCCCCGGCCGGGGCGGGGTAGCGGCGCACGGCTCGGCCCAGCGCATCGGTGAGGGTCAGCGGCGCGGGGGTGGTGCCGGCCGTCAGGCGCAGGGTGGCCATGCGGCGGGCGGGGTTGGGGAAGAGGGCAGCCGGCTCGCGGGAGCCAGCGGCGGTTGTGGTGGCCGTGAGGGTGGGGTCGGTGAGGGCGGCGAGGAAACCCAAGCGTCCGCTTGGGTTGGAGAGAGTGATGGCGCCAAAGGTTGGCCTGAAGCTTCTGAGCTCGCCAGTTACGTACACGCTGGTTCCGCTCACGGCCAGCCCATATGCAGAATCACCGTTTGTGCCGCCAGCCCGTTGCACCCAAGTGAAGCTGCCCGTGCTACCCACGTCGGTGATTTTGGCTACGAACAAGTTACGGTAACCCGCGTTAGTAAGAGTCGTGGAACCAAAATCGGCTGTAGGACTGCTGAAATCCCCAGCCACGTACACGTTGACACCACTCACGACTAACGCGCTGGCATAGTCGCCCCCCGTGCCGCCGGCTCGTTGCGCCCACACAAAGCTGCCCGTGCTGCCCACGTCGGTGAGCTTAGCTACGAATACATCACTAGAACCTGCGCTGGTTAGGGTCGTGGGGCCAAAACCGGCCGTAGGCCTGCTAAAACCACCGGCCACGTACACGCTGGTTCCGCTCACGGTCAGTGCGTTGGCTCCGTCGCCCCCCGTGCCGCCGGCTCGTTGCGCCCACACAAAGCTGCCCGTGCTGCCCACGTCGGTGAGCTTAGCTACGAATACATCACTAGAACCTGCGCTGGTTAGGGTCGTGGGACCGAAATCGGCTGTAGGACTGCTGAAATTCCCAGCCACGTACACGTTGACACCACTCACGGCTAACGCGCTGGCATAGTCGCCCCCCATGCCGCCGGCTCGTTGCGCCCACACAAAGCTGCCCGTACTGCCCGCGTCAGTAAGCTTGGCTATGAATACATCCTCATAACTAATATTAGTGTTCGCGTTGGTTAGGATGGTGGTGCCAAAACTCAACGTTGGGCTAGTGAAATGCCCGGCCACATACACGTTGGTGCCGCTCACGGCCAACGCAGTGGCTCGTTCGTCGTACGCGCTATTAACTTGTTGCGACCATACAAAGTTGCCCGTATTGCCCGCGTCAGTGAGCTTGGCCACGAACCCGTCGGAAGAGCCCGCATTGGTCAGGAAATTAGCTCCAAAATCCGCTGTGGGGCTAGTGAAATATCCGGCCATGTACACGCTGGTGCCGCTCACGGCCAACGCGGTGGTTTCGTCTCCCCCGTACCACCGGCCCGCTGTGCCCAGATGAACTGGTTGGTAGCGGAGTTGAACTTGGCCACGAATATGTCGTAGTTTCCGAGGCTGGTGAGCGTGGTGCCACCCAGCGTCACTGTACTAGTGAAGACTCCGGTCAGGTATACGTTACCAACTGCATCAACAGCCGTGGCCCTGACTATCGAATAATTACTCGCGGCCGCTGCCGTAGCCACCGCCACGGTCTGCGCCGACTGCCAGGCTGGAGCCTGGGCTGCTGCCGGCAGGTGCCAAGTAAGGAGCAGCAGGGCCAGCAGGCCCACGGAAAACCGGGAGGAAAAAGACTTCATCGGGAAAGGGGAAAAGATGTTCTCAAAAATACCCCGCTCCTACTCCACCACCAAGCGCTGGGCCGGGCCAGCCCCGCGCAGCAGGTAGAGGCCGGCGGGCAGCCCGTGCAGGTCGAGCGCGGCCTCGGCCCCGGCCGGGGCGGGGTAGCGGCGCACGGCCTGGCCCAGCGCGTCGGTGAGCGTAAGGGGCGCGGGGGCGGTGCCGGCGGGCAGGCGCAGGGTGGCCGCGTGGTGGGCCGGGTTGGGGAAGAGGGCGGCCGGCACGCGGGGGCCGGCGGGGGATGTGGTGGCCGTGAGGGTGGCATCGGTGAGGGAGGCGAGGAAGCCGAGTATTGAGTTCTGGGTTGGGTTGGAGAGGGTAATAGAGCCGAAGTTGGCTGTGAGGCCATCAAAATCCCCAGCCACGTACACAACGGTGCCGCTTATGGCCACTGCGAAGGCAGCGTCGCTCCCCGTACCGCCGGCCCGTTGCGCCCACGCAAAGCTGCCCGTGCTGCCCGCGTCGGTGAGCTTGGCCACAAATACGTCGTAAGAACCTGCATTAGTCAAAGTGGCGGCGCCGAAGCCCGCCATGGGGCTGGCGAAAGTGCCAGCTACGTACACGCTGCTTCCACTTACGGCCAGCGCATACGGTGCGTCGTAGCCTATACCGCCGGCCCGTTGCGCCCACGCGAAGCTGCCCGTGCTGCCCGCGTCGGTGAGCTTGGCCACAAATACGTCGTCAGAGCCCGTACCAGGCAGGGAAGTCAGGCCGAAGCCCGCCATGGGGCTGGCGAAAGTGCCAGCTATGTACACGCTGCTTCCACTTATGGCCAGCGCGTACGGTGCGTCGTAGCGTATACCGCCGGCCCGTTGCGCCCACGCGAAGCTGCCCGTGCTGCCCGCGTCGGTGAGCTTGGCCACAAATACGTCGGCAGAGCCCGCACTAGACAGGGAAGTCAGGCCGAAGCCCGCCATGGAGCTGCTAAACTCCCCAGACACATATACGCTAGTACCGCTCACGGCTAGTGCTCTGGTATAATCGAAACCCGTGCCGCCGGCCCGTTGCGCCCATCCAAAGCTACCCGTACTACCCATGTCGGTCAGCTTGGCCACGAACACGTCGGCAGTGCCCGGAACAGTACTAGTATCCGCATTAGTGAGGGCAATGGGTCCAAAGTCCGCCGTGGGGCTGCGAAACTCCCCAGACACGTATACGCTAGTGCCGCTCACTGCTAGTGCTCTGGCATTATCGAAATCCGTACCGCCGGCCTGCTCCGCCCAAGCGAAGCTACTTGTGCTGCCCGCGTCGGTCAGCTTGGCCACGAACACATCGGAAAAGCCCGAATTGGTCAGGTTGGTGGGGCCGAAGCCCGCCGTGGGGCTATCAAAATATCCCGCTACGTACACGCTGGTCCCACTCACGGCCAGCGCATTGGCTTCGTCCCCGCCCGTGCCACCAGCCCGCTGCGCCCACACGAATTGGTTGCTGGCAGGGTTGAATTTGGCCACGAACACGTCCCGTTCGCCATCGCTGGTGAGCGTGGTGCCGCCCAGTACCACAGCATTCGTAAAGGACCCGGCCAAGTACACGTTACCCGCTGCATCGACGGCCGTAGCCGATATTACCGAATAATTATTGGTTGCCGCGGCCGTAGCCACCGCCACCGCCCGCGCCGACTGCCAGGCCGGGGCCTGGGCCGCCGCCGGTAGGTGCAAGACGAGGAGGAAAAGGGCCAGCAGGGAGCGAACCAATGCGGCGGTTACAGGCAAAGAGAAGAAATTGACCATAGAGAAAAGGAAAGAGTAAGGATTAAAAGAAACAACAGGGTGCGAAAATAGGGTGCGGGTTTTGTAGCTGTCCGTTATTGAATAACGGACGGCCCCAAAACCCGCACCCTACCTCGCAGCCGGCCGGTTGTCATGCACTGACAGCCGCTCCCATTTGAATCCGTTCTTATCCGTCAAATCCGCGAAAATCGGCGGTTCAGGCGGTTTTCTCGAACTCGTCGAGCTTGGCCAGGGTGTTGGTGATGTTCTCGGTGAAGATGACCCCTACCCCACCCTTGGGCGTGTGCTTCAGCAGGTGGTCGATGGCTTCGGGCTCATTTTCGATGTAGGTGATTTTGAGCTTGGGCTTGTCGAGGCGCAGGCCGCGCTCCATGATTTCGCGCAGGAACTCGGCCGACTTGCCGCGCAGGTCCTGGTCCTGGCGCAGAATCACTTCGTCGAAGATGCGGCCGGCGATGCGGGCGAAGCCCAGCGTGTCTTCGTCGCGGCGGTCGCCCAGGCCCGAGACGATGCCGATTTTGCGCGTCGCCGGCGTGGCATCCATGAACTCGGCGAATTTAGTGATGCCCGCCGTGTTGTGCGCGTAGTCCACAATCACGTCGAACTTCGGAAACTTGTACATATTCATCCGCCCCGGCGTTTTCGTGCCCGACGGAATAAACGTGCGGAAGGCCGTCTTGATGGCGTCCTTGTCGAAGCCGGCCAGGTAGCCGGCCAGCCCGGCGGCCAAGCAGTTCTCGATGTTGAAGCGCGCCCGGCCCTCAAACGTAATCGGAAACTCCACGGCGCGGTCGATGCGCAGCTTGTAGCTGTTGCGGTAGATGGTCACGTAGCCTTCCTCGTACACGGCCGCCACCCCGCCCGCCTCCACGTGCTCGCGAATACGGGGGTTGTTTTCGTCCATGCTGAACAGGGCCACGCGGCAGTCCACGGTGCGGGCCATGGCGTACACCAGGTCGTCGTCGGCATTGAGCACGGCCCAGCCGTTTTTGCGCACCGTGCGGGGCAGCACGCCCTTCACGGCGGCCATTTCCTCCACGGTGTGGATGTCGCGCAGGCCCAGGTGGTCGGCCGCCACGTTGGTCACCACCGCGATATCGCAGGTATGGAAGCCCAGGCCCGAGCGCAGCATGCCGCCGCGCGCGGTTTCGAGCACGGCGTAGTTGATGGTCGGGTCGCGCAGCACGAACTCGGCGCTCTGGCCGCCGGTGCAGTCGCCCTTCTGCAGCTGCACGCCCTGGATGTAGATGCCGTCGGTGGTGGTGAAGCCCACTTTGTAGCCCTGGCTGGCCACCATGTGCGCGATGAGGCGCGTGGTGGTGGTTTTGCCGTTGGTGCCGGTGATGGCGATAATCGGGATGCGGGCCGTGCTGCCGGGCGGAAAGAGCATGTCAACTACCGGGGCGGCCACGTTGCGCGGCAGGCCCTCGGTGGGCGCGATGTGCATGCGGAAGCCGGGGGCGGCGTTCACCTCAATCACGGCGCCGCGGCTCTCGTTCAGGGGCACGGCAATGTCGGTGGCCATCAAATCGATGCCGCAGATGTCGAGGCCCACGATGCCGGCCACCCGCTCAGCCAGCAGCACGTTGTAGGGGTGCATCTGGTCGGTTACGTCGGTGGCGGTGCCGCCGGTGCTGATGTTGGCCGTGCTCTTCAGGTACAGGGTTTCGCCGGCCGGCAACACCGATTTCAGTGTCTGCTTACGGCCCTTT
>JANXMN010000588.1 GCA_025354605.1 Hymenobacter sp. | reverse complement strand
CAGCGCGATTGCACCCGGCGCAATCATCTTTTTGATGGCAGCTTCGGTACTGATAGCCACGCATTTCTCGTACTCGGGCTTGCCGGTGCCTTCCATAATACCCGGAATTTCGCGGAACTGCCGGCGCACTTCCTGCACCATGGCCATTGCGGCCTCGCCTACTGCCTTGATGGCCAGCGCCGAGAAAATGAACGGAATCATCGCGCCCACAAACAGGCCGGCCAGTACATCAGCGTTCGAAATGTCAATGGTGTCGATGTGGGCCGTACCCATGAAAGCGGCAAACAGCGCCAGCGAGGTGAGCGCGGCCGAAGCAATGGCGAAGCCCTTGCCGGTGGCGGCGGTGGTGTTGCCCACGGCGTCCAGAATGTCGGTGCGCTCGCGCACTTCTTTGGGCAGCTCGCACATTTCGGCGATGCCGCCGGCGTTGTCGGCGATGGGGCCGAAGGCGTCGATGGCCAGCTGCATGGCGGTAGTCGCCATCATGCCGGCGGCGGCAATGGCCACGCCGTAGAGGCCGGCGGCCTTAAAGCTCAGTACGATGCCGGCGGCCAGCACCAGGATGGGCAGCACCGTCGACTCCATGCCCACGGCCAGCCCACCAATCACGGTGGTGGCGTGGCCGGTGCTGCTTTGCTGCACGATGCTATTCACGGGGCGCTTGCCCATGGCCGTGTAGTACTCGGTGATGATGCTCATCAGGGTGCCCACAATCAGGCCCACTACCACGGCGTAGAACACGTGCAAAGCATCGAAGCTGATGCCGCGAATAGTGAAAGTGCCGCTCGGCAGAATCCACATGATGAGGAAGTACGAAGCCACGGCCGATACGATGACCGAGATGTAGTTGCCTAGGTTGAGCGCGGCCTGTACGTTGCCGCCTTCCTTCACCCGCACGCAAAGAATGCCGATGAGCGAGGCGATAATGCCCATGCCCGCGATAGCCATCGGCAGGAAAATCGGCGAGAGGCCCCCGAACTGGTCGCCGGTCACGGTCACTTCGCGGCCCAGCACCATGGTCGCCAGGATAGTAGCCACGTACGAGCCGAAGAGGTCGGCACCCATGCCGGCCACGTCGCCCACGTTGTCGCCCACGTTATCAGCGATGGTGGCGGGGTTGCGCGGGTCGTCTTCCGGGATGCCGGCTTCGACCTTGCCCACGAGGTCGGCCCCTACATCGGCCGCTTTGGTGTAGATGCCACCGCCCACGCGGGCAAAGAGGGCAATGCTTTCCGCGCCCAGCGAGAAGCCGGTGAGCACTTCGAGGGCCTTTTCCATCTCCATTCCATTAGCGAGGCCGCTGGGTACGAACAGCTTATAGAACACGATGAACAGCGAGCCCAGGCCGAGCACGGCCAGACCAGCCACACCCATGCCCATCACCGAGCCGCCCGAAAACGACACGTTGAGCGCAGTGCTGAGGCTGGTTTTGGCCGCCTGCGCGGTGCGCACGTTGGCCTTGGTGGCAATCTTCATCCCGATGAAGCCAGCCAGGGCTGAAAACACCGCGCCAATCAGAAAGGCGATGACGATGACCGGGCTGGAGTTGCCGCTGGTGCTGCCCAGGTAAAAGAGGAAGGCCCCGGCGATGAGACCGAACAGCGCCAGCACCTTGTATTCAGCCTTGAGGAAGGCAATGGCCCCATCGGCGATGTAACCGGCAATGGTCGTCATGCGGGCGTCGCCAGCATCCTGGCGGGAAACCCAGCCGGCGCGCAGCCAAGTGTATAGGAGCGCAAAGACACCCAGCGCGGGCACTGCGTAAAGGTATGGAGTCATAAAAAGGTGAATGGGTTGGGAATGAGTGATGAGCAGTTTTGGGGACGCAAAATAGGGGGAATTGCAGGGATTACAAGTTTTTCCCGCGCGAGTCATGGCGGCCGGCCCAGTGCACCAGGCCAGATACGTTGGCTAGCCGGCCACTTTCGGGCCGGCTTGGCCCGGCGCGCGCCGGGCTTTAGAGCTCCCGCATCAGCACTTGGTACAGGGCTAGCATGCTGGCAATATCACGCTTATCTACCAACTCGTCGGGCGAATGCACATAGTCTTCGGGCGCCCCCACAAAGCACCAGTCCCAGGGCGCGGCGGCGTGCTGGAGCTCCTTGGCATCGGAGCCGCCGCTACCTTCCACTTCCAGCTGGTGGGCAATGCCCGAAGCTGCCGCGATGGCCCGGATGCGGTTGACGTAGGCGCGTCGCGGAATGAGCGAGTCGCGCAGCGAAATGGCACAACCCTGGCCGGCGGGCACGCCCTCGGTTACCCAGGTGATGTCGGAGATGAGGGCCTGGCGCACGCCGTAGGTTTCATAAATGTATTTGGCCAGGTAGGCCACCGAGCCACCGCCGTGCTCTTCCCAGCAGGAAAAGGCAATAACGCCGTTTTCGAGGGTTTCGCACAGGCGCAATGCGTTCCACACGCCGAGGCGGTTGTCCAGGTAACAGCTTTGTACCGTAGTTTCGGTTTCGCGGAAGTCGCAGAAGAAGGTAAGCTCGGTGCCGCGCTCGATTTCGCGCGGGAACGAGTAGCCGAGCTCACCGGTTTCTTCGTCAACCGTCAGCGTACAATCAATCTCTCCTTGCGAATCCTTTCCCACCAGACGGTAACCAGCTTCGGCCTGCGGCCCCCCGATGCGCACGAGCTGACGGCCGTAGCGCACGGTGAAGCCAATGCTGTCGAGGTGGGCAAATACGGCCGTTCGGGGCTGGCCAAACACCAACACCAGGCAATCCTGCATGTTTTCGTGCAGAATGGCCCGGGGCTGGTGCTGCCAGCTGGCTTGGTGCCGGCGCACGTATTCGAGCACAAATTGAGCGAGGGGCGCTTCATTGCCGGCCGGCGCGGCGATGCGGCAAAGCGAGTGCAGCAGTTGCATAAGCCAAGGAGGAAATGCCCAAAGCTAGGCCAAAGTCCGTACTTTAGCAGGCCCGTTTCCCCGTCGGCTCTTCCGCAGAACGCCGGTCCTGCCTTCTATATCTCATCTATGCTGCGTTCGCTGCTCTGTTTGTGTCTGGGGTTGCTGCTATTGCCGCTACCCGGCCAAGCCCAGCCTGATACTATTCGCACTCCGCCGCCTATGCCCACCGTCGCGCTCGACTCGGTCGGCGTTCTGCCTTCGGCCGTTGACACCAAGGGTTGGCTGCTGCTCGACAAGGACATCCAGACCGAGTTGGAAGGGGCGGTGTACAACGTCTACAACTTCAAGTTCGACAAGGCCGAAAAGCAGTTTCGCTCGCTGCGCCGCCGCTACCCTAACCATCCCATGCCCTACTTCCTGATGGGGCTGAGCACGTGGTGGAAAATTCAGCCGACCAGCTTCCAGACCACGCAGTATGATAAGGTTTTCTACGCCTACATGGACACGGCCGTGACCAAGGCGCAGAAGATGTTCGACGCCGACAACAACAACTACGAAGCCAGCTTCTTCCTGTCGGCGGCCTACGGATTTACGGGCCGGTTGCACGGCGAGCGGCACGACTGGCGCAAGGCCACCGTGGATGCCCGCCGCTCACTCAATTATCTGAAAAAGAGCCAGGAAGCGAATGGGCTGAGTCCCGAGTTTCAGTTCGGGCAGGCGCTGTTCAATTACTACTCCATTTGGATAAGCGAGAATTACCCACTGCTGCGGCCAGTACTGCTCTTTTTTCCGAAAGGTGATAAAAAGCTGGGCATTCAACAGTTGCGCAGCGTGGCCAACAACGGGTTCTATACCGCCACTGAGGCCCGGGTTTTCCTGCTGCGTATCCTCAAAAATGAGGAAAACAATGCTGAAGAGGCCCTGCCCGTATCCAAATTCCTGGCTACAACCTATCCTGACAATGGCTTTTTCCAGCGCTACTACGCCCTGCTGGCCTACGACCAAGGCGAGTTTGCCGATTGCGAACGAGTGAGTCGCGAGATTCTTGACAAAATCAACCGGGGCATGCCGGGATACGAGGGCATCAGCGGGCGCTACGCCAGCTACTTCCTGGGCTACCTAATGCAGAACCGCTACCGTGACCTGACCAAGGCCAAGGACTATTACCAGCGCTGCATCGTGTTTTCGGAAAGCACCGGCGATACTGACGGTGGCTTTTATCTGTTCGCCAACTTCAATCTGGCCCGCGTTGCTGTGAAGGAGAAGGATGCGGCTGGCGCCCGGCGCTACTATGAGGTGGTGGCCGATAAAGCGGCCCGCAAATCGGACCAGTACAAAGAAGCCAAGCTCTGGCTCAAGAAAAACGCAAAATTCTGATATGCTAGATTTTAACGACCTGCTCTTAACACCAATTTACTTAGGTATTTTTTACCTGATTGCTTACGGTGTGCGAGAACGAGTCACGAACTATTATACCCGTCCATATTTTATTCCCAGCCTTACGCTTAAGTTTATCGGAGCCATTGCCCTGGGGTTGGTTTACGAATACTACTATGGCGCAGGAGATACTACGGGCTATTTCCGCCACGCAGCTCTTATTCAGAAAGCGTTTGCGGATTCTTTTCAGGCGGGCATGAAGCTGATGCTGACCAGTGGGGGCACCTACGACCCGCAAACGGCCAAGTATACTGCCAACATGTATTGGTACCAAGCTGGGTCGGCTGAATACTTGATTGCGCGCATTGCAGCATTTATTGGCCTGCTGTCTTTTGGCACTTACACCGTAATGGCCCTGTTCTTCGCCGCCATAAGCTTCACTGGTGTCTGGGCGATGTACATGACATTCATCAAAATCCGGCCGCAGATTTATAAAGAGCTTGCCATTGCCACCTTGTTTATTCCCTCGGTCTTTTTCTGGGGTTCGGGCCTTATGAAAGACTCACTGTGCCTGGGAGCGTTGGGCTGGGTTTTTTATGCGTTCTACAGGGGCACTATTCAAAAGCAAGGCTTACTCTTTTGCGCGGTAATAGGTACCTTTTCTGCTTATGCCCTCGTGCTGATTAAGGTATATATTTTGCTGTGCTTTTTGCCAGCAGCTTTGCTGTGGATATTCAACGAGAATAGTTCGCGTATTAAAAGCCCGCTGGTGCGGATGCTTGCCAAGCCAATACTACTAGGGGTTGGGGCTCTGCTGGCTTTCTTTGCAGCTACCAACCTGACCAAGGGTGACGATAAGTACGACGTTGATAAAATTGGTGAGCGCAGCAAAGTCGTTTCGGAATATCTTTACGAAACCAGTATTCAGCAAAACGGGTCGGCTTACACGCTAGGCGCTCAAGATGGCACCCTAACGGGCATGGTCAAACTCGTGCCTCAAGCTATCGTGGTGTCATTGTACCGGCCTTTCCTTTGGGAAGTTCGTAACACGATTATGCTGCTATCATCGCTCGAAGCACTGGTATTTTTGATTTTTACGTTGCGCATTGTTATCCGCTCAGGGCTGTTTAAAACACTATCGCTGATTATAAGAACGCCAGCACTTACTCTATGCTTCCTTTTCGCCCTCTCGTTTTCGGGCACGGTGGGCGTGGTGTCTAATAATTTTGGGACATTGGTACGCTATAAAATTCCGATGATTCCGTTCTACCTGGCCGGGCTTTATATCACGCAGAGCATGAGCATGCCCCGGCGTAAGGCGGCTACCCGTACTCCCTTGCTAACGACCGCGCAAGTGGGCCAGTTGGCCAGTGCTTAGCGGACCGAGTTTTTGAGGTATTGCGCCAGTGTGGGGTGCGACCACAGCCGCGACTCGCCGGCCGGGGACGGGCGCAGTTGGATAGTTCCCGTGAGGGCGGCGCGCACGGCATCGAGCAGCAGCGGCAGACCGGCAATGAGCTGCAGCAGCGGGTAAGTGGCGAAATTGTCGGCGGCGGTGGGGTGAATGAGCGCTTGCGAGATGATGCCGCCCGTATCAATGCCGGCATCGACCAGATGGACGGATACGCCGCAGTGGGCGGCATCGTCGTTGGCCAAGGCCCAGTAGCCGCCGTGCACGCCCCGGTACCGGGGCGTGATGCCCGCGTGCGTGTTGATGAACGGGCAGGGTATGCTCGTGAGTACGCGCTTGGCGATGATGCGCGTGCCGTTGACCACGACCACATCGGGCTGTAATTCCTGCAGGGCGGCAATGCACGCGGACGAGTTCACGGAGTCGACGTGCAGGGTGCGGTTAGCGGGCAGGACCTTGTCGTTGAGGCCGTGCTCCTGCCGAAGGGCGCGCAGGCGGGGCTGCGACTTGCGGCCCAGCGGCCCGGCCACCAGCAGCTTGAACGCAATCTGACCGGCCACCGTGGCCCAGCCCAGCTTCTCGGCCCGCCGCTTCAGCAGCTGCTGTTGGCTCACGGGCGTTTCGACGATAATGCGGTGCACCGCAAACGCAGCATCAAGGGCGTGAAACAAAATGTTGGTGGACTCGCCGGGGCCGGCCAGCACTACAATTTTCTTGTCGGCAAATTCGCGGATATCACTCATGCGGAAGCAGCAGTAGAAATAGCTAGTAAACGGGTAGCCACCTCGCTCATGCTCAGGCTGAGCATGCCGTAGCGGGCCTGCAACGCCCGGAAATGAGTGGCAATCTGCCGCAGTACGGCCATGTTTTCGGTCAGGTTCATACCAAAGTTATGCGGGTGCCACCAGAGATGGTATATTTCACCGTGCCGGGCGGCGTGTTCCATGCCCGCCAGAATGCGGCGCAGGCGCAGGCCCTCCAACACTTTCAGTCGGCCCGACCAGGGCCGCAGGAAACGGCTGGCCGGGATGTTGAAGGGAAAGCTGGCGGCCATGTCGGCCCAGCGAGCCGTGTGCTGGCCCGAAAGGTTCACGTAGGCATCAAGCAGCCGCGCGCCCCGCTTATAAAGAGCCTGCTGCTCCTCGCTCCGTTCCTTGTAAATCCAGGAAGCTTCGTTGCCCCGGTAGCTGGTGATACCGGCGGCAGCACAGGCCGACAGGTAGCTGGCGTTGTACTGATTGCGCGGGAATACCAGGCTTTCGAGGCGCAGCCCGTGCTCGGCGGCCACTTGGGCCGCCATGCCCAAATCGTGCTCGAAGGCCTCCACCGTCTGGCCCCGTTCGAGGCAATAGTAGTGGCAGTAGGTGTGCGAGGCCATTTCCTGGTGCGGGGTGGCGCGGATTTCAGCAATCAGCGAGCGGCCGAAATGGTAGGGGTCGGTGGCTTCGTCGGGGCCGACTTCATCGAGGGCCCGGTAGGGCGACATGTTGGCGTCGGCGTAGGCAGGCTGCACGGCGGGCAAATGAGCCAGCAACTCGGCTTTGGTGCCAAAAAACAGCAGCCCCACCGTGGCCCAGGTCACGTGCAGCCCATACTCAGCAAACAAGGCCAGCATGGCGGGCACGGCTGCGCGCACGCCCCGCAGGTGGGCGCCGTATTGCGCGAGAGTTTGCTGGTCGCGTACGCCCCAGTTAATTTCGAAGTCGAGCGAAATCACGAAAGCACCGGGTGGGCTGGCCGGCGCGGCGGCGGTATTTGCTGAAGGCATGAGGCGGGGACCCATTCGGGCCAGAAAATACAGGCGGTGCGCCCTAGCGGAACAGTCGAAGAAAATTGACGGTATTGGAAGCCACGGAGTACCGCTCGACGATGGTGCGGCGGGCCGCCGCCCCCTGCCGGATACGCTCGGCTTCGCTGGCCAGCAGCACCCGCAGGGCCTGGTCCCACTGCGCGGGCGTGTCGCACACGTAGCCGTTCACGCCCGAATCCACCACCTCGGTATTCATGCCTACCGGCGACACCAGCGCCGGCACGCCCAGGGCCATGTATTGCAGGGCTTTAAAGGCGCATTTGCCCTGGGCCCAAGCATCGTCGACCAGCGGCATCAGGCCCAGGTTGAATTGCAGCAGGTCGGGGATTTCGGTTTGCTTCTGCCAGGCGGTGTAGCGCAGGCTGCGCAGCCCGGTGTACTCGGGCGGCTGGTTGGAGATGACGTGGAAAATGAACTCGTGGCCTTCCTGCTCCAGTCGTTCGAGCACCGGCCAAACCAGGTCGAGGTGGCGCAGGGTGGTGTGAGTACCAGTCCAGCCAATCACGGGCGAGCCGGCCAAATGCTGGTCGCGCACCTGATTGTGCAGTAAATCGGTATCGAGGGTAGTGGGATTCACCACCACGCGGGCGTTGAACTGCCGGGCGAAGTTGGCCAGGTAGGCGTTGCCGCAGCTCACCTTATAGGCCCAGCGGCAAATACTACCTACTTTCTGCTGCCACTTCAAACGGCCCAGCAGGCCGGCCTCGGCGGCGGGGTCCTTCAGCCAGATGGCATCATCGAAGTCATAGACTATTCGCTTACGCAGCACTTTAGCAATCAGCCACTCGAACACCGGCGGCCCGATGGGCGCGGCTTCGCGGTGAATAAACACAAAATCGAAGAACGGCACCTCAAACAGCAGGCCCAGCCGCCGCAGCAGCCCGCCCATAATGCCCAGCACCTTAGCCGCCGTGTGGCCCGGTTTGTAGAGGATGTTCCAAGTTGCTCCCGACAGGAACGGGGCCAGCCGGTAGTCGAGCCCGGCGGCTGTCAGGGCCTCCAGGTACTGCTCGAAGCGGAAGCGCTGCGAGGGCGCGCGCCCGGGCGGGTAGGGAATAATAAAGAGAATACGCATGGCGGAAAACTAATAAGCCTTATAAAAAGCCAGCACGGCCTCGATAACACGGTTTTGGTCAGCTTCACTCAGCTCATAGTATAGGGGTAGGCGCACCAGACAATCGGCGTAGTGCTCGGCCCAGGGCAGGGCGCGGCCATCGTGCCGGGCGGCGAAGTAGGGGCTGCGGTGCAGGGGTTGGTAATGAAAAACGGCCAGAATCTGCTGGCGGCTCAGGGCTGCAATCAGGGCGGTGCGCTCGGGTAGGCTGCGGGTTACGAGGTGGAAAGCGTGCCCGTTGTTAGTCGCGTAGGCCGGCAGATGCGGTAGCGCGACGCCCAGCGCCCGCAAGGGAGCCAGCGCCTCGGCGTAGCGCTGCCAGGTAGCCAGCCGCCGCGCCTGAATCGCGGTCAGGTTTTCGAGCTGCGCCCACAGGTAGGCGGCAATAATGTCGGACGGCAGAAAGCTCGACCCGACGTCCACCCAGCTGTACTTATCGATTTCGCCCCGGAAGAACGCCGAGCGGTTGGTGCCTTTCTCCCGAATAATCTCGGCGCGCGGCCCATAGCGAGGGTCATTGATGGCCAGCAGCCCGCCTTCGCCCGAAATAATGTTTTTGGTTTCGTGAAATGAAAACGCCCCCAGCGCCCCCAGCGTACCCAAAGGCCGACCCTGGTAGTAGCTGGCGATAGCCTGCGCGGCATCTTCGACCACCGCCAGCCCGTGCTGCTCAGCCAGGGCCAGAATGTTGCCCATGTCGCAGGCAATGCCGGCGTAGTGCACGGGCACGATGGCGCGGGTGCGCGGAGTTATTAGCGAGGCCAGGCTGGCCGCGTCGAGGTTGGGATTGAGCGCCGTACTGTCGGCAAACACAATGGTAGCACCCCGCAGCACAAAGGCATTGGCGGTACTGACGAAGGTATAGGACGGCACGATGACCTCATCACCGGGTTGCAGGTCGAGCAGTAGGGCCGCCATTTCCAGCGCATCGGTACAACTGGTGGTAAGCAGCGCTTTATGGAAGCCCATTTCCTGCTCGAAAAAAGCATGGCAGCGCTTGGTAAACATCCCATCACCTGAAATCTTGCCCGCCCGCACCGCTTCTTCAATGTATTTCGTTTCGAGCCCGGAGAAATAGGGTTTATTGAACGGAATAGCTGCAGGCATGAACAAAGCGAATAGCCCACAAAGGTAAGCTCGCGCTGCTATACGGTTTAGTCCCGCGTCAGTCCAGCCACAAGTGGTATACGTGCTGTTCGGCCAGCAATGCGAAGCCGGCGGCGGCATAGAGCCTGCAGGCCGGCGCGTTGGCCAGCTGCGTGCGCACCTGTATTGTATCGTAGCCTCGCTGCCGAGCACTGGCCAGGGCCGCTGCCACCAGCCGCCGGCCTACGCCCTGCCCCCGCGCCGGCTGGTCCACGGCCAGCAGCCCAATGTCCGCCTGCCCGTTCTGCTCGCTCAGGGTCAGCAGGCCGCGCGCGGGGCCGGCCGGGTCGCCCAGCACCAGCACCTGCCAGGCCAGCGCCCCGCTCAACGACTCTCGCAGCCAATAGCTGTAAAGGCGCTGAAAGACCCGTAGCTCAAATTTTGGGTCGAGCCGAAAGCGGGAATACTCGCTGCTTTGCCAGGCCAACGCCTCCAACTGGGGCGTGTAGGTGGTCGTTGTGTGGATGCCGCCGTCTGCCACCAAGCTGGCAGGCAGCGTGGCCAGCCTCCGGCCGAAGGTAGCGCGGCGGGGGGGGGGGGGGGGGGGGGG
>JANXMN010000572.1 GCA_025354605.1 Hymenobacter sp. | reverse complement strand
CACCCGCTCATCAGCCTCGTCCGGTTCGAAGACATCCACTACCCGGTCCAGGCCGCGCCCACCGCGCTGCGCAACAACTTCTACTCCATCGCCCTGAAGCGCAACTTCACCGGCAAGCTCCGCTACGGCCAGCAGGCCTACGACTTCGACGAGGGCGTGCTGGTGTTCCTGGCCCCCGGCCAGGTGCTGAGCTACCAAACCGACGCCCCGCTGCGGCACGAGGGCTGGCTGCTGATGGTTCACCCCGATTTTTTGTGGCGCGCGCCGCTGGCCAAAAGCATCCGCCAGTACCCGTTTTTCAGCTACGCCGTCCACGAAGCCCTGCACCTGTCCGACAAGGAAGAGCGGCAGGTCACCGACCTGCTGCAACACATTGCCCAGGAGTACCACGCCAACCTCGACGCCTTCAGCCAGCGCGTCATTCTGGCCCAGCTCGAGCTGCTGCTCACCTATTCCGAGCGCTTTTACCAGCGGCAATTCCTCACCCGCCGCATCGCCCACCACCAGCTGCTGGAGCGGCTGGAGGCTCTGCTCACGGCCCACTTCGCCAGCGAGGCGTTGGCCCGGCAGGGGCCGCCCACCGTGCAGGCCATCGCCGACCAGCTGCACGTGTCGCCCAACTACCTGAGCGTGCTGCTCAAAACCCTCACTGGCCAGAGCACCCAGCAGCACATCCAGGCCCGGCTCATCGAGCACGCCAAGCAGCAGCTTTCCACCACCGAGCTGTCGGTCAGCGAAATTGCCTACGCCCTGGGCTTCGAGCATTCGCAGTCGTTCAGCAAGCTGTTCAAAACCAAAACCGCGCTGTCCCCCGGCGCCTTTCGCCACGCTTTTAATTAACGCCCGCCCCGCATGAAACTCGAAGACAAAGGCCCCATCCAACCCCCGCCCGTGCTCACCGGCCCGGCCCAGGCCACCGCCGCGGCCGTGCAGTCCTGGCCGGCCGTCATCGCCGCCACCCATTGGGATTTGTTTAACCGCACCCGTGTCGACGGCGCCGACTTTTACGTCGGGGCCACCGAGCTGGGCCACATTCACTTGAATGGGGAAGTACACCTGGCTGCTACCCCCGCGCTTGGCGTCGTGCTGTTGGCGCAGGGCCTGGCCACCCCGCTGCCCTACGGCGCGCAGCGCGGCGACTGGGTCGGGTTCCAGATTCGCACTGAGGCCGACGCCGCGCACGCCACCTGGCTTTTTCAGCTCAACTATGACCGGCTGCAAGGCGTGCCCTTGGCAGCGCTAACTGAGCGCCTGCAGGCCGGCGGCCGGTAGCCCGGAGGCCGCAAGCCGGCCGCGCCATCATCCTTCCATCCCCTCCTTCACCACCTCGTTTCCCTATGATTATTATTACCGGAGCCAACGGCCAGCTAGGAGCGGCCATCATCGAAAACCTCTTGCGCACCGTCCCGCCCCAGCAGCTCGTAGCCAGCGTGCGCGACCCCAGCCAGGCCACGGCCCTGGCCGCGCGGGGCGTGGAAGTGCGGGCCGGCGACTTCGCCCAACCCGACACCCTGCGCACGGCTTTCGCGGGGGCCGACCAGGTCCTGATTGTTTCGGCCAATAAGCTCGGGGAAGAAGCTCGGCGGCTGCACCAGACCGCCATCGAAGCCGCCCAGTCCTCTGGCGCACGCCGCATTCTCTACACCAGCCACATGGGCGCGCGGCCCGACTCCTTCTTTGAGCCGGCCCTCAACCACGCCGCCAGCGAAGCCCTGTTGGCCGCGCAGCCGGTGCCCTTCACCGCGCTGCGCCACGGCTTCTACGCCGAAAGCGCGCTGCACATGGTGGGCCGGGGCTTGCAGGCCGGCCTGCTCCGCACCCCCGAAGACGGCCCCGTAAGCTGGACCACCCGCGCCGACCTGGCCGAAGCCGACGCGCTGCTCCTCGCCCAACCCGGCCGCTTCGACGGCCCCACCCCGCCGCTCACCGCCGCCGAAGCCGTGACCATGGCCGACCTCGCCGCCCTGGCCTCGGAAATCACCGGCCGCGAAATCAAGCACCTCACCGTGACGGACGACCAGTGGCTACAGGACCAGGTGGCACTCGGTATGCCCGCGCCGGTGGCCGCGTTGCTGCTCGGCTCGTTCAAATCGTCTCGGCGCGGCGACTTCGCGGCCGTGGACCCCGCCCTCGAAACGCTGCTCGGCCGGCGCCCGCAAACCATGCGCGCCGTCCTGGCCCGCGCCCTGAAGCCCACGGACGCTTAGTGCGGCACACGGAGGCGCGGGCAGGCAACTGCGGGCCCTCTTTCCCCCAAACCAAAACGAGCGGACCATCTGGCCCGCTCGTTTCGTTTCTGCCCTACACCTCGAAGTGCGGCCGGTCCTTAAAATCCCCCGGGAAGTCCCCGCCCCACCGCACCCGCGCATCGGCCGCCTTCACCAGCCGCGCAAACTTGCTCAGCAGCAGTCCCGACCACGATACCGACCCATCCG
>JANXMN010000561.1 GCA_025354605.1 Hymenobacter sp. | reverse complement strand
ATGGGCATCCTGCCCCAGCCCAACGCTACCTGGCGGCCCGACGACCTGACCGAAAACAACATTATGTTCGTGGGCGACGGCAACCTGGTGTTCGACGACAACGAATATTTCCTGTTCTACTCGCCGGGCGCGCACACCTGGCAGGCCCAGGGCGGCGTGTTCCATCACCGCAACAATATCTATACGGATACCACCTACTACTTTGTGACGGTGAACGGCACGGCCGGCCGCCGCGTGAGCCCCGCCCCGGCCGTGACGCCCACCACCACGCCCGCCGCCATCACCACCTTCCCTTACCGCGCCTTCTACGAGCACGATTTGGTGAACGTGCTGCACTCGGGCCGCACCTGGCTGGGCGAAGGCTTCCGGGTGGGCGGCCAGCGCGACATTACCTTTTCGGGCATCAGCGATTTGGTGCCCGGGACACCCATTACCATAGTATCGGCCCTGGCGGCCAGCTCGGGCACCACCAATAGCTTCCAGCTCACGCTGAACGGTACCGCGCTGGGCACCCAGACCGTGGACCCGCTGCCGGGCGGCTCTTTTGGCGCGGTGGCTACCACCAGCACCGGCATGCGGCAACTGGCGCTGGCCAGCCCGGTCACCGACCTGCGCGTGGGTCTGACATACAGCAGCAGCGATGCCAATGCCAGCGGCTACCTCGACTACCTCGAAATCAATGCCCTGCGCCAGTTGCGTCTGGGCGGCCCCCAGCTGGAGTTCCGCACCCTGACCAACCTGGGCCCGCAGGCGTTCAACCGCTACACGGTGGCCGGGGCGAGCTCGCCGGCCGCGCAGGTCTGGGACGTGACGAACCCACGCTGGCCCGTAGCTTATTCCCTTGACGGCAGCAGCAGCTTCGTGGCCCCGGCCGATACCGTGCGCGAATTTGTGGCGCTGCAGCCCGGCGGTAGCTTCAGCGCGCCGCGCACTTTTGGGCGCGTCGCCAGCCAGAACCTGCATGCCCTTAACCTCGACGGCCGGCTCGACCTCGTGATTGTGGCCGCGCCCGTGTTCCGGGGGCAGGCCCAACGCCTGGCCGACCACCGCCTGCGGCACGATAATCTGCGCGCCGCCGTGGTGACGACCACCGAAGTCTACAACGAGTTTGGCTCGGGTGGGCAGGACGTGACAGCCATCCGCGACTTCATGAAGCAGGTGTACGACCGCGCCCCGGCCGGCAAAGCCGTGTACTTGCTGCTGTTTGGCGATGCCTCGTTCGACTACAAGTCGGACCCCTACAACGACAAAGCCTCGGAGCCGACGTGGTGGCGCGACCGGGTACCGTTCAAGAGCGACGCCAATTTTGATGCTTTCAACCAGAACTACGTGCCCACCTACGAGTCGCGCGAGTCGTTCTCGCCCTTCGACCAGGGTGCCAGCTATTCTTCGGACGATTACTACGCGTTGCTCGACGACACCGAGGGAGAGTGGTCGGAAACCAACCCCGGCGTGGAGCTGCTCGACGTGGGCGTGGGCCGCCTGCCGGTGCGCCAGCCCAAGGGTCAGCTCGGCAACATCGACCAGGCCCGCGCCATGGTCGATAAGATTATCAGCTACGACGCTTCGGCGGCGCTGGGCAAGTGGCGCAACCGCATCACACTGGTATCGGACGACGGCAATGGCAACCTGTTCGTCGATGCCAACCAAACCGGCTCCGACGCGGTGGCCAACATCATTGAAACCACGCACCCCGTGTACAACGTGCACAAGGTGTACCTCGACCTGTACCCGCAGCTGTCGGTGGCGGCCGGGCAGCGCTCGCCTGCCTGCAACCAGGCCATCGACCAGTCGGTGGAGCAGGGCTCGCTGATTGTGAACTACCTCGGCCACGGCGGCCCCAAGGGCTGGGCCGATGAGCAGATTGTGAGCAACGCCTCAATGCTGGCCCTGCGCAACGCCAACAATCTGACCTTCTTTACCACCGGCACCTGCGATTTCAGCACATACGACAACCCCGACTTTACCTCGGCCGGCGAGCAGGTACTTACCGACAACACCACTGGTGGGGCTATTGGCCTGTTCACCACTACCCGCGTCGTCGATGCCGGGGCGAATGCCGCCCTCAACCAAGCGTATTTCAACCGGGTGCTTCAGCCTATTAATGGCCAGATGCCCGCCATTGCCAGCATTATAATGCAGAGCAAGAACGCCGCGCCGGCCGTGCCGGCCCCGGGCTCGCCGCAGTACCGCTACGACATCAACAACCGCAACTACAGCTTGCTGGCCGACCCCAGCATGACCCTGGCTTACCCGCGCCAGACCGTGGTGCTCGACAGCGTGCGCCGCCGCAGCAAGTCGGTGGCCGGTTGGGTGAACGCCGATACCATTCAGGCCCTGGCCCGCATCCGGGTGCACGGCAAAATCCTCAGCGGCGGCGCGCTGAACGCCGGTTTCACCGGGCGGGCGCAGATTACGATTTACGATAAGCCGACTTCGGTGCTGACCTTGGGCGACGAGCTTTCCGCCGGCGACCCCAACGATGCCCCCCGGCCCGTGACGGTGCAGGAAAGCGTGATTTACGGCGGGCAGGCCGACGTGGTGAATGGGCAGTTCAACCTCAGCTTCGTGGTGCCCAAGGACATCAACTACAGCGTGGGCCTGGGCAAAATCAGCCTTTACGCCTTCGATACCGCCCACGATACCGATGCCAACGGCTACGAGCAGCGCGCGACGGGTGGGGCCTACAAGGGCGCGCCCACCGATACTACCCCGCCCGACATTGCCCTGTTCATGGACAACGACCAGTTTGCCTTCGGTGGGCTCACCGCCCAGAACACCACGCTGTTGGGCAGCCTGCACGACGACAGCGGCATCAACACCACCGGGGCGGGCATTGGGCACGACATCACGGCCGTGCTCGACCACAACCCCGAAAAGCTGCTGGTGCTCAACGAAAGCTACCTCTCCAACGTGGGCGACTTCACCCGGGGCAAGGTCAACAACCTGTTCAAGGAGCTGGCAGCGGGGCCGCACTCGATAACGCTCAAAGCCTGGGATACTTACAACAACTCGGCCGAGCGCACGATTGAGTTCGTGGTGGCCCACGACGAGAAGCTGGCCCTCGACCATGTGCTGAACTACCCCAATCCGTTTGCTCACTCCACTACGTTCTTCTTCGACCACAACCAGGCCGGGGCCGAACCCGACAACCTCGACGTACAGGTGCAGATTTTCACCATTGCCGGCCATCTGGTGCGCACGCTCAGCAGCACGGTAGCGAGCACCGAGGGCCACCAGCGCAGCCTGAGTTGGAACGGCCGCGACGATTTTGACGACCCGCTGGCGCGGGGCGTGTACGTGTATCGGCTCACGGTGCGCTCGCAGCGCACCCAGGCCGTGGCCTCGAAATACGAAAAGCTTGTCATCCTCAACTAATCAGCCAAATCCGCGTTTCTTTGCGTCCGGGTCGCGTCCGGTCCAATCGTTTCTGCTTATGCAATTCTCTTTTTTGCGCTCGCGCACGGCTCTGGCAGCCATTTTAATGGTATCGGCGGTTTCGGCTCAGGCCCAGACTTCGGACAACCCACACACCATCACCACGGCGGTACCCATCCTCACCCTGGCCCCCGATGCGCGGTCCTCGGCCCTGGGCGATGCCGGCGTGGCGACCTTGCCTGATGCCAACGCCACCTATTTCAACCCGGGTAAGCTGGGCTTCGTGCCCTTCAAATACTCGGTGGCCGTGTCGTACTCGCCCTGGCTGCGCAACATCACCGACGACATGAGCATTTCCTACCTCTCGGGCTATGCCAAGGTAGGGGCGCGCTCGGCCTTCGGCGTGTCGATGTTGTATTTCGACCTGGGCAGCATCGACTACCGCAACTCCCAAAACCTGCCCAACGGCTCGTTCAGCCCCAAAGAGTACGCCCTGGCGGTATCGTACGGCCTGCAGTTGACCGACAATTTTGGCGTGGGCGCGTCGGCCCGCTACATTCGCTCCAACCTGGTGGGGGCGGCCGGCGGCAACGATGCCAAACCCGGCCAGTCGGTGGCCGTCGACCTCGGCGCGTACTACCACAAGGATTTGACCATTGGTACGGGCGTGTACAACCTGGCCCTGGGGGGCTCGCTGTTGAACCTGGGCAATAAGATGACTTATAACGACCCCAAAAATCCCAGTTTTCTGCCTACTACGCTCAAATTAGGTACGGCAATTACCCGCGAAATCGACCAGTACAACAAAATCTCGCTGGTGTTCGATGCCAGTAAGCTGCTGGTGCCTTCGCCCTATTACGAAACCCTCGACAACGCCAACCTTGCCACGCAGAAGACTCGCGTCGATGCCGAAAACGCTAATCGCAGCAACCAGAGCATTGTGAGTACGCTGTTCAGCTCATTTAATGATGCGCCGGGCGGCTTTAAGGAGGAGCTGCGCGAAGTGGTGCTGTCTACCGGCCTCGAATACAACTACAACGACCTGCTGTACGCCCGCGGCGGCTACTTCTACGAAGCCCCCGACAAGGGCGACCGCCAGTATGTGAGCCTGGGCCTGGGCATCCGCTACCAGGTGTTCGGCATCGATGGTACCTACCTGGTACCCACCGGCAGCGGCTCGAAAAACAACCCCCTGGCCCAAACCATTCGCATCGGCCTGCACTTCAACTTCAACAAGCTGGCCGAGGCGTTCGACGAGAACGGGGCCGGCGGCACCACCGGCGACGTGCCCTCGAACTAAGGCTGCTTTGCTGATGAATTAATGTGCTAATATGCTGATTATAACGTCATGCTGGATTGCTCTGGCATGACGTTTTGCATTACGCCACCACCGCTACCAGTCCGTTAGCAGCCATCAATAATTTAGTAGCACAGCAACGAATCAACCCATCAATCCATCAGCACACCAACAAATCAAACAATGCTCGACCGTACCCTTGCCCCGCCCGTGCACCCCCTGGCCCGCGTCACCCTGCCCGCCGCCGAGGTGCTGACCCTGCCCGGCGGGGCGCGCCTGCACGTGCTGGCCAATGCTGCCCAGCCCGTAGTGCGCCTGCAGGCCGTGCTGCGCGCCGGCAAGCTGGCCGAGCCGGTGCCGGGCCTGGCCTCCATCACGGCGCGCATGCTGCTGGAAGGCACCGCCACCCGCACCGCCCGCCAGATTGCCGACGAAGTAGCTTTCTACGGCGCTTCGCTGGAATGCGACTCCGGATTCGACCGCGCCACGCTCACGCTTTATTGCCTCACGCGCCACCTGCCGCTACTGCTGCCCCTGGTGCTCGACGTGCTCACCAATCCCTCGTTTCCGGACGAGGAGTTGCAGCAGCTGAAAACCCGCACCATTCAGAACGTGCGCGTCGAGCGCAAAAAGACCAGCTACCTCGCCACCGAGCGCTTCAACGAGCTTCTGTTCGGCGCCGACACGGCCTACGGGCGGCCCTTCGATGAGGCGGCTTACCAGGGCCTGACCGCCGAGCAGGCCCGCGACTTCCACCGGGCCGCCTGGTCGCTGGCCGGGGCCGAGCTGTTTCTGTGCGGCGACGTGGCGGCCGAGCGCGACGTGGTGGCGCAGGCTTTTGGGGGCGTAGTGCCCGCCGCGCCCGCGCTGCTGCCCGCCGGCCCGGTGCTGACCATAGCTGTCCCCACGGCCCCCGACCACGTGGTGATGGCGGGCAGCTTGCAGGCTTCCATCCGGCTGGGCCGGCCCTGGCCCGCGCCCACTCACCCCGACACCCACCGCCTGAAGCTGCTGACTAACGTGCTGGGCGGTTACTTCGGCTCGCGCCTGATGCGCAACATTCGCGAAGATAAGGGCCTCACCTATGGCATCTACGCCAGCGTGGCCCCGCGCGAGTACGGCACCTCACTGGTTATTGGCACCGATGTGAAGGGCGAAAGCGCCGGTTTTGCCGTGCGCGAAATTGAAGCCGAACTGCGCCGCCTGCAGGAGGAACCCATTCCGGCCGAGGAGCTGGAAACGGTGAAAAGCTACCTGCTAGGCAAGTTTGCCAATGAGCTGTCGACCGTGTTCGAGCAGTGCGATAAGTACAAGAGCCTAGTGTTTCTGGGCCTGCCGGCCGATTACTTCGAGCAGTTCGTGCAGCAAACCGATGCCGCCGATGCCGCCACCCTGCAGCAGCTGGCGCAGCAATACCTCAGCCCCGCCGACCTGCAAACCGTAGTAGCCGGCCCGGTGGGGTAGGGGCTACGGTTGCAGGAAATCGAGACGAATAACCCGTTAGGATTATGAACGTCATGCTGAACGCAGTGAAGCATCTCTACCGCAGCAGTAATCAATTTTACTATTGCGGTAAAGATGCTTCACTGCGTTTAGCATGACGTTTTTTAGAATACCAGTTTACTTGTGTCGGCCTATTTCAGGTCGGCCGGCTGCCCTGGATTACCCGTTGACAGGCGTTTGAATAGCCGGCGGGGTGGCCATGTATTCAGGCGTCGCCGTCAGGTGTTCGGCGTGCTGCTTGCCGGGGTCCTCCTGTATATCCTCGCGGCGAAAGGGCCGGATGATGAGGCGCAGGGCCTGGTCGCTGTTGAAGTAGCTGAAGGCCCAGTCGACCAGCGCCACGACTTTGTTACGGAAGCCCACCAGCGTGAGCAGGTGCACGAACAGCCAGGTAAGCCAGCCGAAAAAGCCCCGGAAATGAATGTTTCCGGGCAAGTCGACCACGGCCTTGTTGCGGCTCACGATGGCCATTGAGCCCTTGTTGTTGTACACGAAATCACGGGGTGATTCGCCGCGCAGCAGGCGCAACAGGTTGGCGGCTAAGTGGTCGGCCTGCTGCTGGGCCACAGGGGCCAGCATGGGCAGGCCCTGGGGCATGTCGTCGGTAACCATGTGCGCCAAGTCGCCGATGGCGAAAACATTGGTCTGGCCGGCTACCAGATTCCACTGGTTCACGGTGAGGCGTTTGTTGCGCGTCACGGCTGTGGTGGGCAGGCCCGGTACTTCGGCCCCGTTCACGCCAGCGGCCCACACCAGGTTGGCAGTCGGAATAAACTCCGAGTCGGAATAGTACGCCCGGCCCTGCTCGTAGCCCTTGATGGCCGTGTTGAGGCGTACCTGCACGCCCAACTCATCCATGTAGCGTTTGGCATCGGTTTGCGAAGCCGGCGACATCGGCCCGAGCAGTGCCGGCCCGGCCTCGACCAGGAAAATCTGCATGGTTTGCAGGTCCAGCTCGGGGTAGTCTTTGGGCAGTACGTGCCGGCGCATCTCGGCCAGCGAGCCGCTGATTTCTACTCCGGTCGGGCCGCCGCCCACCACCACGATGTTGAGCAGGGCCTGCCGCTCGGCGGGGTCGCTGGTGAGCAGGGCTTTCTCGAAGTTCTGGAAAATGAAGCTGCGCAGGTTCAGCGCGTTCGGAATGCTCTTGATTTGCATCGCGTTGCGCTCGATGCTCTCCAGGCCGAAAAAATTGGTGAGCGAGCCGGTGGCCAGCACCAGATGGTTGTAGCGAATGTCGCCCACGTTGGTGGTCAGCGTGTTGGTAGCCGGGTCGATACGCTCCACGTCGGCCATCCGGTAGAAGAGGTTCGCCTGGCCCGCGAAAATCTTGCGGATGGGATACGCGATGCTATCTGCTTCGAGGGCCCCGGTGGCTACCTGGTACAGCAGCGGCTGAAAGTTGTGGTAGTTGTTGCGGTCGACCACCACCACCTGCACGGGGGCTTTGCGCAGGGCTTGGGCGAGACGCAGGCCGCCAAAGCCACAGCCCACAATAACAACGCGGGGCTTATCCGTAACGGGAAGGTTGGTATCCATAGAGTTAAACAGCGGTCAAACGTTGTATAAACTGGAAGCGCCGCTACGGGTTGCCAAAATCGGCGGCATCGGCTAGTAATCGTCGTTGTTATTTTTTTTCTTGAACTCGCCTTTTTTCACCTGCTGGATAAGTTGCAGCCAACTGAAAGGATTAAGCAGCGGGTTATTGGAATATTGGTTGGGAGCGATGCCCATTTTGCGGTCGTAATCGAGCTGCTGGCTGGTCATGGTGTTGCGGAAGTTAGCCACCGCCCCGATGGGCTGGGTGCGGAAAATCCGGTTCATCAGCTCCTGGTTGAGGTTGTCGGCGGCGGCGCTGCCGCGCTCGGTGGGCAGGCGCAGGGCCAGAAAGGCCTTTTTGAAGTCGCGCTCGGTGGTATAGGGAAATACGCGCACCTCGGGCAGCACGGTGGCATCTTCCTTGAGCTGCACGATAACGGAATAGCTCTGGCGCTGGAAATCCTTGGGGATGACGATGGTTTGGTTGGCGTAGCCCAGTGAGCGAATCACGATGCTGTCGCCGGCCAGCACGGCCATCGAAAAGTAGCCATAGATGTTGGAGGCCGTGCCCCGGCCGGCCTTGGGTACGTACACGCTGGCCCCAGGCACCCCGAGCAGGCTGTCGCCGGTGGCCACAATGCCCGTGAACTGGATGATTTTGCGCTTGCCCTGGGCATGCGCGCCGGGCGCGGCCAGCAGCAGGCTGAGCAGAAAGGCGGCAATAAAAACGGAGAAGCCCCGAAGGCGCAGGAAATCAGACATAGGTAACTGGCGGAAAAACAAATATACGACCCCGGCTGCGGGACCATTGATACCTTTGGCAGGTGAACGAACGAAGGGCGGAACTCCCTTCCCAGACAGCAGATGCGCTTGAAACATTTCACGGTTGCTTTTGGGCAACAACTTTTTAAATCGTTGGGCGATGAAAGCCGCCTGCGCATCCTGCATTTGCTGTGGCGCAACCACGAAATGGTGGTGGCCGACCTTGAGCAGGTGCTCGATTTCACCCAGACCAAAACCAGTCGCCAATTATCGTACCTGAAGAATGCAGGTTTAGTGAACGTGCGCCGGCTCGACAACTGGATGTACTACTCGCTGAAGGAAGAGACGGCCGAATTGCTGCACCAGCTGCTCGCCCAGATGGAAAAAGACCCCCAGCTGCTGCACGACCAGCAGATTTACCAGACTCTGTGGTCGAACCGCGAGCTGGCCGCCTACAAGCTGCAAAACCGCCACTGGCACGGGCGGTAGGCGGGGGGAGTGGAGAATAATCGAAAAAAAGAACGTCATGCTGAACGCAGTGAGGCATCTCTACCGTGGAAGTAATCCTTTGCTATTGTGGTAGAGATGCTTCGACAAGCTCAGCATGGCATGCCGGCAACTTCCCACTGCCTGAAGAGCCCCCCGGCCGCCGCAACACCCGCGCTGCGCCTGCGTTTGACGGGCATGATGCTGAAAGTCCGCCGCCTGTTTGTGTGCACCAACCAAAAGTCAGGGGTAGGGGAGGCCGTGGCCAAAGCCCTGAAAAAAGAGCTGAAGCTGCAAGGGCTGAAGAAGCTGCTGATGGGCGGCGAGCGGCAGCGCGTACGGGTGCAGATTTGCAACTGCCTCGACCTGTGCCATGACTGCAAAAAAGGCGAGGGCGCGGCGCTGGTGGTGTATCCGGACGGCGTGGCCTACGGCAACGTACGCCCCGCCGACGTGCCCGCGGTGGTCGCCGAATATCTGGGCCGTGACCAGGTGGTAAAGCGCTTGCTGATTGAGGAATAGCGCTGGGCAGAGGGCTGCCGGGGCGGGTTGCCACAGTGCCTGGCAAGCGGCCCGCCAACCGTAAGCAGCCTTCCGCCGTTGATAGGGCAATTCATTCGTTATTCACTCACTGACTCATGCGTTTTTCTCTCGCAGCCCTGCTGCTGCCCGGGCTGGCTTTCTCGGCCGCTGCTACGCCCATTATCCCTTCTGATTCGGCCATCGTAGCGGCTCCGGCCCCGGGCCTGGGCCCGCTGGCCAGCCGCCTGCAGCCCCGCAGCACCAAGTCGTTTGGCCAGCTCGGCAAGAACAAAACCCTCACGCTGCTGCCGATACCGGTTATTTTCTACCAAGCTGAAACGGGCTTTGGCTATGGCCTGGGCGGGCTGCTGAGCGGCCGGTTCACCGCCGATACCCTGACGCGCCCCTCCAATGCCCGCCTGCAATACTGGACCACCACCGAAGGTCAGTCGCTTCTGCAGCTGGTGCATTCGGTGTATACGCCGGGCGAGAAGTATTACCTGAACGGGGAAATCAGCGCCTACAAAATCCTGCTCTATTACTACGGCAAGGGGCCAAACACGCTCAGTGCCGATGAGTCGAAGACGGAGTATAATCTCTTTATCATCAACCAGCGCCTGCAAAAGCAGATTGCTCCGAAGCTGTTTTTCGGCGCGCTGTACCGCTTCACCAACATCAACGATGTGACGGCGGCCGCCAAAACCACCGACGACTCGCGCCCGAGCATCTTTCAGTACGAAACACGTCTGACGGCCCGTGAGCGTTATGCTACCCGCGTGTCGGGCCTTGGCCCGGTCATCACCTACGACACGCGCGACGTGCCCCTGGCCGCCTACAATGGTAACCTGCTCGATTTCAGCGCGACCTTCAACGGCACCGGCCTGGGCTCCGACTACCGCTTCGTGCGCTACCAGCTTGACGCCCGCCACTTCCAGCCGCTGGGCTCGAACCGCACCATTCTGGCCACCCAGTTCCTGGGGCAGTTCCACACCGGCGACGTGCCGTTTCGCGAGCTAGCCGGCCTCGGGGCCAACCTGGGCGGCACGCTTTATAACAACGCCAACCTGCTGCGCGGCATTTACGAGCAGCGCTTCCGCGACCGGCAGATGATTATGTTCCAGGCTGAGATTCGCCGGAATCTGATTGGACGAATTGATGCGGCCATTTTCGGCGGCGTGGGCAACGTGAACAACTACATCGACAAATTCGCCCTGGGCGACACCAAATATGCCGGTGGGGCGGGCATCCGCTACCGCTTCATCCGCCGCGACCGGGTGAACCTGCGCCTCGATTATGCCGGCGGTACGGGCAGCGCCCCGGGCATCCTGTTTGCCATCGGCGAGGCGTTCTAGCGTGGTCGCCCCCGAAGATTAAAAAGCCTCTGCTGATTCCGGCAGAGGCTTTTTTGTGCGCTGCCTAGGGCGAAAGACGCGGCTGAAATGACGCGGGATACTGCTCAGCCGGTGGGCAACGAAGCCGAAGCGGAGCAGGAACTAAGCTGGGCTTTATCCTTTCGCCCGCGCCGGCGTACACCGGCCGATGGACCACGCTGCCCCCGCCCGCTTTCTGGCGGCTCATGAAACTACCGCTTCCGTCGCCCTGCTGCCGGGGGTGCCAACTCCCCGCGCGGCCTGCGCGGCCGCTTTGCGCGCGCAGCTGCCCCCGCCCAGGGCCGGGCTGCGGGCCTGCGTCATCATCCCGGCCCGCAACGAGGCCGACCACTTGCCCGCCACCGTGGCCGCCCTGGCCGCCCAAACCGATTTGCAGGGCCAGGCGCTGCCCGCCGACAGCTTTGAGGTGTTGGTGCTGGCCAATAATTGCCAGGACGACACGGCTGCCCGGGTACGCCAGCTGGCCCGGCAGTTTCCGCGCCTAGCCCTGCACGTGGCCGAGCTGTACCTGGAAACGGAGCACGCCCACGTCGGCTGTGCCCGCCGCCTGCTGATGGATGAGGCCGGTGCCCGCCTTGAGCAGGTGGGCCAGCTGGCCGGCCTCATCGCCAGCACCGATGCCGACACGCGGGTGGCCGCCACTTGGCTGGCGGCCACGCAGGCCGAAATAGCGGCCGGGGCCGACGCCGTGGGCGGCCGGATTCTGACGGATGCTGAAGCGGCCGCGCCACCCACCTGCCCCACGCTGGCCGGATTGCACCACATCCAGCAGCGCGATACCACCTACCGCCTGCTCTGTGCCCGCCTCGAAGACCAGCTCGACCCCGCGCCCACCGACCCGTGGCCGCGCCACCACCAGCATTTCGGGGCCAGCTTGGCCCTCACGGCCCGCGCCTACCGGCAGGTGGGCGGCCTGCCCGAAGTGCGCTACCTCGAAGATGAGGCCCTGTGCCGGCTGCTGCACCGCCACGACCTGGCGCTGCGGCATAGTCCGCGCGTGCAGGTCCTCACCTCGGCCCGCCGCGATGGGCGCGTGGAAGTGGGTCTGTCGTGGCAGCTGCGCGAGTGGCAGCACCTGAACCAGCAGCAGCGCGAGCCCCTCGTGGACAACCCCGTGCAGCTCGCCCGACGGTGGCAGCTGCGCCGCCAGCTCCGCGCCTGCCGGGATGGGCAGGCCGGGATTGAAACGGAGGCGCTGCTGACTCGCCTGGCCTTGCCCGCGGCTGCCGTGCTGGCGCAGCTGAAGCAGGCACCCACGTTCGGCGAGCTGTGGGAGTGGGCCTTGCAGCATAGCCCCAGCCTGGCGCTCAATCAGGTGCCGCTATCTGAGGCCCTGACGGTGCTGCCGGTGCTTAGCAGCAGCGCCGGGCTTGTTGAAGAGCAGCCAGGCGTGCATTAGAGCAGCTTTAACGCTGTACAATGACTTCCAAACGGCTCTAGCTCGCCAATAAGAAATTACCTGCTGGGTGCCTCAGTTTCTTTCAAACAGGTCGAGGCGGTACGTTTCGTGGCGCTGGCCGGTGAGGTGGCGCAGTGGCCCACCGGAGGCGGCTTTGAGAAGGAAAAAGTCGTGCACCTCATCGCCGGTCAGGGGGTAGTCGTGGACCCGGGGCGTCCAGTGCACCAGCAGCAGCTGGCCGCCGGAATTCAGGCCTGCCAGCAGTTGGTCGGCCGCCCGGGCCAGGTCGGCCGGCGACCAGTAGTAGCCCACTTCCGAGAGCACAATCAGGTCGAAGCGCTGGCTGGGAAACTCCTCGGGTACGCGCAGGTTGCGGATTTCGACCTGCGGCAGTTCGGTGCAGCGCGCCCGCGCCTGGGCCAGTGCGGCCTCGCTTACGTCCACTGCCAGCAGGTGGCCGCAGCGCAGGGCCAGTTGCGCCGTGAGCACCCCCAGCGAGCAGCCGATTTCGAAGGCTTTGGCGTAGCGCGGGCGCGGCAGGGCTGCTACCGTGGCATCGTACTTCTCCCGCTCATAGGGGCTGGTTTCGAAGCCCCAGGGGTCGCGGTTGGCCGCGTACACGTGGTCGAAATAGTCCGGGGGAAGGCTGTCGGGCTGGTGCTGGTTCATGGCGTGGTTTCGGGCAGGGCCGCTTCAAAATAGACTTCATAAGGCCCGGCAAAGTGAGCCAGCATGGCCGGGGCCAGCAGAAAGCCGCCAGGGTCGTCGGCGAACACGCCCGGCGCAACCTGCGAGCGGTGCGCCGCAATGGCGCGCTGCTTGCGTTCTACCGCCGCCGACACGTCGAGCCGGAAGCCGCATACCCCGTCGGCAGCCGTGGGCAGGTCGGCGGGGGCGGCGCGCTCCCAGGCCCATACCACGTATTCGAGACAGCGCGGCGGACGCGGCAGGCCCGCCAGCGCGGCCTGCACTAAGGCGGCGGTGGCGCGGTGGTCGGGGTGGGGGTCGCGCCGCCAGGGCACCAGCACCGTGGCGGCTTCCTGCTGCTGCAGAAACGCCCGCAACTGCTCTGCGGCCGGCCAAAAGCCCGGTTCCCCGGCGTGGGCGGGCACGCGGCCGTCGGGCAGCTGCAGCAGCAGCGGCTCGCGCGCATCGGCGCCGAGCAGCGTGAGGGCGTGGCGGAATTCGGCCGCGCGCACTGCCGCCCGGGCCGCGGGCGAAAATGCCTGGGAATGCGGGTGCGACATACTGCCGTCGCTCACCAGCACGGCCGCCGTGGGCTGGCCCAGTTGGTGCAGCAGGGCCAGCAGCCCACCGCAGCCCAGGGCCTCGTCGTCGGGGTGCGGGGCCACCACAACCGTGGCGCCCAGGCCAGCGGCAAAGCTGGCGGGGCGCACGGGGTAGTTGGCAAAAGGAAGCAGGGTTTCGGACAAGGCAGGCTCAGGGTTGATAGCAGTGGAACTGGTCCGGCTACGGATGCCGCCTTTACTGGTTCGCTCCGGTTGGCGGGCTGGGCAAGTCAGCAAAATCTTTCCCTTCCAGCACGAAGCGGCCCACATCGGCCAGAGCAGCATCGGGGGCGGGCTGGCGCAGGTAGTGGGTCAGGTCGCGGTGCAGGCGTTCGAAGGGCTGGGGCCGCAGCAGGCCGCGCGCGCCCACGCAGCGCTCGGCCAGGCGCAGCAGGTTAAGGCAGATGCTTTCGATGGCGGTGCGCATCATGTTGGCGTAGGCCACGGTGGCTTCGGCTCCGGTGGGCGTGGTGGCCCCGGGCCGGGCGGCGTGCTCAGCTGCCCCCCGTACCCACTGCCGGCCGCTTTCCAGCCGCAGGGCCATTTCGCCCAGGCGCTGGCGCTGGTAGGGGTCATCGGTGCGGCCCAGGCCGCGCAGGAAATTTCTGGTTTCTTCAAACACTGCCTCGGCCCCGCCCAGCTGCACGGCCGCAAACCGGATGGCCCCGCCGCTGAAAGCCGGCTGCTGGTAGTAGGCATTGGGCGGGCCGATGAGGTCGTCGGCCGCCAGTTCCAGCCCGATGAGGTCGGCCCGGAAGCTGGCCGTGGCCCGCATGCCCAGCGGCTGCCAGAACGAGCGGTCGAGGGCCGGCGGCCGCGCATCGGCGGGCAGCACGAACAGCTGCCAGCCGCGCCCCTCCGGCAGCGCCCCCGTGATGAGCGGGCGCGTGAGGTGCCCGGCCCCCGAGGCGAAAGTTTTGGCCCCCCGCAGGCGGTAGCGGCCATTAGGCAGGGTTTCGAGATGCACACCCTCGGCCGGGTCCTCCGTGTTCCAGACGCCGAACAGGTGCCCGGCCCGGGCCTCGGCCGCGTAGCGCGCCACCTGTGCCGGGCTGCCCAACTGCTGGATGAGCAGCAGCGCGTTCAGGTGGCCTTCATACACGCGGCCCACGGCAAGGTTGCCGCGCCCGATGCTTTGCAGTACCCGCAGCAGCGGCAGCGTGGCAGCCGGCGCATCGAGCCCGGCCCCGCCCAGCGCGGCCGGCAGCGCCACCGCGAGCAGCCCGGCGGCGGCCAAGTCGGCAAACGACTCCGTGGGGAAGCCGCCTTCCACGTCGGCCGCTGCGGCCTGCTCGAACAAGCGCGGGGCCAGCCGGGCGGCGGCGGCTTCGGCCCCGGCGGGTGTGGCGGGAAAGGCCGGGTAAGTACTGCCGTTGGCTGAACCAGCGGCTGCGGCAACTGTTGCGGCAAAAGCTACTGGGGTAATAAGGGGACGAATGGCCATGAGTAGAAGAGTGAACAAGCACTGGCTATACTTGATAAGCTGGTGCGGTGTTCGGGCCAGTGGCAGCATCCGAAAAAGGGAAGGCAGTCCAGACTTTATTTCCCCAAAGCAGATAGCTAGGCGTCGATGACAGTTTCAGTAACAGATGAAACCAACCACTCCGGCAGTTAATAATCCGACGACCAGCAGCAGGCTAACATCATATCCGCCAATGGCGAAAAAACGGGGGTTATGAGCGGAATAGCGAATATCGACTTGGCCACCGATTCGGAAGTAATCGCGGGCTTCCTGAGTGCCAAGGGCGCTTTTAACAACAATCGATTCTCCTTGCGCCGTCGTGAAGGCTACTACCGGCGTGAACGTATCCTGGCCTTCCGTCGAAACATTTCTTAACAGCTCGACAACAGTACCTGTGGTGTGGATGCCGAAAACGTGCAGGTACAACAGCCGGAAAACCAACCAACCGAATGGAAGAGTAAGAAGACCCGCCAGTATGTATCGCATGCTCAAATTTAGGGACCGCGACGATGTTGGTGGCCAGTGAATAAGTTGCAGGACTTACGTTTTAGTCACATCCGGTGCAAACAGTGCTGAACAATGGATATGCCGGTGGGTAAAACCAAGCGGTGGTAATAATTCGGTAACACCGGCCCCGGCCCGGCCGCCGGGGGGGCGGACGTAGCTTTGTGCCGGCAATCGTGCCTCCTCAAACCGCCCGTTTTATGTCGTCCCGTCCCATTCGCGCCGCGCTGCTTTCCGTGTACCACAAAGACCGCCTCGCGCCCCTGGTGCAGGTGCTGCGCCAGCACGGCGTCACGCTGTATTCGACGGGCGGCACCCAGAAATTTCTGGAAGATGAAGGGGCGGAAGTAACCGCCGTGGAAGACCTCACTGGTTTTCCAGAAGTATTTGGCGGGCGCGTGAAAACCTTGCATCCCAAGGTGTTCGGGGGTATTCTGCACCGTCGGCACGATGCGGGCGACCTCGCCGAAGCCGAGCAGCACGCCATCCCGCCCATCGACCTGGTGGTGGTCGACCTTTATCCGTTCGAGGAAACGGTGGCCAGCGGGGCCGAGGAGCAGGACGTTATTGAGAAAATTGACATCGGCGGCATCTCGCTATTGCGCGCCGCCGCCAAAAACTACCGCGACGTACTCGTGGTGAGCAGCCGCGACCAGTACGCCGCCATCACCGAACTGCTGACCGTCAAAAACGGCAGCACCGACCTGGAGGACCGCCGCCACTACGCTGCCGCCGCTTTCGCTGCCACCTCGCACTACGACACCGAAATCGCGAAATACTTCGCTCCTGGCGCTGCACTTAATGAAGAATTAGGAATGAAGAATGAAGAATTGGGGGCTGAGAATTCCTCATTCCTCATTCCTCATTCTTCATTAAGCGGAGCGTCCACGCCGCTGCGCTACGGCGAGAACCCCCATCAGGCCGGCACTTTCTACGGCGACCTGACCGCCCTGTTCGACCAGCTCCACGGCAAGCAGCTCAGCTACAACAACCTCGTCGACGTGGATGCGGCCGTGGCCCTGATGGCCGAATTCACCAACGGTGAGCCCGCCTGCGCCATCCTCAAGCACACCAATGCCTGTGGTGTAGCCCAGGCCGCTACGCTGCGCGAAGCCTACCTGAACGCTCTGAGCTGCGACCCAACCTCCGCCTTCGGTGGGGTCATCATCGTGAACCAGGAAGTCGACGCTGCCACCGCCGCCGAGCTCAACCAGCTGTTTTTCGAGGTACTTATTGCGCCCGGCTACGCCGCTGAAGCCCTGCCCGTGCTGCAAAGCAAGAAAAACCGCATTCTGCTCACGCAGAAGCCGGTTGAGTTTCCGGCCAAACAGGTGAAAACCCTGCTCAACGGCATCATCGAGCAGGATGCCGACCGGCAGACTGAGTCGGCCGATGACTTCCGCGTCGTCAGCCAGTCGGCCCCCACGGCCGAAGAAACCGAGGCGTTGGTGTTTGCCGGCAAAATCTGCAAGCACACCAAGAGCAACACCATCGTGCTGGCCCGCGCCGGCCAGCTGCTGGCCTCCGGCGTGGGCCAGACCTCGCGCGTGGATGCCCTGCGCCAGGCCATCGAGAAAGCCCGCGCCTTTGGCTTCGACCTGCACGGAGCCGTGATGGCCTCCGACGCCTTCTTCCCCTTCCCCGACTGCGTGGAGATTGCCGGGGCCGCCGGCATCCGCGCCGTGGTGCAGCCCGGCGGCTCCATCAAGGATGCCGACAGCATTCGCGCCGCCGACGAGCTAGGCATGGCCATGGTGCTCACGGGTGTGCGGCATTTCAAGCACTAGTGAAGGGGCTGATTGTCATTGCGAGGAGGAACGACGAAGCAATCCTTCCTCTTGGAGCGACCAACCTGATGATGTGAAAAGCCCCGACTCAGCGCAAGAGTCGGGGCTTTTGTTTTGAAATGGGCTGGTCACATTCCAAGGCTGGTCGCTTCGGGAGGAAGGATTGCCGCGCTCCACTGCGTTGCGCTCGCAATGACAGAACGCGGCCCAAACCTTATGACGGAACCCGGCCCAAACCTTCCGTACCTTTGCGCATTATTCTGCCCGGCCACCAATCCGGGTTCCGCCTAATTGCAGCTAACGCTATGGGTTTCTTTAATTTCCTGACCAGCGATATCGCCATCG
>JANXMN010000548.1 GCA_025354605.1 Hymenobacter sp. | reverse complement strand
TCTCCGACTCCTACTTCAACCTCGACCGCCGCCACTCGGCCCTGCGTTACCGCTCGCCTCACCAATTTGAACAGGAACTCCAATCAACCCTACCTTTAGCTCACTGTCCGTTTTTACTGGACCACCCCACTGGTGACCCGTGCCTTGCAACGGGCTTTTTGGTCCCAACCGCCGACGCCGGGCCTGCTCGTGCACTCGGACCGCGGCGGGTAGTACGGCGGCAATGCGTACCGAAAGCTGCTGCACGACCATGGGGCCGTGCGCTCGCAGAGCCGCCGCGGCGACTGCTACGACAACGCCCAGGCTGAAAACCGGCTAAAAGTTTTTGTGCCTGTGGTCCCGCCTTAAAACCGAAGTGTTCGAACTACGCGAGCGGCCCGTTTTCGCCGACCTGGCCGACACGCAGGCCAGCATCGCCGACTATTTTGACTACTACAACCACGAGCGGCGGCACTCCAGCATCGACTTCCAGACACCCTATCACACTCATCAACAGTTTCTTCAAACTAACGCCCTAAACTGTCCAGCGTAAATGGACCACCTCAGTCGACCCGCTTGCCATCAGCGTGCAGATCGGGAGCAATCCCGGCAAAAGTTGGAGTGACTGACCGATGCAGTTCAGGCCTGAGCGGCCTTTGCTTATTTGCCGGCTTGCTGCACCAGCCACTCATTCGCCGCGCCCTCTTCAGTGAACAGTGCGACGTGTACCGACCGCTGCAACTGTGCGACGTGCTGAATGCTCACTGTGTGGTCGTCCACGCGCATCAGATGCGCGGGCGAGAGCAGGTAGGCCAGAAAGGACGGCCCGCCAAACAGACCCGCTAGCTTGGGCATGTAGTCGTCGATGAGCCACTGCGCCGTTTCCGGGTCTTCGTTGTTGCGCCGCCGAATGTCGAGCAGCCAGAACCGGGAGGCGAGCCCCTGTGCCTCCACCAGCAAGTACTCGTAGCTCGTACGCATTTCGGCCGGGGTAACATCGCGCAACCAGCGAACCACCATCGTGCCCGTTTCAGGGCGGTGCAGGCACTCCAAATAACCTGTCAGTCGCTTCATTCGCTGTTTAAACTCTTGTCGACAAAAATAGTTCATCAGCTTGTTTATACGCGGCGGTTGGTTCTTGCTTTCCTTTTAACCAACAGTACAAGTTGGGCGCAATGCTGCGTTGCGGGCGGGCTTCGAGAAATTCAAAGCCGTCCTGCACGGGTAGGCGCGCGTCGAGCAAAATCACTCGGGACACTGGCCCTCGTCAGGGTGCTGCGTGCGGACGATGGCCCGCGCCTCTTGTTTCGTTGCCAGCTTCGAGCACGCGTTCAGCAACGCCGAAATCGCCCAACCATTTCGCCTGCCTGACCCTTACGAATGCTGCACGATGGCCAAGTACAGCGGCAGGCCCACGGTGATGTTCAGGGGAAACGTGACCCCCAAGGCCATGGGTAAGTACAGGCCGGGGTCGGCGCGGGGCGCGGCCAGGCGCATGGCGGCCGGCACGGCAATGTAGGATGCGCTGGCCGCCAGGATGGCGAACAGGAAACGGTTGCCCACGCTGTCGGTGACCAAATGGCTGGCGGCGGCTACTAAGCAGCCGTTAAATAGAGGCACAAGCACGGCAAAAGCCGTCACGAAGCTGCCGTAGCGCCGGAACGCGGCGAAGCGCCGGGCCGTGACCATGCCCATCTCCAGTAGGAAAATGGCTAGAAAGCCTTTGAACAGGTCGGTGGTGAAGGGCTTGATGCCGTCGGCCTGCTTGGTGTCGGCGACCAGGCCGATAATCAGGCTGCCGAGCACCAACAGCACGCTACCATTGGTGAAGGCGTGGTGCGCGACCGCGCCCAGGCCGGGCCGCGGCTCGTCGGGCGAGGGGGCCTCGAAGCGTTTCATCAGCACCACGCCGGCGATGATGGCGGGGGCCTCCATCAGGGCCATAACGGCCACCATGTGCCCGCCGAAGCCCACCTGCTGAGCTTCGAGAAACGACACCGCCGACACGAAGGTGACGGCGCTCACCGAGCCGTAGGCCGCCGCGATGGCCCCGGCATCGGCGGGGCTGAGCTGGCGCTTGAGGATGAAAAACGTGTAGAGCGGAATCAGGCCGGCAATGAGCAGGCCAAAGCCCAGCGAGTAGATGATTTCGGCGCTGAATGGGCTGTGGGCCAGCTCCTGCCCGCCCTTGAAGCCGATGGCGAACAGCAGGTACAGTGAAATGAATTTGACGGAAGTGGGCGGAATTTCCAGGTCGCTCTTCAGGGCGGTGGCCAGCAGGCCGAGGCCGAAAAACAGCAGGGTGGGGTTGGTGAGGTTGGTTAGCAGTGCGTGCGCATCCATACAGAATGGAAAAAGGGGGAAATGGTGAAGCGGGAGAAAAACACCGCCCGCAATGGGACGGGCCGCCAGCCGCTGAAAAGCCGCCAGCCGGGGCCGGAAACGGCCAAAAACGAGGCGGCAACCAAACGCGGTACAAACTTACTATTTTTTGCAATAGTAAAGCTATTAAATTAAAAAGTAGTCCTACCTTTGGCCCGGCAGCAGCCCGGTCGGGCCGCTGGCCTGGTCCTTTTCAAACCCCGTGTAAACCCCGCGTATATGCACCTCCCCGTTCCCATCACAGTCGCCACCGGCGACGGCATCGGCCCCGAAATCATGACCCAAACCCTGCGCGTGCTCGAAGCGGCGGGGGCGGCCCTGGTGCCGGAATTCATCGAGGTAGGTGAGCAGGTGTACCGCGCCGGCAACAGCTCGGGCATCGGGCCGGAGGCCTGGGATTCGCTGCGGCGCACGCAGGTGCTGCTCAAGGCCCCCATCACCACGCCGCTGGGCGGGGGCTACAAAAGCCTGAACGTGACGCTGCGCAAAACCCTGGGCCTGTATGCTAACGTGCGGCCCTGCCGCTCGCTGCACCCGGCCGTGGCCACGCGCCACCCCACGCTGGACGTGGTTATCATCCGTGAAAACGAGGAGGATTTGTACGCCGGCATCGAGCACCAGCAAACCCCCGATGTGGTGCAGTGCCTCAAGCTGGTATCGCGGCCGGGCTGCGAGAAAATCGTGCGCTACGCCTTTGAGTACTGCCGGCAGCACGGCCGCCGCCAGCTCACCTGCATGACCAAGGACAACATCATGAAGCTGACCGACGGGCTCTTTCACCGGGTGTTTATGGAAATCGGGCAGGAGTACCCCGACATTGAGCAGGACCACCAGATTATCGACATCGGCACGTGTATAGTCCCAGCGTGAGGTGGGTCGGGTCTTGGGTAAAGATAGTCGGGTTCTTTTGCCATTGTGCACAGACGAATTCATGTGGTGTTAGCCCGCGTAGGGTCTTCAAGCGCTTGGCATGGTTGTAGGCCAGCAAAAAGGCTTGCAGGTGCTCGTTGAGCTCCTGCGTGCTTTGGTAGTGGAAGCGCTTGACAGTGGCTTCTTTAATGGTGCGGTTCATGCGCTCGACCTGGCCGTTAGTCCAGGGGTGGGCCGGTTTGGTCAGGCGGTGCTCCACGCCGTAAGCGCGGCAAATGCGGTCAAAACTGTGCCCGCCCGGCAGGAATTGGTGCGCCTGGGGCGTGAACTGCACCCCGTTGTCGGTCAGTACGGTATGCACTTTGTAAGGCAACTTATCGAGCACGCGCCGCAGAAATTCTGCCGCGACGACCCTTTTGGCGCGCGGATGCAGCTCGGCAAAAGCCACCTTGCTGGTGCGGTCGATGGCCACGAAGAGGTACTGCTTGCCTTCTTCGGTCTGGACCTCGGCAAAATCGACGTGCAGGTAGCCGATGGGGTAGTCCTTAAACTTCTTTTTGGGCGGGCTTTGCCCGTCCTCGTTCAGCGGCAGGCGGCTGATGCCGTGGCGTTGGAAGCAGCGGTGCAGCGCCGAGCGGGACAGGTGCGGAATCGTGGCCTGCAGCGCGTAGAGGCAATCGTCCAAGGCCAAGAGCGTGTGCCGGCGGAAGGCCACGGCGATGGCTTCCTGCTCGGCCGTGAGCACCGTCGAGGCCGGTTCGGGACCCATTCGAGCGTCTTGGACGGTGGGGCGCTTGCGCCACTTGGCCACCGTTTTTGGGTTGATGCCGTAGCGCGTGGCTAAGCTTTGTAGGCTTTCCTGACTGTGTTGGATAGCGCGCCGTACTGCCGCTGTTGTGCGGGCGCTGCCGTGGAGTACTTGTCCCATAGGTTCGTGCAAAATTCCAGCCCGGAAAATACACCATCACTCCGTGGGACTATACAGCGCCGAGTACCAGGACAAGCTGGCCAAATCCGAATCGGACCGCCGCTCGGTGACGGCCTACCAGTTCGACACCGAGGGCCAGATTGCCAAGATGCGCAACGAGCTGGCCAACCTGCGCATCCGGGCGGGATACTACCAGATTACGGCCCCGCAGGACGGCTACGTGGTGCGTGCCCTCAAGGAAGGCCTGGGCGAAATGGTGAAGGAGGGCGAGGCCGTGGTGACGGTGATGCCCCTGGCTCCGGCCCTGGCCGCCGAGCTGTACGTGAAGCCGATGGACATTCCGCTGTTGCGCGTGGGCCGCCGGGTGCGGCTTCAGTTCGATGGCTGGCCGGCGCTGGTATTCAGCGGCTGGCCCGGCAGCAGCTTCGGCACGTTTGGCGGCACGGTGGCCGTCATCGACAACATCGACAGCCAGGGCCAGTACCGCATCCTCGTCGTGCCTGATGCGGCCCACGAGCCCTGGCCCTGGCCGTTGCGCGTGGGCTCGGGCGTGTACGGCTGGGCCCTGCTCGACGACGTGCCCATCTGGTACGAGCTGTGGCGGCAGCTCAATGGCTTCCCCCCCGATTTTGTGGGCAAGGCCGACAAGGACGGCAAAGCCGATAAAAAAGCCGGCAAGGGTACCGAAGGCGGGGAGGAAGAAGCCACCAAATGAGTATGCTGACCACCGGCCCGCGCTGCCCCTCATGCCCCTCGCTGCTGCTAGTACTACTGCTAACACTGCTGCTTGCCGCTGCCCCCCCGGTCGCCGCGCAGGTTCCGCGCCGTGCGGTGCCGGCTCCCGTCACCGCCGCGCTCCCGCCGACCGCCGGGGCCGACACCAGCCAGGTATTTGCCCTGGCCGACCTGCTGACCTACGTGCTGCTGCGCCACCCCGTGGCCCGGCAGGCTGGCCTGCTGCCCGAGCGGGCTCTGCAGGAAGTGCGCTTCGCCCGCGGGCAGTTTGACCCCACCGCCACCAGCAAGTACTACGGCAAAACGCTGGGTGGCAAGGAATATTTTCACGATTGGGACACCCAGCTGCGGGTGCCCCTCTGGTTCGGGGCCGATGTGAAAGCCGGCTTTGAGCGGGGCACCGGCGCGTTCGTGAACCCCGAAAATTACACCGCCCCGGCCGGACTGAGATACGTGGGCCTCTCGGTACCGCTGGCCCAGGGCCTGCTGCTGGACGAGCGCCGCGCCGCCGTGCGCCAGGCCCAGGCCCTGCAAGGTCTGGCCGAAGCCGAGCGGCGCGGTGCCCTCAACAAGCTGGTGCTGCAAGCCACGAAAGACTACTGGGAGTGGACGCTGAGCCACCAGCGCCGCAATTTGCTGCGCCAGGATACCGCGCTGGCCGCCGTGCGCTTCCGCGCTGTGCGCGAGCGGGTGCGCCAGGGCGATTTGGCCGCCCTCGATTCGGTGGAGGCCCTCACCGAGCTGCAAAACCGGCAGGCCCAGCTGGTGCAGGCCCAGGTGCAGTGGCAAAACGCCACCCTGCAACTCAGCAACTACCTCTGGGACGAGCAGCAGCAGCCCCGTGAGCTGTCCGCGGGTACCCACCCCCAGACGCTGCCCGGCCCCACTAGCTGGCAGCCCCTGCCCCCCGGCTCGCTGGCCGCCCTCGCCGGGCGTGCCGGGCAGCTCCTCCCCGAGTTGCAAAAGAGCCGCGCCAAGCTCGCACAGCTGGGGGTCGAAAACCGCCTGCTGCGCAACAAGCTCCTGCCCAAGCTCACCCTCGACTATAACCTGCTGCAAGCCGGTCCGCCCTTTGGAGCCGAAACCAACGCCCCCTTCAACAGCGCCTACCTGCCGAACAACTACAAGCTGGGCCTGAGCTTTGCCTACCCGCTGCTGCTGCGCCAGGAGCGCAGTAAGCTGCATATCAACACCCTGAAACGGCGCGACACCGAGCTGGAATTGCAGCAGGATGCCCGCGAGGTGCAAACCACGGTGCGCACCGTGGCCAACGACTGGCAGGCGCTGCGCGAACAGCTCCGCTTGCAGGAACAGGTGGGTCGGAACGCCGAGCGTCTGCGTCAGGGCGAGCAGACCCGCTTCGAGAGCGGCGAAAGCTCGGTGTTTTTGCTCAATGCCCGTGAGGCCGCCTTGGTGAGCGCCCGCCTGAAGCTGGCCGAGTTGCAAGCCAAATACGCCCAAACCCAGGCCACCCTGCGCTGGACAGCGGGGGGAGACTGACAACCTAGCGTGGCGGGACGGCGGGCAGCCCCTGCCCACCGGATTTCAGATATGTGTTTGCTTGAGCGCGGGCGGTTGCCCATCGGTCGTCCTTGGTCGGTTGACGAACGCGCCACTTTTTACGATTTACAAGCCCAGCAATTCTTTGAAGCGCACGGCCTGCCGGGTCGAAACCGTGATGTGGCCGCCACCGCTTACCTCCAGCAGCAAGCCGCCTTTGTAATAGGTGTGGACTTTCTCGATGGTCGTCAGGTTGAGAATCTGTTGCCGGTTGACGCGCAGGAACAGGTCCGGCGGCAGTTTTTCCTCCAGCTGCTGCAACGACTTGTGCAGCAGCAGCATCTGCGGGCCGATGTGCACGCGCACGTAGTTTCCAATGGCTTCGAACAAGTCAATAGTCGCCAGGGGCACGAAGTGACACGCGTCACCGTCTTTCAGAAATACCCGGCTCTGCGCGTGCAGGCGCACGGCGGAACTCGCCGGGGTGGGCAGCTGCCGCGCCAGCTCGTGTCGCACCTTGTGCAGGGCCTGGGCCAGCCGGTCCGGGTGAATGGGTTTGAGCAGATAATCCAGGGCGCTGAACTCGAAGGCGCGGGTGGCGTACGTGTTATAGGCGGTGACGAAGACCACCGTGGGCGGGACCTGGTCCAGGCTTTCGAGCAAGTCGAAACCCGTTGTGCCCGGCAGGGCAATGTCCAGCAGCAGCAGCTGGGGCTGGTGCTGCGCCAGCAACGCCCGCGCGTGCTCGGCCGTGGCCGCTTCGCCCACGATGTGCACATCGGGATGCGCCGTTTCCAGCAAATAGCGCAGCTCCTGGCGGGCCAGCAGTTCGTCTTCTACCAATAGCGCGGTGAGCGGTTTCATAGGGCGGGCGTGAGGGTAGCGGGCAGCTGGAGCGTCGCGACAATATTGCCCGGCGTCCGTTCCAGCAGCACGAGGCTGGCACGCAGGCCGTACAGCGTAACCAGGCGCTTGCGGGTATTGTGCAGGCCCAGGCCCAGGCCGGGCACCGCGGCCGACACGGGCAGTAATTGGCCGGGATTGCCCACTTCCACGACCAGGCCGGTGGCCTCGGCGGCCGCCCAAATGGTGAGGGTGCCCCCCGCCGGCTGGGCCGCGATGCCGTGCTTTACGGCATTTTCGACCAGCGTGAGCACCGTTACTGGGGGCACTAACCAGGCCAGGGCCGCAGCGGGCACTTCTACTTGCAGCAGCAAGCGCGTGCCGAAGCGGGTTTGCTCCAGGGCCAGGTAATCCTGTACGGCCGCCATCTCTTCGCGTAGCGTAATGCGGGGCCGTTGCTCGAGTTGCAGGGTGTAGCGCAACAGCTCGGCCAACTGGGTTACGGCCCTACGGGCCGCGTGGGGCTGGGTGAGGGTCAGGGCCCGAACGCTGTTGAGGGCATTGAACAGAAAATGGGGATTCACCTGGGCTCGCAGGGCATCGTACCGCGCTTGGTGCAGGGCCGATTCAGCGCGGAGGTGACGCACCTCGGTGCGGGTTACTTGCTCGCCGGCGGCAAACAGGTGGTAGGCCAGCAGCCAGATGGTCAGGTAGCGCCCCATCGTCAGGACCCCGAAACTGGCCGTTTGCCAGGTGTAGGCGTGCCAGTCCTGGTGCATCAGGCCGCTGCGCAGCCACGCGATGCTTTGCAAGGCCAGCGACATACTTATCATGGCCAGGGTGGCCACCAGCACCTGCCGGCCCAGCGGCCAGGTCAGCAGGTGGTAGCGCAGTATCAAAAAGCGGTACGCGTGGGTGAACGCCAGGGCCGCCAGCACCAGCGAGCCGACGTAGACGTACGTGTTGACACTGGGCAGGTAGGTGCCCAGCGTAGTGAAAGCGTAAAGCTGCGAGACGGCGCAGGCCATCCAGCCCGTCAGTTGCAAGCCCCAGTACCACCGATGTTTTGCGCTGCTCATAACCTTTTACCAACGTGTGGCCATCGCTACTGGTACCAATACCGATGCCACCCCGGCCGGCCCTGGGGCAAACGAAAGTACACGCCGACCAGCCCCCTTCGCTGACGGTTTCTTTTACATCAACCAAGGGCGGCTCCGCTTGCCGAGCAGGACCCGCAACCGGCCAGCCAATTTCCGCGCTCAGCCTGCTTTTTCAGCGGCTGCATAATTTTTCTTTGATTTCTATTCCTTGCCAACCCAAGTTCTTTGGGGTTTGTGAGGTAGGACAAAACGCAGAAGCCGTCCTGCCCCTTTGCCGTTGTTTTCGGACAACCATCCCAACGGGCCAGCTTAACCAAGTTGCCCGGTTCCGAGCCTACCGTCCGATGCAGGACCCGTCGGGGCTTTGTGCGCCCACAGCGGCCTCAAACGAGAATTATACGCGTTGCTATCAACCCTATCGCGGCACTGAGCCGGCGCTTATCCCGCTTTTTCCACGCTTGTGTAAAAAGAATTATTCCGGCCCTGAGCCGACCCGTAGCTTTGGCGAAAGCACCAGCCATGACCGGCTCTCGGGGCCAGCGGGTGCGGGTTTTTTTCGGGTTAAGTGCTTTGGAAGAAGTGGGGGTGCGGAACCGCATTCTGCTGCGCGATGAGTACAACCAGTTTTCCACCAAGCCCCTGGGTAACGTGTGCCACTCCCTGCCTCCGCTCGATTACTACTCGGTGGCGTACGTTGCCCGGCCGCCTCTCATCCGGGGCCACCCGCTGCGGAAGCTGAACGCCGAGGAAGTCACGGTTACCTGCGAACTGCTGCTGGACACGGCCCTTCGCTACCACTGCCCGTACTGGCTACTCGACGGCCGCACCCATGTGCGGGAGCAGCCCCAGGCCCTGCACGACTGGATGCGCGAGGACTACCTGCCCCGGGTACGCGAGGCCCTGGACCGCTCGCCGTGCATTGCCTTTCTGGTGCCCCCGGCAGTGTGGGCCGGCTTGCCAGACAGAGGCTACGCCCGGCCGCTGGACTGGCAGTCTCACGCCGCACGCTTGGGCTGGTTCACTGACGAGGCCTCCGCCCTGGACTGGCTTTCGCGGCAGCGCTGCCGCGAAAGCCAGCTGCCCGCCACTACCGAAAAGCACCCGACCCCGTACGGCGCGGGGCCATCGGGCAGCCCGTACCCCCTGCTTGCGTAGGCCGCGTAGCCGCTCCGATTGTGCGGCCTGATTTCTCTTTTCCTTACCTCCCTCCCCATGAAAACACGCTTCCTGCTTCTGCCGCTGGTCCTACTTGGGCCAGGCGCAGTCCGGGCCCAAACGGCCCCGCCCGCCGTGTGCCCTGCCCCCGCCCCGATTGACATGAGCGGAGCCGCGCCCTTCGGCAACGGCACGGCCGCCAGCTGCACCCAGGCCGCTTTGCAAGCCCTGCTGAGCGCGGGCGGCAGCATCGTGTGCAACTGCGGGCCGGCCCCCTACGCGCTCACGCTCACCAGCCCCTTGCAGGTGCCCAACCGGCGCGTGGTGCTCGACGGGCTAGGCCGGCTGACGCTGAGCGGCGGCGGCGCGGTGCGGATTCTCGACAAAGCCGCCGCCGCCAGTGCGGCCAACGGAACCCTGCTGGCCCTGCAAAACCTGACCCTGCGCGACGGCTTCGCCCCCGACGACGGCAACGCCGACCGCCTGGGCGGGGCCGCCATTCGGGGGCAGGCATATGGCAAGCTACAGGTGCTCAACGTGCGGTTCTTGAGCAACACGGGGCCCGCCTTGCAGTCGGATGGCTGCGGGGCGGTGCACACCATCGTGTACGACGACGTGGTGTTTGCGGGCTGCACCTTCAGCGGCAACCGGGGGGCCAACGGCGGGGCGGTGGGCACCATCGGCTCGGCCCAGCGCTTCATCAACTGCGTGTTTGAGGACAACGCGGCCACCGGCACGGGCGGCACCTTCGACCAGGGCGGCATCGGCGGGGCCGTGTACGTGGACGGCGTGAACCAGAACGGCGTGACCAACGCCATGAGCCTGTGCGGTTGCGCGTTCCGGCGCAACACGGCCGGCAAGCAGGGCGGAGCGGCCAGCCTCATTTTCTACGACGGTCAGGGTAGCACCGCCAGCATCGACCGCTGCACCTTCGAGGACAACCAGGTGGGCAGCGGCGGCGACCTGGGCGGGGCCTTGTACTACCTCAACGGGCCGCTCACGCTCAGCAACTCCACCTTTGCCCGCAACGCCACACCGAGTGCGGGCGGCGGCTTGTGGGTGACCAATACGCTGCTGAGCGTGCGCAGCTGCACCTTCGCCGCCAACGTGGCCGCCGACAACGCGGGGGGTGGGCTTGGGGGCGGACTGGCCATCAGCGGCGGCACCGAAGACCGGGCCAGCGTCCTCAACTGCACGTTCAGCGGCAACCGGGGCGGCAACTTCGCCAGTGCCTTGTTCAACGGCGGCACGCTCACGCTGGGCAACTCCCTTTTTCAGAATAACCTGACCGGCACCGGCAACCAGGGCAACCCCTACGGCGGCGGCACGCTCAACAAAAACTCGGCCCTGACCGTGCTGGCCGGCAACGTGCAGTGGCCCGAAACCTACGCCGCCCAGTACGGCCCCCAGCGCGAAGACTGGCTGACCCCGGCCGTGCTCGTGGCCGATGCCCGGTTGTTGCCGCTGGCCGCCAACGGCGGCCCCACGCTCACCCAGGCCCTGCCCGCCGGCAGCCCGGCCCTGAACATCGGCCTGGCCCCCGGCGCACCCGCCACCGACCAGCGCGGGGCCGCCCGCGTGGGCTTGCCCGATGCCGGGGCCTTCGAGTTTGGCAGCAACCCGTTGCCCGTGACGCTGGTCGCGTTTGAGGCCACGCGACGCGACGCGGCCGCCGTGCAACTGGCCTGGCGCACGGCCACCGAACTCGGCAACGCCGGCTTCCGGGCCGAGCGCAGCCCCGATGGCCGCGCCACTTGGCAACCCGTGGGCACCGTGGCCGGGGCGGGCAACAGCACGGCCCCCCGCGCCTACCAGCTGCTCGACGCCACGGCCGGCCCCGCCGCCGCCTACTACCGCCTGGTCCAGCACGATGCCGACGGGCCGGTGACCTACTCGCCGGTGCGGTTCGTGCCCGCTGCTGCCGACGCGCCCACTGCTCCCGGCCTGGTGCCCAACCCGGCGCACAGCTTCGTGCGCCTGCCAGGGGCTACCGCCGGGGCTGCTATTGAGCTGCTTGATGCCACAGGCCGGCCCGTGCGCCGCTATGCGCCCGGTGCGCCCGTCCTCGACCTGACCGGGCTGCCTCCCGGCCTGTACCTGGTGCGGGTGGCGGGCCAGCGGCCCGCCCGCCTGCTGGTGGAATAACGGCCATCTGGTCCTTTCGGACCAGCTGGCTTACTTGATGCGCTCAATTTTTTCTCTTGCTCTATCCTCATGAAAAAACCGTTCCTGAAACCGCTCCTTTTGCTGCTAGCCTCGGCGTGCGTGGCCCCGGCCCTGGCCCAGACCACCGTCACGCTCAGCAACACGGTCACCAACGCCAGCCCGGTGGGCTTCGGGCTGAACTGGTCGGAGGACAATGCGGCCCGCAACCTCAACGCCCTGAACAACCACACCGGCGACCCCGGCTTTGGGCGGCAGCTCATCCGCCTCAAGGGCACCTGCGATGGGGGCGGCACCACTTACGCCGAGCACGCCCAGGGCACGACAACCGACTACTACGAAACGCTGTACACGGGTATGTTCGACGGGGGCGAGATTCGCGTGTACCGCGAAACGCCCACCGGCATCACCCTGGTCCGCACCAGCCCGATTCTGCATTTTTACGCCGACGCGCTGGCCCCCGACCACCACCGCATCACCTTCGCGCCGGGGCCGGCGGTGCAGGCCGGCGACATTTACGTGCTCAGTCGCGTGGCCAACGCCGACCTCAACCAATATGCCCATCCGCGCCTGACCTGGATTCGGGAGGGGGCCAACACCTGGGACAAAAAGGTGGACGACCAGAACGGCCTGGGCAACGCCGCCGCCGTGACCAAGGAGCTGACCACCGACGTGCCGCCCAACGGCGGCACCACGAGCTGCAAAATTACCAATACCAACCCCAACAACCGGGACGTAGGCATCGGGCAGTACTTCAGCAACAGCGCTGAAAGTGGGGAGTTCTCCTTCGAGGCCAGCAAAACCTACCGCGTGACGGTGTGGATGAAGCAAACCGGCATCGCCGGCGGCACCGTGAACCTGCACACCACCACCACGGGCCGCGACCACAACTTCACGGTGGGCAGCGCCTGGCAGGCCTATACCTACGACATCGCGGGGCAGGCCCCGCCCCCGGACGGCTCGGCCGTGGACGTGCTCCAGCTGACCTTCAACGGCACGGGCACGCTCTGGATTGACAACTTTACGCTGCACGACACGGCCTACCCGCTGTTTGCGCTGTCGCCGGCCATCGAGCAGGAAATGAAGAACTTTCGGCCCCACAACATTCGGGTGTGGAGCGGGCAGACCAATACCGAACTGGGCACCGACATCGACGACTGGACCGATACCGAGCTGCAAAGCGCCCGGCAGTGGAATGTGAACCAAGGCCCCACCACCGGCGGGGCGCTTAAGCTGCCCACGTTTCTGCCCCTGTGCGCGGCCAACGGCATTGCGCCCTACCTCATTTGCAGTCCCTCGTTCAGCGAGGCCGATTTTCGGGGGTTGATGGAGTACCTGGGCGGGCCGGCCACCTCGGGCTACGGCGCCAAGCGGGCCGCCCAGGGCCACCCGGCTCCCTACACGGCCACGATGCCCAAAATCTACCTCGAGCTGGGCAACGAAACCTGGAACGACCTCTTCGACCCCTGGACCTACGACTTTGGCGCGGCCCGCTACGGCAAGTTCGCGCAATATTTTTTTAACGTCATCAAGACGAGCCCCTACTACGATGCCAGCAAGTTTGAGTTGCTGATTGGAGGCTTCCTGGTGCAGACCGACCCGTACGGCTACGGCCAGCAGGCCATAGCGCAGGCCCCCGACGGGAAGCAGCTGATGCTGGCCAACTATGTGGGCGGCTTCGACGGCCTGCCCATTCCGGCCTCGCCCACCTTCACTGATTCGGTGCAGCAAACGGCCTTTTATGCCCGCTGGATTACCCGCAGCGTGATTGATGAGCACGTAGCCACTCGCAACCAGCTGGCGGCCGCCGGCACCCCCTACCAGCTAGGCATCTACGAAGCCGGGCCGGGCTATGCGCTGCCCAACCCCGCCAACCCATTCGACGGGCAGGCCGAGCACATCGGCAAGTCGCTGGGCTGCGCCGTGGCCAACCTTGATGCCTTCCTTTACCAGAGCCAGCAGGGCTTCGGGGTGCAGAATTTGTTTCTGTTCGCGCGGGGCTTCAACTGGACTTCGCACACGGCCGAGGCCCAGGGCCTGCGTCCGCACAACCACTTCCTGGCCCTGCAAATGCGCAACCGCTTCGCCAAAGGGGCCATGATTACGGCCAGCGTGACGGGCTCGCCCACCACGTACCTGCCCTTCATCGATGGCAATGGCAACGGCACCTACGACGGCGGTTACGGCGAGGCCGCCGCCGGCAACTATGACAACATCGGGGCTTATGCCTTCCGCGACGGCGACCGATACAACACCTTCGTGCTCAACCGCAACGTGCGGACCAGCGCCCCGGTCACCCTCGCGCTGCCCGCCGGGGCCAGCATGGACAGCCTGCGCCTCTACCGCCTCACCGGCGACCCGATGGGCAGTAACATCAGCGCGCTCAACTACCGCATCGAGCGGCAGCAGCTGGCCGTACCGGCCGGAGCCACCAGCTACGCCTTCACCATGCCGGCGGGCAGCATCTACCTGTTCGTCAGTGCTAAAGCCAATACGCCGCTGCCCGTGACCCTGGTCGACCTGCGCGTGCGGCCCCAGGGCCGCACCGCCCTGCGGGTGCAGTGGACGACTGCCAGCGAGTTCAACTGCCGGCACTTCGAGGTGCAGCGCTCAGCCAACGGCACCGACTTCGCCACCATTGGCACCGTACCGGGCCACGGCACCAGCACCACGGCCCGGCAGTACGAGTTGCCCGACCCGCAGCCCCTGCCCGGCCTGAACTACTACCGTCTGCGCCAGGTCGACTTCGATGGCAAAACCTCGGGCAGCCCGGTCGTGGTGGCCCTGTTTGGGGCCGATGCCGATGCCCTCTCCGTGTCGCCCAACCCAGCTACCGACTACCTGACCCTACACGCCCCGGCCGGCACCAGCGGCCCGGTAGAAATTGTGAACAGCGCGGGCCAGCGCGTCGTGAGCCAGCCGCTCGCCCAGCCGGGGCAGCCCTTGTTCGTGGGTGGTCTGCCGCCCGGCGTGTACTTCGTGCGCTTCGGGGCGGCGGCGGCCCGCTTCGTTATTCGATAGGGCGAAGCGGCGGGCTTCACATCCATTTTCGCCCGGAGCAAAGTGCTGAAATGCGGGCAGATATGCCCGCATTTCAGC
>JANXMN010000479.1 GCA_025354605.1 Hymenobacter sp. | reverse complement strand
GGTATCCCACGATGGGAACCGGGCCTGATGGCGGCTTGGGAGGCCCTGTTTGCTGCTGGAAGCAGCTGATTGGCATGCGGGGAAGGCCGTCTATATTCGGCCATCTTCTCATCCCAAACTCCATTTCCAGCATGCGCAAGCCCAAACTCATCGAGGACTACTCTACCTTGTCGTACGACGCCGTGTCGCCCTTTGCCCACGGTGCCGTGCGCCAAACCACCAGCAGCGCCTTCCTCACCAAAGGGGCCGACCTGGTGAAGCCCCTCGCCGCCGCCGTGGCCCTGCTCGACGCCGACGTGGCCGCCACCGACCACCCCACGCCCGCCCAAACCGCCCAGCGCGACCTGCTCCGCACGGCCACCGTCACCGAGCTCAACCGCCTGGCCAAGCGCCTGAACCTGGACTACCCCGGCGATGAGCCGGCCCTGCTCTCGGCGGGCCTCTCGCTGGCCGCCATGGCGGGCACGGGTGCCGGCCAGGCACTGGCCGGGGCCGCCGCCGTCATGGATTTCGAGCTGCTCGATGGGGCCAAGCCCGGCTACCTGCTGCTGAAGCTGACCCGCCCCACCGGCACCGTCCAGAACCTCATCCGCTACGCCACCGACGCCCACCTCGACGAGCAGCACTGGGAGGTGGCCGTGGGGGGCGGGCGCGAGCGCGAAATCGGCCCCTTCGCCAGCGGCACCCGCGTCGCGGTGATGGCGGCCGCCCTCACCGCCTCCACCACCGAGCCGCAGTACTCGGCCGTGCAAAGCCGGCTGGTGCAGTAGCCCGTCCCGAGCGGGGTACGTCCCGCACCCTCACACAAAAGCCCCTTGGCCTTGCCAATGGGGCTTTTTCGTATGCCAGCACGGCCCAAATCATACCTTGGGACGCACCAGATAATGGTTTGGAGCGCCGGCCCGGGGGCAGGGGAGGACCTTTGGGTCATTCATTCACCAACCCTACTCCCCAACCGCCATGCGCAACTTCCTGCTGTTTCTGACCCTGCTGCTGACCCTAAGCGCCGTGCTCGCTCTGGGCGGCATCCATTCCCACACTTCCATCAAAGCCGGCCAGCAGTTTGTGCTGGGCGGGCAGCAGCGCGGGGCCTTCCGGGTGAAGGCCCGCAACAGCGGCCCGGTGCCGGTGAGCGTGGCCGAGCGCCGCGCCGACGGCACGCTGCAAGAGCTTGGCCGCCTCGAACCGGGGCAGCGTGCCGAACTGGCCTTCGCCGCCGGCTCGGCGGCGCTGGTGCGCAACCTGGGCGAGCGCCAGGCTGAAATCGATGTCGTCATCAACGGCGATACCTCCTTTGGTATGGGCATGACCTACGAAGGACTGAAAAAATAACCTGGCTTCTCGTAACGTTTGCCCCCCAACTCCGATAACCGGGGCGATTGGAAACTATTGTTGTCCAGCCGGGCAACTTCTCTACCGGTTTCGCTATCTGTTGTCCGGCTCCACCTTCCTTTTCCCTGCTGATGAAATCTGCTACCCTCCGCCCACTGGGCGCATTGCTGGCGGCGGCCCTCTTGCTGCTGGCCCGCCCCGCCGCCGCCCAAACGCCGGCTGCCCCTACCGCCGCTGCTCCGGCCCCCGCCGCTACCGGCTCGCTCACCGGCACCGTGCTCGACTCGCTGAGGAAGGAGCCCGTGCCCTACGCCACGGTGGTGCTGCTGCCGGCCAGCGGCGACGCGGCCATCACGGGCGTGGCGGCCGACGACGCCGGCAAGTTCACCCTCGTTAAGCTCAAGCCCGGCGCGTTCCGGCTGCGGGTGAGCTACGTGGGCTACGGCACCCAGACGCGGGCCGTAACCGTGACGACTGGCCCCAGCGCCGTGCCCGCGTTCCGGCTGCCGGTGGCCGGCACCGCGCTGGCCGAGGCCGTGGTCATCGGCACGAAGCCGGTGGTGGAGATGCGCCCCGACCGCATGATTTACAACGCCGACCAGGACGTGACCAACACCGGCGGCACGGCCGCCGACGTGTTGCGCAAGGCCCCCCTGCTGGCCGTGGACGGCGACGGCAAGGTGACCATGCGCGGCTCCAGCAACTTCCGGGTGCTGGTGAACAACAAGCCCTCCCCCACCCTGGCCAGCAACCTGGCCGAAGCCCTGAAAGGCATTCCGGCCGAGCAGATTAAGTCGGTCGAAATCATCACCACCCCGCCCGCCAAGTACGACGGCGAGGGCACCGCCGGCATCATCAACATCGTGCTGAAGAAGGGCGTGCAGCAGGGGCTGAATGGCCGCGTGGGCCTGTCGGTGGGCAGCCGCAACTCCAACCTGAGCCCCTCGCTCAACTTCAAAACCCGCAAGCTGGGCTTCACCTCGGCCGCCAGCACGGGCGGCTGGTACGGGCCGAACCAGTCGGAGCGCACCCGCCTGGGCAAAACCGATGGCTCGGCCCTGACCCAGACCAGCACCGGCGACTACGGCGGGCGCTGGTACTACGGCTCGCTGGGCCTCGACTACGACCTGACCGAGCACCAGAGCCTCTCGCTGGCCGGCTCGCTGAACTACTTCGCGGGCCACAACTTCAACAACACGCGCAACACCTTCGTGGCCCCGGCCAGCAGCGCGCTTTTCACCCGGGCTACCAACGGCACGTTCAGCGGCTTCAACGGCGAGCTCACGGGCACCTACACCAAAACCTTCGCCCTGCCGCGCCGCGAGTGGAGCGTACTGGGCCAGTACGCCAGCACCGAGGGCACCTTCGGCTACGATTTCGACCAGTACCAGAACTCGCCGGTGCCCCTGCCCACCGAGCAGGCCAGCTACCACGAGCGCAGCCGGGGCCGCACGCCCGGCTCGGAAATCACGTTCCAAACCGACCTGACCCAGCCCTTCGGCCAGAAGCAAACCCTGGAAACCGGCCTGAAAACCATATGGCGGCACACCGGCTCGGTGGCCAGCGTGGAGGGCGACAGCCTGCTGCAAGGCCAGCGCACGGGCTACCAGCCCCTGGCCGCCCGCGCCACCGATTTCAGCTACGACCAGAACGTGCAGGCCGGCTATGCCACCTACACTGCCTCGCCCAGCAAAAAGCTTACGCTCAGCGTCGGCAGCCGCCTCGAGCGCACCGAGCTCACGGCCCGGTTCCGCACCACCGGCTCCGAGATTCCGCCGCGCAGCTACCTCACGCCGCTGCCCAACGGCAGCGCGCAGTATGCCTTCAGCGACAGCCGCAGCCTGCGCCTGGCTTATTCGCGCCGCATCACCCGCCCCTACATCGACTACCTCAACCCCTTCGTCGACCGCTCCGACCCGAAAAACATCGTGTTTGGCAACCCCAGCCTCGACCCCGAAATCACCGATTCCTATGAGCTGAGCTTCAACACCAACGGCAAAGCCGGCTCGCTGAACGTCGCGGCCTCGGTACGCCGCACCGGCAACGCCATCGAATCGGTACGGGGCCTGCCCAGTGACTTCAACATCCCGGATACCGCCCCCGGCACCACCGCCCAGACGTTTGCCAACGTGGCGGCCAATGCCTTCTACCAGCTCAATATCTACGGCTCGGCCAAGCCGGCCAAAGGCTGGGATATCAGCGGCGGCCCCGACTTGCAGTACATCGTACGCCGCAGCCCGGCGCTGGGCATCGAGCGGCGCGGCTTCACGGCGAGCCTCAACCTGAACACCTCGTACAAGCTGCCGAAAAAATTCACGCTGCAGGGCTTCGTAGTAGCCTCACTGCCCGCGCCCGAGCTGCAAGGGCAGGGCTCGGCCAACCTCTACTACCAGATGGGCGCCAAAAAAACCTTTCTCCACGACAAAGCCGACCTGATGCTGAACTTCGCCGCCCCCTTCAATAACTACTGGCGCTATCGCAACACCACCGACACGCCTTCTTTCAGCGAAACCAACCTCAACTATGCCTACCAACGCTCATTCCGCCTCAGCTTCAGCTATCGTTTCGGACAGGCGCAGCAGGGCGGCCGGCAGCGCAAGTCCATCTCGAACGACGACGTGAAGGGCGGCACCAGCAAGCAGGGCGGGTAATAGCGCCGCCCGCCAGGACGGCGCTCGCCGGGCCTTGGGGCTTAGCGAGCGCTAGCGGGTGTTTTTATGCAACTGGCGCAACTCGCGATGCGCCTCCTTACGAGCCGTGCGCAGGTAGAATTTCAATTGCTGCCGGCGGGGCACCGCAATGGTGTGCGCGTCGGAGAGGGTGGCCGTTGGCTCGGCATCATCCACGTTCAGGCTGAGGGCTTCGTCGGTGTAGCCGGCGCAGCTCACCACGGCTTTCAGCACGCGCGAGCCAGCCGGCACCGTGAACTGAAACTCGCCCTCGGAGTTTGTAACGGCCATTTGCCGGGTGGCAATGAGCGTGACGACGGCCCCGGGCAACGGCCCGTTGGGGCTGGTGATGAGGCCGGCCACGATGACCGTGGGCACGTCGGCAGCGGCATAGCGCTCGGTGGCGGGGGGCGTGTTGCTGGCCAACAGCGCCTGAGAATCAGCGGCCAGCGGAGTGCAGCACAGGCTGGCGGCGAGTAGCAGTAGGGAAGCTTGCATAGGGATAAGGGCGTAAAAGTGCTGGATTGGATAAGGGTTGGTTTCCAGGGGTGCTCCCCGCTACAGGTAGGAGCGAAGGGGCGAAACGGGCGAAAAACCCTGGCGCTAAGTGGCCAGGGTTTTTCGGCATACTACCGAAGTAGTTAGTTGAGGAAGGAAGTGTGTGACTTTGCAGAAAAGAGAGGTGAAGCAGGAATTTGCAGAAAAAGGTGAAGCGTAATTTTTGCAGAAAAGGAGAGTGGTAACAGGTAAGATTCAGAGAAGACCCTAGAATTATTTGCTAGCCAAAGCCTTCGGACGCAGCAGGTAAACCGACCCCAGGGCCTGCACCGGTGCCAGGCGCACTACTTCGTCGTGCAGGCCGGCATAGCTGCACGTGAGTTCCACGGTTTTCGCATCGGCGGGCACCTGCAGTTCAAATTCGCCCTCCGCATTGGTCACGACGATGGTGGCAGTGCTCCGCAACCAAACCGTGGCTCCGGGCAGTGCGCCCTGCTGGCCCTGCACCACGCCGTGTACGGTTTTGTAGGCAATGGCCGGGCTGGTTTCGGGGTCGCGCGGCGCGGTCGGGCCGTGGCTGTTGAAAGCATACTGCGCATACCCCGGCAAGCCGACGAATAACAGAATAATGGCGACGGCAGCAGTGAGGCGGAATAGCATTTCGTTGTATTTATTAAATTTTTATTAGAACGATACAAACATAATGGGTTTTTGGTGGCTTTGCAAATTTTATTCAAAAAATATTCACGTTTAATCTGGGATTAAAACAAAATTATAGCACAAATCAGAGGCATATTCACCAAAAAGCCCCCGCAGGACTGCTGCGGGGGCTTATCAATGGGATAAAATAATATTGTTATGTGCCTAGAAAAAACACTCTTAATGCAAATTAAACACCCCTGAATTGCGCACCAACTGCAGTACTGCTCATATAGGGGATGCACCAAAGAATCTTAAACAGAATCCGGGAAGCCCCAGTGATTCCCACGCAAAAGGCCCGCCGCACGAATGCAGCGGGCCTTTTCAACGCATTGCATTGCATCGGCCAATAGCCTTACTGCACCGCGACCTTCTGGCTCACGTGAAATTCGGGCACGGTGAGTTGGTAGATGCCAGCGGGCAGCGGCTGCTTCACGCCTAGTCGCAACTCGTTGGTGCCGTTGTAGAGGCGTACGGCTTCGGTGTGAACCAGGCGGCCCATCAGGTCGTGCAGCTGCACGGTGGCAGTTTGCTCGCGGTTCGCCGAAATTACCACGTCGATGCGGTCGGCGGCCGTCGGGTTGGGGTACACCAGTACTTCGGCGGTGGGGGCCTCCTTCGTGGTGGCCAGCGCGGTAGCCTCGCGGCGGCCGGTCATGGCCCCGGTTACCACGGTGGGAGCAGTATAGGTCACCTTCACAAATGCACCCTGCGCGGGGTTGGCAGTGCTGGCATTTTTAGCCTTCAGCGTGTACCAACCTTCAGTGGTGGGCGTGTAGGTACCCGTGAGGGTGCCGGTGCCCGTCTGGCTGCTCACCACGGTGCCGGCGCTGTTCACGACGGCCACGGTGAGATTACGGGTCGCATCGCTGGGGTAGAGGGTGTAAGTAATGCTCTTGTTGGCAGCATCGTAGATGCGGCCGGCGGTACGGTAGGCCGTAGAGGCGACGGGTAGCGCGCCACCCTGCATCAGGCTCCGGCTGTCGGAATCGCCGAGGTCATCGGCCAGCTCCCATTCCTGGGTTGTGGCCAGGGCGGGGCGAGTGTAGCCGGTCACGGCGTTGGTAGGGGCCCACACCGAGTAGCCGCGGCGGCCGCCGGCGGCCGTACCGTTGCACGGCGGCGTATTAATGGCCACTGTCTGCGAGCCGCTCACCGTGACGGTGGCCGTACCGTTGGCTCCGGAGTAGTCCTTCAGCACGGTGCCGGGCGCGAAGTCGCAGCTCACCGTACTGTTCTGCCAAGTCGTATAGTTGTCGTTGATGCCGATAATTGCCTTCGTGCTGCGTTCAATCACGAGGTGGTCGGCGGCCTGCCAGCGCACCTTATAGGCCCCATCCTTAAAGTGCAGGTTCTGGTGGCACCACACCAGGTTCACCAGGTCGTCGCGGGTGGGCAGGTCGGTGGTGCTCTTCGGGCTGTTGGTGAAGCGCTTGCTAGTATTGCCCACGTTAAAAACGTCCTCAAAGTAAAGCATGGGCGAGCCATCCAGGGCCAGCGCCGCGGCGTAGGCGGCCGAGAGGCGCGGGTCGAACGGGTCGATGTGCGGAGCCAACTCCGAGCCGGTGTTCCAGCCGTTGTAGTTGCCGTTGGAGTCGGTGGTGGGGCGCATCGTGTCGTGGTTGTTCACGAATGGCACCGTGCGGTGAACGTAGGTGCCGTTGATGTTTACTACGCGGGTACCTTGCTGGTAGCCAGGCAGGGTGCCGATATCGAAGCTGCCGCCCTGGTTCACAATCTGGTACAAGCCGTTGCGCAGCGAAAAGTCGAATGTGCCCGAGCGGTTGTTCACGTTGGCCACCCAGCCGTCCATTTGGGTGCCGCTGCCCACCCATTCGCCCACGGCGTACATGGTGGCGCCACCGCTGGCCCAGCCGGCGCTGCTCTGCAGGTTGTACAGGAAGTCTTCCGAAGCAAAATCCGGGAAGTGCTTCACCGCATCCAGCCGCACGCCATCGAAGCCCACTTGCTTCTTGTACCAAATCAGCCAGTTGCGGTTGCCGGTGCGCATGTAGTCGCTGGCCTGCGCGGGGTTATAGGTGGTGGCGTTTGAGCTTTGGCCGTACGAGCCGGGGTAGTAGCTGATATCGGGGCCGAACAAAGGCGCGTTCCAGTCGCCCGTAGTCGAGTTGTTGCCTTGGTTAGGGTTGAAGTTTTCCCAGTTCTTGGCGAAGCGGCCCGAGCGGCCGAAGTAGTCAGTGGCGCTTTCGTCGGTTACGGGCCGGCCGTAGCTCACGTAGCGGAAGTTCTTGTACTTGCTGGTCGTGCCGTCTTCCCAGGCTCCGGGGTCCTGCCCGCCCGCGCCGGTCGCCGAACCGGCTCCATCGTTGTGATTCAGTACCAAGTCCTGAATTACCTCAATGCCGTTGGCATGCAGCACGGCCACGGCGCGCAGCAGCTCGTCCTTGGTGCCCATGCGGGTGGCCAGGAAGCCTTTTTGCCACTTATCGCCGAGGTCATAATTGTCGAACGGCGAGTAGCCGTTGCCCTGGTTGCCGTTTTTTATGGTCGGCGGAATCCAGATGGCATCCACGCCCATGCTCTTCAGGCGCGGTGCCAGGTCGGCGAGATAGTTAGCCCAGCCATTGGGGTAGTTATTGTTCCAGTAGTCCCAGAAAAAGCCTTGCATCACGACTTTTTGCGCCTGAGCAGCCTGGTTACCAGCGCCCAACAGAGCTATTGCTATAGCCAATGCAAACCGGAAACGTTTGCGGAATGGAAAATGCTGAGAAAAGTGCATCATGTGGTGGGATTTTGGGTTTTGTGAAGAAATATTGATTTGCAAAGCCCCGCAACAAACGATTCCGAAGAATGAAAATGCGGCGGACTTGCATTTGCAAATTAGTTATTATCAGCCTAATAAAGAATAAATGACAAAATCTTATATGCGCATCCGATTGCACAAATGCGAAATTGATAATTTATAAATATCCGATGATATTACAATCGTTTGCACATGGGTATTCGATTAAGCAGCCCGTATTGTCGATGCCCCATTCGGCCTGCCAACAGCCTGCTGGCAGAAGCCTCCCGGCCCCGCCTCAGCAGGTAAGCTCCGCCATCCCCTGCTTCCCTTAACTTGGGCCAAAGCGGCTGCCAGCCGTACTTTTGGGGCATGGTGGGGCTGAATAACTGGCGGACGGCAGGCCGCGCAATCCGAAAAACCAACCGACTGCTCGGGCTGGCTGCTGCCATATCCTTGGCTGGCTGCCAGCTACGTGCCAACGAAACCCAACTCCCCGGGGGTGTTAGAATGGCGCACGCCAGCCCCGTCCGCGTTACCAACTTGACCGATTCCACCGGCGCTCCCGGCACCGAAGCAGCTGTCGCGGCAGCACCGGTTGCCACTGCTGCACCAACGCACCGCACCGCATCTCCCCTACCCGATTCGCTCCGGCCCACGCCCGTGCCCGCCCTCAATGCCATGCCCGATACCCTGCGCCGGGCCATTCGCGCTTTGCATGCAGCACTGGGGCCGGCGGCGGCCGAGCTGCGGCCAGCCGTGCTGGAGCAGGCCTGCGTGGGCTACCTCACCCTGCATCCCACCGGCCGCATCGAGCGCGCCGGCTTGCTGGCCGTAGCCGATATGGACCTGCCTAATACCACCGAGCGGCTCTGGGTTATCGACCTGAAGCAGGCCCGGGTGTTGCACCGCAGCTTGGTGGCCCACGGCAAAGGCTCGGGCCATCTGCGCGCGCACCGCTTCTCCAACTTGGAGTCTTCGGCTTGCACTTCCCTCGGCTTCTACCGCACGGCCGGCACCTACGACGGCATCCACGGCTACTCGCGCCGCATTGAGGGGCTCGACAAAGGCCAGAACACCAATGCCTTCGACCGGTATGTGGTGCTGCATGCCGCCGACTACGCTAGCCCGAAATACGTGCGGCAGCACGGGCACCTGGGCTACAGCCGGGGCTGCCCGGCCCTGCCGCCCGAGCAGTTCAAGGACATTATTGCCACGCTGCGGGTGGGCAGTATGCTGCTGCTGAGTGGCCCCGGCCTGCGCTCGCGCTGGCTCGATGGCGCGGCCGCCGGGCGGCGCTTTCTGCAACGCGGCTGGCGCTGAGGGGCCGGGCCGTGGGGCTCGGGGTGGAATCATTCGAAAACTAAAGGGGTTGAAGAATAGCTATCCGGCAACCGATGCCGTATAAGGACCGTGATGCAGCTGTCGGCCCCGCGATGGCTGGTTCTTTTTCAACCTTAGCCACTCCGAATATGCATTCGCATCAGCCCAGTATCGTTCAGCGCAAACGCAAAAGCCTGCGTCGACAGCGGCTGGCGCGGCGCGTATTGCCGTTTTTAGCCTCGTTGTTTCTGGCTACGCCCATGGCGGGCAACATCCAGCAGTCGATGGCCGGCGGGTCCCGCAACGAGCTCCGCATGCCCAAAATGGATTTCTCGCCCCAAGCGCAGTTTGCGCAGGAGCTGCGGGCCACTTACACTGCCCTGGGGGCCGAGCAGGAAGGGCTGCGCTTCGAAACCTTTGAAAAAGCCATGACCGGCTATCTCAACCTGCGCCAGGCCGGCAAGCTGGCCGATGGCAAGCAGGTGCTGACGGTCATTGACTTCGACCTGCCCAGCACCGAAAAGCGCCTTTGGGTGCTCGACCTTGGCAAGAAGGAAATCATGTTCCACACGCTGGTGGCCCACGGCCATAACTCGGGCGAGAATGAGGCCAATAGCTTCTCCAACACCGACCAGAGCAACATGAGTAGCCTGGGCTTCTATGCAACCGGCAGCGAGTACGAGGGCAAGCACGGCCACTCGCTGCGCCTTGAGGGTATGGACGAAGGCGTGAACAGCAACGCCGCCGCCCGCTCCATCGTGATGCACGGCGCTGACTACGTGAGCGAGGACTTCATCAAGCAAAATGGCCGCTTGGGCCGCAGCCTCGGCTGCCCGGCTCTGCCAATGGACCAGTATTCACAGATTATCGACGCCGTAACGGGCGGCACCTGCTTGTTCCTGAACAAGTCGGATGCTGGCTACTCGTCGCAGTACCTCAATCAGGATGTGGCTATTGCTACCCTAATTTCGGCTGCTTCGACCGCAAAGTCTGTTTCGTAGACACCGCCGAGTTATTCATCAAACAAAAAGCCCTTTCTTCTTCGGGAAAAGGCTTTTTGTTTGATGAAGAATGAAATAATTCGTGGTTGGCCGCCCTATAGCCGCACCCCGAACTTCGCGCCTACGTCTTCCAAATCTTTCACCACAGCCTCCAGCAGCGGAATACCGTCGAGCAGGCGGTGGGCGGCCATGTCGCGCTCCGGGTCGCCGGGGATGAGGACGTGCTTGCCCTCCACGGCCTGAGCCTGGCGGAAGGTGGAAATCCAGTTGTCCATGTGGGCCTTGAACTCGTCGGCGGGACGGAAGGCATCGACGCGCATGGCCCCGAAGAAGTGGCCCAGGCCCTGCCCCACGGGGTTAGCGGAGGGCTGCAGGAAGGCTACGAAGGGCGGCACCCAGGGCCCGTAGTTGGCCCCCGAGAGCACGGCCGAAAAGATGTCGACCACCGCGCCCAGGCCGTAACCCTTGTGCGAGCCGGTGGCGCCGCCCAGGGGCAGCAGCGCGCCGCCGTTCTTCACGGCGTTGGCATCGCTGCTGCTGGTACCGGCGGCATCCTGGGCCCAGCCTTCGGGGATGGGCAAATTCTTGCGCTGAGCAATTTCGAGCTTGCCGTTGGCGGCGGTGGTGGTGGCCATGTCGAGCACGAAATCGGGCTGCTCGCCGGCGGGCACGGCTATGGCAATAGGGTTGGTGCCGAGCAGGCGCTCGAGCGAGTAGGTGGGCGCGACGAGGGGCGAGGCGTTGGTCATGGCCACGCCAATCATGTCGTGGGCCAGAGGCAGCATGGCGTGGTAGCCGGCAATGCCAAAGTGGTTGGAGTTCTTCACCGAAACCCAGCCGGTGCCCACCTGCCGGGCCTTCTCGATGGCCACGCGCATGGCTTTGGGACCCACGACCAGACCGAGCCCGCCGTCGCCATCCACGACGGCGGTGCTGGGTGTTTCGTAGGTGACGCCCACGCGGGGCGTGGCGTTGATGCGGCCGGCTTCCCAGAGGCGCACGTAGCCCACGAGGCGGGCCACGCCGTGCGAGTCGATGCCGCGCAAATCAGCCGAGAGCAGGGTTTCGGTGGCCAGCGTGGCATCATCTTCCGGGCAGCCGATAGCGCGGAAAACGCTTTCGGTGAAGGTAAAGAGCTGGCTGTAGGAAAAAGTGAGCATGGGTGGAGCGGATGTAGCGTGGACGCTGCGAGTCCGCGCGTGGGAACGTTTAGGTCAGTCGTTCAGCCGCGCGGACTCGCAGAGCCCACGCTACGGACAGGCGCTAAGCCAGCATCTCAGCCAACACGCCTTCCTTGAGGGCGTAGGCCGAGGTGCGGATGCGGCTGATACCGCTGATGCCCAGCACGTAGTCAATCAATACTGAAGCCACCACCAGCATGTCGGCCCGCATGGGCAGGATGCCGGGTAGGGCCTTACGCTGCTCGTGGTTGCCGCTGAGCAGGTGGCGGTAGCTGGCCTGGAACGACTCCACCGTCAGCTCGGTGCAGGGGGTCAGCTCGGCTTCGGGGCGCAGGTAGCCCAGCTGCATATCGGCCAGGCTATCGAAGCTGCCCGAAGCGCCGATGAGGCTCACGGGCGGGTAGCGGTGCAGGGCTTCGGCCAGAGGCGTGAGCACGGTGCCGAGGTAGCGCTGCTCGGCTTCGAGGGCGGCGGCGGGTAGTACACCAGACGGGTCGGGAAAGAACTGGTCGAGCAGGCGCTGGGCCCCGATTTCGAAGCTCTGCTTCCAGAAGATGCGGTGCTGGTTGGCCAGGATGAACTCGACCGAGCCGCCGCCGATGTCCATAATCAGGTGGGTGTCGTCGCCGAGCGGCACGGCCTGGCGCACGCCCTCGCAGATAAGCTCGGCCTCGCGCTCGCCGGGGATGACGTTGACCTGGATGCCGGTTTGCTCGAAGATGTCGCGCACCAGGTCGGGGCCGTTTTTGGTTACGCGCATGGCGCTGGTGGCGGTGGCGCGCACTTCCGTGGCCCCGTGCAGCTCAATCTCCTCGCGGAAACCAAGCAGGGTGTGCAGGGCGCGGTCGTAGGCCGCCGGCGCGATGAGGCCCTGGCTGATGCCGCCCTCGCCCAGGCGCACGCCCACCTTGGTGCGCAGCAGCACCAGCGGCTTGTCGCCGGGCGCGGTGGGCATCTCCACGATGAGCAGGTGGAAGGTATTGGTGCCCATATCGATGAGGGCAAGGCGGAGTTTGGTGCTTGGTGCTTGGGGCATGATGCTTGGATTGGGAGCTTGGTACGTAGGACAGGCGCTTGGGACTGATTTCGAACATCAGCCAGAATCTATGCACTAAGCGGCTATCCGAATAGGCCGGCGCGGGCGGGTGGCTTTTTCAGCCGCCCGCCCGCTAATCGGGCGCACCCCCGCAACGATTAGCGGGCGGGCGGCTGAAAAA
>JANXMN010000434.1 GCA_025354605.1 Hymenobacter sp. | reverse complement strand
CTGGGCCGCAAAGGCGACGGACCACCCGGCTGGCAAACCCTGTGGCGTGGCCTGATGAGCTTGCGCTTGCTCGTCGAGGGCGTCCGGCTCGCCACCCAACTTAACCAGTCCTGAGATGTGGGTAAGGACAAGACACTGCGTAGTGTTAGGGCTTTTCACATCTCAAGGTTAGTCGCTGAGAGAGGAAGGATTGCCGCGCTCCACTTCGTTGCGCTCGCAATGACAGATGCTCGCCTGCTCGCAACGACAGATGCCGGCCTTATGCCAGGGCGTCGAGCGCCACGCGCTCGGGCAGCATCAGGCGGCGAAATTCGCTCACCGAATAGCCCGTCACCTGGCGGAACTGGTTGCTCAGGTGCTGGCCCGAGCTGTAGCGCATCTGGTCGGCAATCTGGTTCAGGGTGAGCTCGCCGTAGCTGAGCATTTCCTTCACGCGCTCGATTTTGAGGCGAATGAGGTATTTCTCGATGGTGAGGTGAGCCGTGCGCGAAAAAACCTTGCTCAGGTGCGAGTAGGTAGCCGCGAACCGGTCGGTGAGGTAGGCCGAGGTGGTGAGCGGCGAGCGCGCGGTGCGCAGGTGCTCGAGGTAGTCGGCCAGGGTCGTTTTTATTTGCTCGGTGAGCTGCTCGGCCCGGCCGCGCAGCAGCTCGAAACCGGCGGCGTGCAGGAGCGGGGCTACTTCTTCGGGGTCGGCGGGGGTGGCCTCATCCAGCTCGGCCACGCCGAGCGAAACGGTCTTGGGCCGGTAGCCGGCGCGCTCCAACAGGCTGTGCACGGCTTCGACGCACCGGGGGCACACCATATTCTTGATATGCAGTAGGTTGGTTTTCAATGGCTTTAACGTGTTTGAGGCCGCCGTGAGGAAGCCGGTGAGGAATTACTACGCATTGCCGTGGTTCCCGTGGCCGGCCGCCGGGCGCGCGGCGCCGGGGTCGATACTTCGGCCCAGCCCCGCCCGAACCAGTTGGCCGTAGCCCAGGTCACGAACGGTACGACGGCCAGGAAGGTGACCGACAGCAGCCAGGCGAATACGAGAAACGCGAAAAAAAGTCGACCAACGAAATGGTCACTCACTCCAAACAGGTAGACTACTAGCATTAGTGCCAATAGGAAGCTTATTCCGGCCAGCAGCCCCGCCCGCCGCCACGGCCACCTGGCCATGTGCTGCTGAAGACGACGACGAAAGGGTTGAAGCATAAAGAGCCGAAATTGGGAAGGTGAATGTAGAAGAAATTTTCCGTATCACAAGGTGCGGGCTTTGTGTCGGGCCGGCAGTGGGTCGCCTTGCGCCTGCTGGGGCCTTACCCGGCCCACTACGCCAGCGCCGCCAGCAGCTCCTGCTGCACCGACTGGCCGGCATCGTCGGCATACCAGGCATTCATCGCCTTCACAATCTGGTTGGTATGCAGCAAGGGGTCGCCGTGCAGCTGCTGGCTCAGGGCCTGGGCCACCGCCGGGCGCGGCCCCCAGGTGCCCAGGCCGGCCCCGGTTTCGGCATCGCGGCGGATGAGCTTGGGGATGCTGTTTTTGCCGTTGGTCTGGTAGGCAGCCATTACGGCGGGGTGGTCGGAGCGCAGCAGCACGTGCAGGCTTACGCGGCCCTCGCTGCGGGCCGCCAAGTGGGCCAGCACGGGCAGGGTGTGGGCGGTGTCGCCGCACCAGGCTTCGCCCAGCAGCAGCCACAGCTCGGGGCGGGGCAGCTGGCGCAGATGCTCTTCCAGGGCGGGCAGCAGCGGCAGGGCGTAGCCCCGATCGAGGTGGGCCTGGTTCTGCTCGGTGTAGCGGATGAGGCCGGGCGTTTGGTCGGGGCCGGTGGTGCGGTGCTCGGCGGCCAGCTGGCCCAGCAGGGCGCGGAACTCGGGATAGGTGTAGGCGGGGGCAGGAACGGAAGTGGACATAGACGGGGATAAAGACAAAACCAGCGGCGGCCAACCCACGGGCCGGCCCCGCAACAACCACCCGGAACGGTACGGGTTGCGCGGCGGCAGGTTATTTCTTTACCTTGCACCATTGCTCCGCATCACTCCCCTATTTCTTCATTTATGCGTTTTCCATTTTCCCTTCAACACGCGGCAAAGGCTGCATCCTCCTTGCGCCCGTTGGCCGTTGCCGGCGTGTTGCTGGCCAGTGCCAGCGCCTGCAGCTCGGGCACTAAAGACGGCGACACCAACGTCGAGCGCGGCTATACCAAGAAAGGCCCCGCCGCTGGCCAGGACGGCACCTTGGGCGGCGACTCGGCCACGGCCGGCCTCAACCGCGACACCACCCACCGTGTAACGGGCAAAGACCTGTACAAGGCCGCCGGCGAGGCCCGAGACCGCAACCACGACGGTATTGCCGACTAGGCCGACACCGCCTCACGGGTTAACAAAAAAGGCCCCTGTCAGCTGACAGGGGCCTTTTTTAGCTTGGTTGAAAAAGCGGAAAGGAACAGAGACCCGGGGCTGCCCCACGGAGCGGGCAGCCCTAGTAAAACACGAAGCCGTTGGGGCCCACCTTCACGGTGAAGGAGTCGATGGGCGCGCCACTGGGCTGGTAGCGGATGAAGCGACCGTTGCTGCTGTAGCTGGGCGAAATGGCCCCGTACAAGGTTCCGTCGCGCGGGTCAAGGCCAAAGCCCGTGAATTTGCGGCGCAGGAAGGGCGTGGTCGGCAGGGCCGTCGCCGCGATGCTCATCTGGTATTCGTTGCCACCAAAGCTATAGTACAGCTGGTCGCGGTCGCCGTTGATGCGCAGCTTGTCGGGGCTCGAAGTGGCCGGAAACGACAGGCGCAGCTGCGTATTGGGCGTGGCCGGATTGAAGCGGACCAGCGTGCCGGGCGACGCCTGTACCACGTAGGGCGGCGTACTGATGTAGCTCACGAAGCCGGTGCAGAGCACCCACACGTTGCCCGACTTGTCTTCGACCATGCTTTTGGGGCCGTCGGCCACGGTAAGCGTAGTCGACAGCGTGCCCAGCTCATCGTCGACCACCGACAGGGTGCGGTCGAGGCTATTGGCCACGTAAATGCTGCCCGCCGCGAATAGCAGCTGCTCGGGGTTGCGGCCCACGGTAATGCTCAGGGGTTGGCCGTTGGCCGTGGCAATGCTGTTGGTGCTGAGATTGAGGAGCGTGAGACGGCCAGGCAGGTAGTTTGGGTAGGAGCCCCGCCATTCCGTTACGTACCCCTTGCTGGCGGAAGTAGCGCGGAAGTAGCGCGGCTGTGACAGCGCGCTGATGGTAGCCAGCGACTTGAAGCCGGGCAGTTCAACCACTTCAACCTTGCCCGAGGCATTCACTACCACGTAGCCGCGGCCGCCCTGCACGCCCATATCCTGCACCACGTCGCCCAGCGCAGCCCCGCTATTGGCCGCCCGGAAAATGTCCGGAACCACGGTTTTGGTACCTTTGTCGAACAGGCTCACGGCCGCGTCGCCAGCCTGAAACTGGCCTTCGCTCAGCACAAAAACGTTGTTGATGCCAGGCGTAGTAGCCGGCAGTATGGTTTCTTTGTCGGGGTGGCAACTAGCCAGCAACAGGCCGCCCAGCAGCAGTTTCACGGGTGTTTTCATAAAAAGAGTTGCTCGTTGAGCAATGATTAAAAAAGGGAAAGCGGTTGAGGAAAAAAGTATTGGGTAAGATGGTTGGAGGAAACGCGGCGTGGGAACCGGCCGCTGATTACGCCCCGTAGCCCGTGCGCCGACGCCTGGGCCATCAGGGCCAGCTCAGGCGCAGGCTGCCGCCCACGGCCCGGGGCGGGGCGGGCCGGCCGGGGTAACTGTCGTACTGCTGGTTAAGCAAATTGGACGCCTGCACCAGCAGCAGCAGCCGGGTGCCAGCCGGGCCGCGCAGCGTGCGCCCCAGCGTGGCCCCGAGCAGCGCCGTACCGGGCAGGTAAGTGTCGCCCGACGCATTGGTGTAGCGGAAGCTGGTGAGCACCAGCGTGGCACTGCCCAGCCAGTCGCGCCAGTGCTGGTCGGTACTGAGGCTGCTTTGGTGGCGCGGCACGTAGGCCAGCTGCGTGCCCACGGGGTCAGGGTCGTCGGGGGCTCCCTGAGTTTTGCGGGTATCGGTGAAGTGATAGGCCAGCTGCGCGCTGCCCACGTAGCGGCCGCGGCGCAGGCGCAGGGCGGTGCTGGCCTCCAGGCCCTGGCTGCGCACGCGGCGCAGGTTGCGCGGGCTCCAGAAACCGGTAGCCGAGCTGGGCAGCCATTGCACCCAGTCGCTCACTTCCTGGCGGAAGGCCGTAAGCTCGGTTTCGAGGCTGGCAGCACCGGGGCCAGCCAGCCGGTGGCGCAGGCCGGCCTCGTAGCCGAAGCCGCTTTCGGGGCGCAGGTCGGGGTTGCCGCCGGGCCGCCAGTACCGCTCGTTTAGCGTGGGGGCACGGTAGCTGCGCGCCGCGCTGGCTGTTGCAGTAAGTGAATGAATAGCTGAGCGACGGAGTGAATGCGCGCGCAACTGCTGGTTAAGGGCCCCCATCGAGTCGGCCAAGACTGGGGCCGCCGCCAAAGCGGGTACGGCGGGTACATCAGCTGCCGTATGCGAACCCAGCAGGTCCCATTCGAGGCCTACGGTGGGCGTGAGAGGGGCCAGGCCGGCGGGCAATGCGGCCTGCCGCAGGTTGGCCGAGAGGCGCAGGCCGGGGCGTGGGTCGTAGCGCAGCAGCGCGAAGGCGGCGGCCCGGTTTTCAGCCACTACTTCGCTGCCATAGCCGTCTACCTGGGCGGCGAAGTGCTGGGCCTCGGCCCCCAAACGCAGGCTGCCACACGCACCGAGCGTGCGGGTGTGCTCGGCTTGGGCCTGGGTGGTGCGCACCCGCGAATTGCTAATCAGGCCCCCATCGCGGTAGTTCAGCACGTCGTCGAACCAGGCCACGCGGCCGGCCCATTGCTGGCGGGCGGCCGCGTGGCGGTAGCCCAGCACTAGGCGGCGGCTCTGGTCGCACTCGCGGGCCTGGCCGCCGGCCCCGCCAGTGCCGGCCTGAATGTCGCGGTCGGTGTCGGTGAACCAAGCGGCCGCCATCAGCTCGCCGGCCGGGCCTACGCGCCAGGTCAGGTCGGGGCTCAGGCTCCATTGGTGGCGCAGGGCCGCGTTTTGCAGGGTGTAGCGCGCCAGGCCGCGCGCTTCGCGCACCTGGTAGCTGTAGTTGTTCTGGGCCTCCCGGTAGCTGGCCGCCACGCGCACGGCCACGGCCGCCGTGGTCTGGTCCAGCGCCAGGCTGCCGCCTATCACTCCGAAGCTGCCGGCGTCAAGCTGTGCGCTGCCCCGGTGGCCGGGCCGCCAGTCGGGCGCGGCGTCGAGCAGTATGGCCCCACCCACCGCACCGCTGCCATAAAGCGCCGCTGCCGGCCCGGGCTGAATGCTGACCCGGGTATTGGCCCCCACCGGCAACAGGGCAAAATCGGTCTGGCCCAAAGTTGGCAACATAATGTTGAGCCCTTGCCAGAGCACCGCCGTGTGCTGGGCCGAAGTGCCGCGCAGGGCAATGGTAGCCAGCTGGCCGGGGCCGTAATTTTTCAGGGCCAGGGGAGTGCGGGCGGCCAGCACTTCCGCCACCGAACTGCCCTGGTACTGGGCCAACACGGCCGAATCGAGCACTACCCGGGTGCTGCCTACGGCAAACTGCTCGGGGCCGAGGGCGCGCACGCGCACTTCGCCCAGGCGGTGCAGCCGGCGGCTCAAACGGGCCGAGTCGGGCGGGGCAGCGGCAGCAGCTGGGCGCGGCTGCCCTACGCTGCTATGTGGGGCAGCCACGGCCAGCAGGGCACACCCCAGCGCCGGCCAAATCAAGGAATCAATACGCAACCGAATCAAATTCTCAGTGAAGAAAATTCGATTCAAAATCTGCCGGCCGCCGGCTTCGCAAGGAAGCCGGCCAGCGCCAGACCGAGGCCGAAAAACAGGGATACTCTGGCGGCCCGGGGGCTGCCGCTGCTTTCATTCTCCAGTCGTCCTCCGCGACTGCTGAACCTGTGAGTGCCCGGGCAGGTCTCCTGGCTTGCTTCGCCGAACGGGCCGCCTTCCCATTTCCCCGGCTGAAAATCAACCGGCAAACAGTGGCATTCGTGGCCCGCCCCGATGTGAAGCGTACAGTTGCGGGGACAGCTCCGGCATCGAACCGGATTCCCTTTTCAGCCGCGCTCTCCGGTGGAGAGTCTGGCACCTTGGCGCTGCAAAGATACGGCCCGGAGCAGGGAATACCCTAACGCCCCGGCCGGGCTTTTGTCCAAACCCGGCGCAAGCCGCTCCCCTTGCTTGTTCGAACAAAGTCTAGGAGAAGTCTAGAGGCAGTATAGGCGCAGTGTAGAAGCAGAGCGAAGGTACTGGCCGGGAAAATGCCATTCTCACCCAGTTGCCGGTTAGGCCAGGTGCCCGTACAAATCGAAGTCGGAAGCCGAGTCGATTTTTACATTCGCGAAGTCGCCCAGGCGAACGAAGGTGTCTTTTTCTACCGGCACTAGCACCTCGTTGTCCACCTCGGGCGAGTCGAACTCGGTGCGGCCCACGAAGTGCCCGCTCTCCTTGCGGTCGAACAGCACTTTGTAGGTCTGGCCCACGCGGGCTTCGTTCAGCTCCATCGAAATGCCCTGCTGCAGCTCCATGATGGCGTCGGCGCGCTCCTGCTTTAGCTCGGCCGGCACGTCATCGACGAGGGTGTGCGAGTGGGTGTTTTCCTCGTGCGAGTAGGTGAAGATACCCAGGCGCTCGAAGCGGGTCTGCTCCACGAAATCAACCATTTCCTGGAAGTCCTGCTCCGTTTCGCCGGGGTGGCCGCTGATGAGCGTAGTGCGCAGGGCAATGCCCGGCACCCGCTGCCGGATGGTATCGACCAGCTCGATGGTGCGGCGCTTGGTGATGCCCCGGCGCATGCTTTTGAGCATGGCATCGGAGCCGTGCTGCAGGGGCATATCGAGGTACTTACAGATGTTTTCGCGCTCGGCCATCACGTCCAGCGCATCCAGCGGAAACTGCGAGGGGTAGGCGTATTGCAGGCGAATCCAGTCGATGCCATTCACATCGGACAGGTTGCGCAGCAGGTCGGCCAGCTTACGCTCGCCGTAGGCTTCCAGCCCGTAATACGTCAGGTCCTGGGCAATGAGAATCAACTCCTTGGTACCCTGAGCGGCGAGGCGCTTGGCTTCCTTCACGAGGTCTTCCATCTTGCGGTCGACGTGCTTGCCGCGCATCAGCGGGATGGCGCAGAACGAGCAGGGACGGTTGCAGCCCTCGGCAATTTTGAAGTAGGCGTAGTGACGCGGCGTGGTAATCAGGCGCTCGCCGATGAGCTCGTGCTTGTAGTCGGCGTTGAGCACCTTCAGCATCTGGGGCAGCTCCAGCGTACCGAAATAGGCATCGACCTGCGGAATTTCCACTTCCAGCTCGTCCTTGTAGCGCTGCGAAAGGCAGCCCGTCACATACAGCTTGTCGAGCCGGCCAGCTTCCTTCTCCTCCGCGTAGCGCAGGATGGTGTCGATGCTTTCCTGCTTGGCATTGTCGATGAAGCCGCAGGTGTTGATGATAACAATATTGGCGTCGGACTTCTCGGCCTCGTGCGTCACGTCGAAGTCGTTGGCCTGCAGCTGGCCCATCAGCACCTCGCTATCCACGATGTTTTTCGAACAGCCGAGGGTGATGACGTTAACTTTATTCTGGGTCTGATTTCTAACTTTCATGATTCACAGCGTTATCGAAGCCGGCCCGCGAAGGCCAGCCGCATAGAATGCCCGCAGGCATATATTGGTTCGGTTGTCGTTGATTTATAGGGATTCGAACTGGCGCAGGAAGCGCATGTCGTTTTCGGTGAACAGGCGCAAATCCTTAATCTGATACTTGAGCATGGCAATGCGCTCGATGCCCATGCCCCAGGCGTAGCCCGAGTATTTCTCCGGGTCGATGCCCGCGTTTTCAAGCACGGCGGGGTCCACCATGCCACAGCCGCCGATTTCGACCCAGCCCGAATACTTACAGATGTTGCAGCCCGCCCCTTTGCAAATCAGGCAGGTGATGTCGATTTCGGCGCTGGGCTCGGTGAAGGGGAAAAAGCTGGGGCGGAAGCGGATGTTAATGTCGGCTCCGAATAGCTCCTGCACGAAGTAGTACACCGTCTGCTTGAGGTCGGCGAAGCTCACACCCTCGTCAATGAAAATGCCTTCCACCTGATGAAACATCATGTGGGCGCGGGCCGAAATGGCCTCGTTGCGGAACACCCGCCCCGGCATTACCCGGCGGATAGGCAGCGGCTCGGTTTCCATCACGCGCACCTGCACGGTGCTGGTGTGGGTGCGCAGCAGGTGGTTGGGGGCTTGGGGACCTGGGGTCTTAGGGTCTTGGTTTTTCTGGGTGGATTCGCTGTCAACCAAGTCCCCAAGCCCCCAAGCCCCCAAGTCCCGGCTCGCCACGAAGAACGTGTCCTGCATATCCCGCGCCGGGTGGTTTTCGGGGAAGTTGAGCGCGGTAAAGTTGTGCCAGTCGTCCTCAATTTCCGGCCCCTCGGCCACTGCGAAGCCGATGCGGCCGAAAATGCGCAGCATCTCCTCGCGCACCAGATTCAGGGGGTGGCGGGTGCCCAGGGCGTTGGGCACCGGGGGCAGGGTGTAGTCGAAATCGGGATGGGCAGGCGCGTTATTGG
>JANXMN010000422.1 GCA_025354605.1 Hymenobacter sp. | reverse complement strand
GCCGAAAAAGCCACCCGACCGCGCCGCCCCGGCTGCCCTATTCGGATAGGCTCTTAATGGGGCTTAGAAGCTCCTGTTTAAGTTAGCCGATTGAACGGGTTGAACGGTGTAGAGACGCATCCTTGCGTCTCTCGTCAGGCCGAAATCGTTCAACGAGGAGACGCAAGGATGCGTCTCTACTCCGGGCTGACGGCGCGTTTACTAACGCAAACAGCTCTTACTGGGTAAAAAGAACGTCATGCTGAACGCATTGAAGCATCTTGCCCGCCACCACTATGCCAAGAAACTGGGTTAGAGACTGCGGTAAAGATGCTTCACTGCGTTCGGCATGACGTTCTGCTTGCGCTCAGTTTGACGTACTTTACCATCCAAAATTGCCACAATAAATGCTGCAACGACAGAACTTCAACCGCATTTTTCTGGCCTTTGCGCTCACCCTGACCAGCTTGCTGGTGGGCATGGGCGGGTTTATGTTCATCGAGCACTACACGGTGTCGGAGGCTTTTTACATGACGGTGACCACTGTATCCACGGTGGGTTATGGTCAGTTGCACCCGTTTTCGGCGGCCGGCCGGCTGTTCGTCTCGTTCTACATTCTCTACAACCTGGTGGTGGTGGCCTACCTGGTGTCGGTTTTCTCCTCTTTTATCTTTGACGGCGAGCTGCGCAAAATCTATAACATGTTTAGAACCGACCAGGAAATAAAGCGTTTCAGCGGCCACGTCATCGTTTGTGGCTTCGGGCGCAACGGCCGGCGCGCCTACCAGGAGCTGCGCGCCAGCGGGGCCCGCGTGGTGGTGGTGGAGATGAACCAGGAGTTGATGAAAAGCATCACCGACGGCCGCACCGGCGAAGACTACGATGGCGACGGCATCCCGGGCGGCAGCATCTACACCGTATTTGGCGATGCCACCACCGACCTCGTGCTCAAGCAGGCCGGCGTGGAGCGGGCCTCGGCCCTCATCACGGCCCTGCCCAAAGATGCCGACAACGTGTTCGTGGCCCTCTCGGCCCGCGCCCTCAACCCGCACCTGAAAATCATTGCCCGCGCCTCGCTCAAAACCTCGGAGAGCAAGCTGCTCACCGCCGGGGCCGACTCGGTGGTGATGCCCGACGAAATCGGGGGCTCGCACATGGCCAAGCTGGTGGTGCGCCCCGACGTCATCCGTTTCCTCGACCTGATTTCGGGCCTGAGCGCCGACAAGATGCGCCTGGAGGAAATGTCGTTCGAGCAGCTGCGCAAGGACCTGCGCGGCCGCAACATCCGCGAGCTCGACGTGCGCTCCGTCACCGGGGCCACCATCATCGGCCTTCGGCAGGCCGACGGCTCGCTGATGGTGAGCCCGGGCGTGGACTACGTGCTGGCCCCCGGCGACGTGCTGCTGGTACTGGGCAGCGAAGAGCAGATTGAAACCTTCGAGGTGCGCTTCCGCCAACTGTAATTCATTTAACAATTAACATTTATCATTTATCACTCCAACAGCCTTTATCACGCGCCAAAAGCGCTGGTTGAACGACTGTTAAATGTTAATTGATAAATGTTAAATGAAATCTATGCACATTCTGCAAGTTTGCCCGCGGGTGCCGTATCCGCCCCACGATGGTGGGGCCATTGCCATGTACGACGTGGCGGCGGGGCTGGTGCAGGCCGGCCACCGCGTCACGCTGCTGGCCATCAACACGCCCAAGCACCACCAGCCGGCCGATGCCATGCAGCATCTCGGCCCCAATTTCCGGCTGGTGACGGTGGACGTGAATACCGACCTCTCGCCGCTGAAGGCCCTGAAGAACCTGCTGCTGAGCGCCCAGCCCTACAACGTGGAGCGGTTTATCAGCCCGCAGGTAGAAGCCAGGCTGTTGGCGCTGCTGCAAACCGAATCAATCGATGTCATCCAGTTTGAGGGCACGTTCGTGGCCTGGTATGCCGAGTGGCTGGGGCGGCAGGAGGGCAGCGCGCTGCGGGTGCCGGCCCTGGTGCTGCGCGCGCACAACGTCGAATACACCATCTGGCAGATGCTGGCACGCCGGGCGGTTAATCCGGCCAAGCGCTGGTTTCTGAGCGTGCTGGCCAGCCGCCTCGAACGCTTCGAGCGCCGCTACCTGCGGCAGTTCGACGCCGTGGCCGCCATCACCGAAGCCGATGCTGACCGCCTGCGCGCCCTGGGCTGCCCCGAGCCGGTCGTCTTCATTCCGGCCGGGGCCGACTTGAGCCGGCTCGTGACCGACGCTGCTATGCAAGCCAAGCCACGTACGCTGTTTATGATTGGCTCGCTCGACTGGCTGCCCAACCAGGAAGGGGTGGAGTGGCTGCTGCGCGAGGTGTGGCCCGCTTTCCACGCTGAATTTCCTGAGGTGGAGCTGCACATCGCCGGCCGCAACGCACCCGCTCACCTGCTGGCTCCGCGCCCCGACAACGTATTTATGCACGGCTTCGTGGAGTCGGCCCCGGCCTTTATGCAGCAGTACGACCTGATGCTGGTGCCGCTGCTGAGCGGTGGCGGCATGCGCGTCAAAATCATCGAAGGGCTGGCCCTGGGCAAAGCCATTCTCAGCACCACGCTCGGGGCCGAGGGCATTGCCGTGCGCGACGGCCACGACATCGTGCTACGCGACGGAGCCGCCGCCTGGCTCACGGCTCTGCGCGCCTGGGCGCGGGGCGAAGTGCCCACGGCCGCCCTGGGCGAGGCGGCAGCTCGCACGGCCACCGAGCTTTACGACAACCGCCGGGTGGTGCAGCGCTTCCTTCACCTCTACGAGCAGCTGCGGGCCCCGGCGGCAGGTGCGCCCGCGCTGGCTGCGCCCGCAGTATGAAGCTGCTCGTGCTCCTGTCCCGCTTTCCGTATCCGCTCGACAAGGGCGACAAGCTGCGCGCGTTCTATCAGCTCCGCGAATTGGCCGTGCGCTACGAAATCTGCCTGTTTGCGCTCAGCGACGAGCCTGTTTCAGCCGAGGCAGTGGCGGCGGTGCGGCCTTTTTGCCGGGGCGGCCTGGTTGTGCATCGCCTGCGCCGACCGGGCATCGGGCGCAACATGGCCCGGGCGCTGGCCACGGGGCGGCCCCTGCAGGTGGGCTATTTCTATGACGGAGCGGCTCAGCGGCAGGTTGATGCACTGGTGCGCGACTTCCGGCCCGACCACGTCTACTGCCAGCTCATCCGCATGGCCGAGTACCTGCGGGCCTACGCCGGCCGCCTGCCGATGACGTTGGACTACATGGACGTGTTTTCGGCGGGCGTGGCCCGGCGCGCTACCCAGGCCCCGGCCTGGCAGCGGCCCGTGCTGGCGTTGGAGGCGCGCCGGCTGCTGGCCTACGAGGCGGCGGCTTTCGATTGGTTTGCCCACCACACCATCATCAGCGACCCGGACCGACAGCTGATTGCGCACCCCCGGCGCGACGAAATTGCCATCGTGCTCAACGGCATCGATACCGCCTTTTTCCGGCCCCGGCCCGACGCGGAGAAAACCTGCGAGGTGCTGTTCTGCGGCAACATGAGTTACCACCCGAACGTGGATGCCGCCTGCTTTCTGGCCGAGGAGATTATGCCGCTGGTGCGGCAGCGCCACCCGGCGGCCCGCCTGCTGGTGGCCGGTACCACGCCGGCCCCACGGGTGCTGGCCCTGGCTTCGCCCGAGGTCGAAATCAGCGGCTGGGTCGATGATATCCGTGCCGCCTACGCCTCGGCGCGGGTGTTTGCGGCCCCCATGCGGGTGGGCACCGGCCTGCAAAACAAGCTGCTGGAGGCTATGGCCATGGCCCTGCCCTGCGTGACGACCCCGCTGGCCAACAATGCCCTCGGCGGCACCGATGGCCGCGAGCTGCGCGTAGCCGCCACCGCCGCCGAGCTGGCCACTGCCATTGCCGACCTGCTGGCCCGGCCCGCCGAGGCCGGCGCGCTGGCGGCCCGGGGCCACGGGTTCGTGCAGCAGCGCTACACCTGGCCCGGGGCCACGGTCCGGCTCGAAGCGCTGTTCGGGTAGGGGCGGGCGGCGGGGGCTAACTTTGCGCCGGCCCCGGTTGTTATGGCCTGAAATTCCCGCTTCCCATGCTTGATTCCATCGAATCCGCCATTGCCGATATCCGCGCTGGTAAAGTTGTTATCGTCGTTGATGACGAGGACCGCGAAAACGAAGGCGACTTCATTTGCGCCGCCGAGTGCGCCACCCCCGAAATCATCAACTTCATGGCCACCCACGGGCGCGGCCTGGTCTGCGCCTCGCTGCCCGAAGCCCGCTGCGAAGAGCTGGGGCTCGATTTGATGGTGGGCACCAACACGGCCCTGCACGCCACGCCCTTCACCGTTTCGGTCGATTTGCTGAAGAACGGCGTGACTACCGGCATCTCGGCTTCCGACCGCAGCAAGACCATCCTGGCCCTCATCGACCCCACCACCAAGCCGGAGGAGCTGGGCAAGCCCGGCCACATTTTCCCGCTCAAGGCCCGCAGGGAAGGCGTGCTGCGCCGCGCCGGCCACACCGAAGCGGCCGTGGACCTGGCCCGATTGGCGGGCTTCGAGCCGGCGGGCGTGCTGGTCGAAATTCTGCGCGAAGACGGCGAGATGGCCCGCCTGCCCGACCTCGAACTCGTGGCCCGGCAGTGGGGCCTGAAGCTGATTTCGGTGCAGGACCTCATCAAGTACCGCCTGGCCCAGGAAAGCCTCATCCAGCGCGAGATTTCGGTGAAAATGCCCACCGCCTGGGGCGACTTCGACCTCTACGCCTTCACCCAGCGCTCCACC
>JANXMN010000420.1 GCA_025354605.1 Hymenobacter sp. | reverse complement strand
GAGTTCATCCGCGACGGCGAGCGGGTGGCCGTGCTCATGGACAAGGGCAAGCAGCTGCTGGGCCTGGCCGACGTGCTGCCCGGCGTGGCCGACATGCTCCACGAAGTCCAAATCGAAGGCACCTTCCCCGACGGCACCAAGCTCGTGACCGTGCACCACCCCATCTGCCGCGAAACCGGCGATGCCGCCCTGGCCCTCTACGGCTCCGGCCTGCGCCGCGCCCCGGCCCCCAGCGCCGCGCCCGCCAACGCCAGCCACCCCCAGCCCGGCGAATACCAGCTGCACCCGGCTGACATTATCCTCAACGAAAGCCGCGCCACGGTGGACGTGGACGTCGTGAACATGGGCGACCGGCCCGTGCAGGTCGGCTCGCACTATCCTTTCTTCGAAACCAACGCCGCGCTGCACTTCGACCGCGCCGCTGCCTACGGTTTCCGCCTCAACATCCCGGCCGGCACGGCGGTGCGCTTCGAGCCCGGCGAGCGCAAGCGCGTGCGCCTGGTGGCCCTGGCCGGCGAGCGCATCGTGTACGGTGGCAATGGGCGCATTGATGGGCAGCTGGATGATGCTGGAAAGAAGCAGCAGGCACTGGAGAAACTAGGGTAAAGGTTACTTTGCTATATGAATAGTTTTTGGAAAATGCGCTCGAAGAAATGGATATGGCTTTTGATGCCATTGTCTCTGCTTTCAGGTTGCGCCTTCTATACAAGCTTGCTTGGTTATCCTAAGTCTAAAAATCCGGCGGATTTTACTTATTATAACCCGAATTTCAAAGCGGCAAATAGCGTAAAGCTGTCTGAAAGCAAAATCAAATTCTCAGGCTTTTATTTTAATCACGATACTACGACGTTTGAATACAATGATTACGAAGGTAAGAAATTAATTCATAGGAAAGCCACGACTTTCAGGTATTTGAAATTCTTTGATGATGGAAGAATTGTGGATATATCAACAATAAATCCACCTGATAGCACTATCAAGAAAACATTGAATAGAGCACCGGGATTTGGAACAGGTTATTTCAAATTTGAGCACGATACCATTTATATAGAAACCAAAAATGAGTTAGAAGGAAACAAAAGCTATTTCCATAAAGCAGTTGTCTACGAAAATGGCTTACGCACATTTATTAGCAAACCTAAAAAGACTTTGATTTTCCTAGAGTATCAATATCGGCCTGATTGATACATGAAAAAGCTTCATTAGCAACGACAGAATTAATATGTCCCTCCCCATCTCCCGCCGCGCGTATGCCGACATGTGCGGCCCCACCACCGGCGACCGAGTGCGCCTCGGCGATGCCGGCCGGCCGAACGGCTTATAAGTCAATCGTTGCCAGAGCGGCCGTTGCTCCCGGGCCCGTCGAAGCCGATTTTGAGCCCAGCGGCTTATATTTAACCACCGCAGCCGCCACAAGCTGAAGTCTACTCCCCGTGCAAAACATTCGTCCCTATCATTTCGCGCAGTGCCGGCTAGCCGGCTTTGGTTCCTTTTACCAGGCCGTGGTGGCGGCCGATGGCATCGTCTGCTTCGATTTTGAAGACAGCATCCAGGCCGACGAGCCGGGGGCCACAGTCGCTCTCAAGCAGGCCCAACGCCGGCGGGTGCGCCAGCTGCTGCTGCGCCCCGGCCTCGACGGCCAGCGGCTGGCCGTGCGCATCAATGCCCCCGATACCGCCCACTACGCCGCCGACCTGGCCGCCCTGCGCGGGCTGCCGGCCCTGCACGCCGTGTTTGTGCCCAAAACGCAGCACCCCGCCGAGCTGCGCCGGGTACTGCGGGAGCTGCCCGTGCCCGTGTGCCACCTGATTGCCGTGGTCGAAACCCGCGCCGGCTTCGCGGCCCTGCCCGAGCTGCTGGCTCTGCCCGACCCGCGCCTGAGCTTGGTGGCCTTCGGGCACTGCGACTACAACCTGAGCCTGGGCCATTTCCCCTTCTACCACCACGATTCGGAGCCCTACTGGCAATGGCTGGCCGAACTCGATGCCCACCTGCACTGCGCGGGCAAGCAACTGCTGAACTCGCCCGTGCTGCGCCTGGCCGATGCCCCGCTGTTTCAGGCCGTGCTCGACCGCCTGCGCACCCACCGCAGCGCCACGGGCCAGATTACCCTGTGCCTGAGCCAAACCCTGGCCTGCGCCGCGCCCCCGGCCCTGGTGCTCGCGGCGGCGGCCGGGCGGCCCGGTCCGGAGGGTGCCTGGCAGTTGCGCCACCGCTTCGAGCAGGCCCGGCAGCCGGGCCGGGCCTTCGCTGTCGATGCTGGGCGGCGGCTTATCAGCCCGCACGAATATGAGGCCGCCCGCGCGCGGCCTGCCTAAGCGCCCGGTGCCCATGCGACTGATGATAGTGGGGGGCTGCTTCCCCGTGCAGCACAACATTGCGCCCGCCCGGCTCTACCACGCTACGCTGTGCGGCCGGCTGGCGACGCACTACCCCGGCGGCCCACCCGAAGTCGCCATCGTGCGCTACGAGCGGTTCGGCACCTGCCTGGGCAAGGTGCGCGCGGCCCAGGCCCAGCGGCCCGCGCAGGTGCTGCTGTTTCACCTGCGGGCCGAACCCTTGATGCGACTGGCCAAACTTTACTACCGCTACCTCGACGACCACGGCCGCGTGCGCCACTCCCTGAACCTGCCCGGTCGCGCGCCCGGCAACCCCGAGCGCTACGACCTGCTGACGCGCCCCCGCCCGGCCCCCGCCGCCGAGCCGCCGCCCGAAAGCCGCCTGCACCGCGCCCTGCGCCAGGCCAACCTACACTTGGGCAGGTGGGTGGGCAACCGTCGCCGCGCCCTGCGCCACTACGAAACGCTGGTGACGGAAGTAGCCGCCTTTTGCCGGCAGCAGGGCATCCGGCTCGTGCTGGTGGGTCCTGTGTCGCGGCCCTGCGCCCCGGCCGAAAACCAGCTTTCGGAAGCGCTGCACGGCCATTTCGCCGCCCTGGCCGCCCGGCAGCAGCTCGACTACCTGCCCGTGCTGGGCGAAACCGATGCCGCCGGGCAGTCGCTGTTTTTCCCCAACGGCGTCCACGTCAGCTTGGCCGGCCACGACCGCATTGCCCACCTGCTCTACCAGCTGCTTCGCCCGGCCACGCCCCCGCAAACCCCTGCCCCCGTGCTATTGGAATCCGGCGCGGCCTAGCGTAGCTTCGAGCCACTTGGTGCGCCGCCGCCTCCCGCGCCCGGCGAGCGTAAGCGCGTGCGCCTGGTGGCCCTGGCCGGCGAGCGCCTCGTGTATGGCGGCAATGGGCGCATTGATGGGCCGCTGGATGAGGCTGGCAAGAAGCAGCAGGCGCTGGAGAAGCTGAGCAACAAATAGTGGGCACCTGGTGCATATTGCAGAAGACGAAAGCAACTACCGATGATTAAACGAGTTTACATAGATACCTCAGTCGTTGGTGGACAGTTTGACCAGGAATTTTCAGCTGACACAATCCCGTTCTTCGAAGCGGTAGTGGCCGGGAAATTTATTGTTGTCCTGTCCGACTTATTGGAAGCCGAACTATTGCGAGCACCGCAACAAGTCCGCGACTTTCCTGCTACAATACCCGTTCAGCAAATTGAGCGAATAAAGCTGACGCAAGATGCGGCCGAATTAGCCGACCAATATATCATAGCTAAAGTAGTAGGGCCAACCAGTCGGGCCGATTGCCAGCATATTGCGATGGCAACTCTGGTCAAGGCCGACGTGTTGGTAAGTTGGAATTTCAAGCACATTGTGAACCTCGACCGAATCAGAGGCTATAATGGCATCAACTATCAAATGGGCCATCAGATGATAGAAATCAGAACCCCCAAAGAAATTATCAGCCATGACAACCAAGACGTATAGCCTTTCCAAACAAGGCATCGTGCAAAACCTGCGGAGCATCCGGGACCAGATAAGCCACGAAATCAAGGACATGACCTTCGAGCAGGAACGGGCCTACCTGGACCAGCTACTAGCCGAAAAGCCAACCGTCAGCGCCCCACTGCGCCTTGCCCGAAGCGGGGCAGTTAAGTAGACGGGAGGCGCGTGACTTCAGCACCACTACGCTATGAAGAAATACGAGATGATAGTGGAGCGCACCGCCACCAGCTACAGCGCCTACAACGAAGGCGAAGGAGCCTATACCGTGGGCACCACTTTCGAGGAGCTGAAAGCTAACATAGTGGAGGTGCTGAACCTGGCGCTGGAAGACACGGGCCGCACCGTAAGCATCGAGGACGTGAAAATCACCTACGACCTGAAATCGTTTTTCGACGCCTACAAAGTCATCAACGCCGCCGCGCTGGCCAAGCGCCTGGGCATGACGCAAAGCCTACTCAGCCAGTACGTGTCCGGCAACAAGAAGCCCAGCCCCACCCAGACGCGGCGGATTCTGGAAGGTGTACGCGCCGTGGGCCGCGAGCTGGCCGAGATGGACTTCGCTTTCTAACCCGCCAAACCGCATGACCAAGCTACCCAGCCGCGCCGCCGCCTACGGTTTCCGCCTCCACATCCCGGCTGGCACGGCGGTGCGCTTCGAGCCCGGCGAGCGCAAGCGCGTGCGCCTGGTGGCCCTGGCCGGCGCGCGCATCGTGTACGGCGGCAATGGGCTCATTGATGGGCAGTTCGATGATGCTGAAAAGAAGCAGCAGGCGCTGGAGAAACTTAAGCAGTAAATTGCTTTTTAATAAGGCTTCCAGCTTAATAAAAGGCAATTGAAATATGAAACAAAGTTTTCAAAGAATGTATTTGCTGAAGCTGGCTTTTTTGTTTGTGCTTCAAGGTTGTGCGCTTAATAAAATACCTGCTCGAATTAATTGTAACAAGGGAGGGAAAGGAGGAATTTGGGTTGAAGTGGATACTTCTAATAGCATACCCTTATACAATGTCTCACAATACAAAAACGGTGAGAAAAACGGCAAGCACTATGCGTATTTCTTGGCCCACCAAGTTGATGGAGAGCCGAAAGGATTAATGTGGCGACATGAAAAAGGAAAGTATAAGAACGGCAAGAAGGTTGGCTTTTGGGTCTACTACACAACGTGCGGCTTTTACGGGAATTGGGTTTATTATCTAGGAAATAAAACCTTCCACAATAGATACATAAACGGCAACACGCGCTATGCTTTAGGCCCTTGCCCTTGCGATAAATAAAACCAAATAATATGTCCCTCCCCATCTCCCGTCGCGCGTATGCCGACATGTACGGCCCCACCACCGGCGACCGGGTGCGCCTCGGCGATACCGGCCTGCTGATTGAAGTGGAACGCGACTACTGCGTGTACGGCGAGGAATGCAAGTTCGGCGGCGGCAAGGTGCTGCGCGACGGCATGGGCCAGGCGGCAGGAATCGGGCCGGCCGATGCGCTGGATTTGGTCATCACCAACGCGCTGGTGGTCGATTACACCGGCATTTTCAAGGCCGACATCGGCATCAAGGGCGGGCGCATCGTGGGCATCGGCAAGGCCGGCAACCCGCACATCATGCCCGGCGTGACGCCCGGCATGGTGGTGGGCGTCACCACCGAAGTCATTGCCGGCGAAGGCCAGCTGCTCACCGCCGGCGGCATCGACTGCCACATCCA
>JANXMN010000378.1 GCA_025354605.1 Hymenobacter sp. | reverse complement strand
GCCGAAAATAAGCTGCTGGTGCCAGTCGATATGGAGCCTGCCAAAGCCCGCAAGTCGTTTGCCGACGGTGAGAAGGCCCATGTGCAGCCGACGATAGCCGAACATTCGGCTGGTGTGAAACCGAATGCCAAAACCAGTAAGCCCACGGCCAAACCCGCTGCTAACTCAGCGACTACCAAGCTTGGGGCAACTGGAGGAGCAAAAGCTGCTGATAAATCTAAAGAAGTTACCCGACAACCCGCTTCGGGCAAGAACTCAAAAAAAAATGCCCCGGCTAAGCCAACCGTGCGCCGCGCATAAGTGCATCATTCATCGGTCCGACCACCCTAGGCGGTCCGACCGGTCGTCGTTGGATGGCGACGACTGGTCGGACGGAATTATCGTGGCTGCGAACGGATGCTGGCGACAACCGGTCGGACCGCCTGGGGCGGTCGGACCGAAGGACGAATTTCTAGCTTTTCTAACGCCGCGGCTGCGCCAGGAACTGCCCGATGTTATCGTTCAAAAACTTCGCGTCGGTGGGGTTGGGCGCAGCGCCGGCGGTATGGCCCCAGAGCGACGGAATAGGCTTCAGCACCACGCCCGGGATGAAGGGCGCTTCGTAGCGCGCGTCGGTGAGCGGGAAGTAGAGGTCGGTTTCTGAGGGCATGTAGAGGATGGGCGCTTTGATGCTGCGCAGGGCCTTTTCGACGTCGCCGCCGAAGCCGGGGGTGGCACCCACGTCGTGCTGCTCCCAGGTACGCATTTGGAGGATGAGGTCGTTGGCATCGGCCCCGGGGATGAAGTTGGTGCGATACTCGTGCAGCACTTGGGCGAAGGTGGTGCCGGGCTTGCTGTCGGCCTTCCAAAGCTCGCGCCGCCACCACTCCTGCGAATAGAGCCAGGCCGTCCAGACGGTGGCGAAGGCCTCGATGCCCTTGGTGGGCGGCGCGGTGTAGTCGCCATTCTGGAACGCGGCATCGGCGGTGAGGGCAGCAATCTGGCCTTCGAGGCGCACCACGCCGTGCGGGTAGCATTTGGCGGTGCCCGAAGTGGCCACGAGGCGGTCGGCGAAGGTGGGGTAGCTCACAGCCCACTGGAAGGCCTGCTGCGCGCCCATCGAAAAGCCGATGATGGCCCGCAGGTGGGTTATTTTCAACTCGCTCACCAGCAGCTGGTGCACGGCGGCCACGTTGTCGCGGATGGTCATGACCGGGAAGCGGGGACCATGGAAGGGCTCGGGCGTGTTGCTGGGCGACGAGGAATGGCCGTTGCCGAACAGCTCGGTAGCTACCAGAAAGACTTTGGTGGTGTCGAGGGCCTTGCCCGGGCCAATGAGCCATTCGTAGCCCCGGTGGTCGGCCAGGTAGTGCGAGGGCAGCAGGATGGCGTTGGTGCGGGCGGCGTTGAGGCGGCCGTAGGTGCCGTACACCACGCGGGCCTGGGGCAGTGTGGCCCCGCTTTCGGTCCGGAAGCTGGCGATAGTGAAGGTGTGGACTTTAGCGCGGTCGGGATTGTTCTGGGCGCGCGTGGGGCCGGCGGCCAGGCCCAGCAGCGCGGTGCCGAGAGCAACAAAAAGGTAGCGAAACAGCATTAGTACAAGCAGTGAGCCCGCAGAAGTTTGCGGGCCTCTGTAACTCCGTAGCGCCCGCCGGGTTTACCTTACTCCTTGCCGCCCGCCATGTCCCAGCCCCCTTCGCCCGTTATCCGCGCCACGCAGCTGCGCAAAAGCTTCGGCCCGCACGCCGTGGTGCAGGGCGTGTCGTTCGAGGTGGCGGCCGGCGAAACGCTGGTGCTGCTGGGCCCCAGCGGCTGCGGCAAAACCACGCTCCTTAAGCTGCTCAACCGCCTGATTGAGCCCGACGGCGGCACTGTCGAAATCAACGGCCGCGACGTGCGCGAGCAGCGGCCCGAGGTGCTGCGGCGCGGCATGGGCTACGTTATTCAGCAAGTCGGACTGCTGCCGCACTACACCGTGGCCGAGAACATTGCGGTGGTGCCGCGCCTGCTGGGCCACGCGCCGGCAAGTATTGCGGCGCGCACCGAGGCGCTGCTCACGCGGCTACACCTGCCGCCGGCCCGCTACGCCGGGCAGCTGCCGGCCCAGCTCTCGGGCGGGCAGCAGCAGCGCGTAGGGCTGGCCCGGGCCCTGGCCGCCGACCCGCCCATTATCCTGCTGGATGAGCCTTTCGGCGCGCTCGACCCCATTACCCGGGCCAGCATCCGGCGCGAGTTTCGGGAGCTGGAAGAGTTGAAAAACAAGACCGTGGTGCTCGTGACGCACGACGTGACCGAAGCCTTCGAGCTGGCCGACCGCATCATGCTGCTCGACGGCGGGCATATTCAGCAGCTGGGTACGCCGCGCGAGCTGCTGTTCCGGCCCGCCAACGACTTCGTGCGCCGCTTCTTCGCCGCCGAGCGGCTGGCCTTACAGCTACGCACTCTCACGCTAGGCGAGGTTTGGCCCGGCAAAATAGTAGATAAGACTCAGGAAGTAGTAGATAAGACTCAGGAAGTAGTAGATAAGACTCAGGAAGTAGTAGATA
>JANXMN010000345.1 GCA_025354605.1 Hymenobacter sp. | reverse complement strand
CAAAGCGTCGCCGACTATTTTGACTACTACAATCACGAACGGCTGCACTCCAGTATCGACTACCAGACACCGTATCACACTCATCAACAGCTTCTTCAACTTAACGCCCTAAACTGTCCAGCGTAATCAGACCACCTCACTTTTACCGCCCAACTGCTGCACTGCAGCCCCGGCTACCCCCCCTGGCACGCCGTGGCTGCGCGCGGCCGGGGCCACCAGTGCCGAGGCCGGCCCACCTGCCGTCAGGGTCCAGCCGTCGGGGTCGGACAGGGTCAAATAGCATTGATACGCCCCACCATTCGCATCGCCGTGGCGGAACTGCTCGTGGTAGCTGACGCAGTAGGCGGCCTGCAGGGCCAACGTTTCGAGCACGCTGCCGCCGGCGCCGGCGCGGAAGAGCACCTGCACCGCCAGGCGCTTCTGCGGGGCCGCTGCCCAGTCGAAGAGCGTGTCGCCCTCGGGCACGTCCAGCACCAGTTGCACCGGGCCGAAGCGCACTTTCGTGCTCACCCGGCCCCGTTGGTGGGTGGCTTGTGCGACGCCAAAGGCGCAATGCGTGACCGGAAACGACTCGCCGGAAACGTGTAATTCAGCAGCAAAAGAAGCCATCTGGTAGAATGGTTAATCGGTAAACGGAAAGGATTCGGCGGTAAGCTAGCACCCGGGAGCCGGAAAGCGGCAACCCTACCCCAGCAGCCCCGGCCGCCGGTCGAACCACGGCCGCGCCTGCTCCAGCTGCCCGGCCAGCTGCAGCAGTAGGTCTTCGCGGCCCAGGGCGGCCATAAACTGCACGCCGCAGGGCAGGCCGTCGGCCGTCCAGTGCAGGGGCACCGACATGGCGGGCTGGCCCGTGAGGTTGGCCACCTGGGTGTAGGGCGTTTTTTCGAGGCTCTGCTCGGCCAGCTGCTCCACGATGCCCGAGCGGCGGATGAGGCCGCCGAGGCCAAAGGTGTTCACCAGCTTCAGCAGCAGCTGCTCGGTGGGCTTGGGCTGCAGCTCGCCGATGCGCACGGGCGGGGCCGCCAGCGTGGGCGTGAGCAGGAAATCGTAGGTCTGGTGGAAGCGGCCGAAGGCGCGGGCGTGGGCATTCCAGGAGTGGCGGGCGGCGGCAAAGTCGGCGGCCGAGTAGGTTCGGCCCAGCAGGCCCAGCAGCCAGGTGGTGGGCTCCACGTCGACGGGGCGGGCGGGGCGGCCCAGGTGCTGGCTGAGGGCGGCGATGCTGGCCCCGGTTTCGCCGAAATACAGCATCAGAAAGGCCGAAGCCACGGCGCGGCCATCAAACGGCAGCGGCACTTCTTCCACGTCGTGGCCCAGGCTTTCGAGCAGCCGGGCGGCCTCGCGCACGGCCGTGGCGCACTCGGGGTGCAGAACGCTGCCCAAGGGGTGGCCCAGGCTGAAGGCAATGCGCCGACGGCCGGGCTCGCGGCCCACTTCTTCGAGGTAGGGCCGGGCGGGGGCGGGCAGAAAGTAGGGCGCGCCCGGGTCGGGGCCCTGGGTGGCATCGAGCAGGGCGGCGCTGTCGCGCACCGAGCGCGAGAGCACGTGCTCGACGGCCGCACCCTGCCACTTTTCGCCCTGCTCGGGGCCGGTGGGCACGCGGCCCCGGCTGGGTTTCAGCCCAAACAGGCCGCAGCAGGCCGCCGGAATGCGAATGGAGCCGCCCCCGTCGCCGGCCCCGGCCACGGGAACGATGCCCGCCGCCACGGCCGCCGCCGCCCCGCCGCTGCTGCCGCCGGGCGTGTGGCCCAGGTGCCAGGGGTTGCGCGCGGGGCCGTGCAGCACGGGCTCGGTCACGCCCATCAGGGCAAATTCGGGGGTGTTGGTTTTGCCCAGGATGTTAAGGCCGACGGCCTGCCAGCGGCGCACCAGCTCGGCATCTTCGGTCGGCACGAAGCCGCGCAGGGCCCGGCTGCCCGAGGTGTGCGGCACGCCAGCGTACTGCGCCCCAAAGTCCTTGAGCAGAAACGGCACCCCACCGAATGGCCCGGCCGGCAGCCCGGCCGCCGCCCGCTGCCGGGCCGGCTCATAGAGCGCGTGCACCACGGCATTGATTTGTGGGTTCACGGCTTCGGCGCGGGCCGCGGCCGCGACGCATAACTCGGTGGCGGTGAGCTGCCCGGTGCGCACCAGGTGGGCCTGGGCCAGGGCATCGAGGCGGTCGTATTCGGCGAAAGAGAGCATGGCGGTAAAGGTAGGCCGGCCGGGCCGGCATGGTTGATTGACGGGTTTATCGCGTATTCGGTCGATATCGAGAGTAGGCATCCCAATTATTCCGCTATCTTATCAGCCAATAGTCGCACAATGCTATTGTCGCCGTATGGTTACCCCCGTTTTCGCCATCTCCGATTATCAGCTGGCGCTCGATTTCTACGTCGGCTGGCTCGGTCTGGTCATCGACTGGGAGGAGCCCTTGTCCGTGGCCAACCGCCACTATTTTCAGGTTTCGCGGGGCAGCGTCATCCTGCACCTGACTGACGATGGCACCGAAAGCCGCCAGGGCGCGAAGGCTATTGCCGAAATAACCGGCCTGCTGTTCTATCACCGCCAGCTGCAGGAGAAAACGACTCGTTTCGCCTTTGGACTGCCGGCGCTGCAGAAGACCAGCTGGAGCGATAAAGTGGTGCAGCTCGAAGTGACCGACCCGTTTGGCAACCACCTGGTTTTTGCCGAGGTTTCGATTTAGAGGTTGGTGGCTGGTGGCTAGTCATCCTGAGCTTGCGAAGGAATTTCTCACGTTTGCACGACTCATTCAGGCGTGAGAAGGTCCTTCGCAAGCTCAGGATGACTAGCCACCAGCCACCAACGCTGATGCCGTAGCTTTGCGGGGCTCACATTTCTCCCCCCGAAACTCCGACTTATGCGCCAGAAACTTGTTGCCGGCAACTGGAAAATGAACCTGTCGTACCCCGAAGGCCTGGCCCTGGCCCACGAAATTGCCATCCTGGCGGGCGCGGCTCAGCTCACGCCCGACCAACCCCGGGTGGTGCTCTGCCCGCCGTTCATCCACTTGTTTGGCGTGGCCCAGCACCTACCCAAAGCTGCTGGCTTCTACCTGGGCGGCCAGAATTGCCACCAGAAGGACAGCGGCGCTTATACCGGCGAGGTATCGGCCACGATGCTGCGCTCAGTGGGCTGCGAGTACGTGATTCTGGGCCACTCGGAGCGCCGCCAGTACTGCCACGAAACCGACGACCTGCTGGCCCAGAAGTTGAAAGCGGCCCTCGCGGCCGGTCTCAAGCCCATTTTCTGCGTGGGCGAGACGCTCGAAACCCGCGAGGCCGACGAAACCTTCGAGTTTATCGGCCGCCAGCTCAGCGACGGGCTGTTTCACCTCAGCAACGAGGAGTTCGACCAGGTGGTCATTGCCTACGAGCCCATCTGGGCCATTGGTACGGGCCGCACCGCTACCAGCGCGCAGGCCCAGGAAGTGCACGCCTTCATTCGCGAGCGCATTGCCCGCGCCTACGATGCCGAAGCCGCCCAGGACACCACCATTCTCTACGGCGGCTCGGCCAACGCCCAGAACGCCCGCGAGCTGTTCAGCCAGCCCGACGTGGACGGCGGCCTCATCGGCGGGGCCGCGCTCAAGCCCGCCGACTTCATCACGATTATCCAGTCGTTTTAGCGGTTGGGCAAAACGTAGCGCGAACTTTGCAGCCCGCGCGGTTGCTTGCCCACTGCTTGCATTTGTTCAGGCGGCTTCGGGGCGCGAACCACGAAGTTCGCGCAACTGTCTGTCGTACTTCAGCCGTCCTTCTTTATGCTCTCTTTCCTCCTCTCGCTGCTGCTGGCCCTGGCACCGGCCCAACGCCCCGCCGCCGGCCCGCTGGAGCCGTGCAAAATCTTCGGCTCGGTGTACCTCGAAACCGACCAGGCCCGGCGCGGCTACTGCTTCGGCACGGTGTACATGGAGCCGGAGGAGGCCTTTGCCGACGTGCTGGTGTTCAGGGAAGCCAACAAGCTGTTTGCCGACAAGCCCGGCCTGTGGGCCGACGCCCCGGCCCGCGACTTTGCCGACTACGTGCTGCTGGTCGTCACGGACCGCAGCCGGGCCGATTTCAGCATGCACTACACCACGGTGCGCTCGTTTGCCGGCTGCCGGGGCAACTAGGCCCCCGTGCCGGATTGCCAATGCCCCACGCGGCAGGCGGCCTTTGCGGGGCGGCCTGCCGCTTTCGTTTCCTCCGATTTTCCGGCCGACCTTTGCGGCACTTCCCGACAGCGGTTGCGCCGGCAACGAGGGCTTTGCTGAACGGCTGGCTAGCTGCCCCCACCGCCAGCCCGAAGGCCCCGCCGACCCAATAACTCTTCTTTATACAAGCATGGATTTTATTGAACTGACCGTTGAAGCCCCGCGCGAGCTGGCCGACATTCTGGTAGCCGAGCTGGCCGAAGTGGGCTTCGATACGTTTGAAGACAACGACGCCGGCTTCTGCGCTTACACCACCGAAGAGGTATTCAACCCCGATGCGGTGGCCGAAATCATGAGCCGTTACGAAGGGCAGGGCGAGTTGAGCTTCTCGCACCGCGTAATTACCCGCCAGAACTGGAACGCCGAGTGGGAGAAGAACTTCCAGCCCCTGGTCATCGCCGACCGCGTGTCGGTGCGCGCGCCCTTCCACCCCCAGCCGGCGGGCGTCGACTACGACATCGTGATTATGCCGCGCATGTCCTTCGGCACCGGCCACCACGAAACCACCGCCCTGATGCTGGAAAACCAGCTGGGCGTGGACCACCGCGGCCTGCGCGTGCTCGACATGGGCACCGGCACGGGCATCCTGGCCATCATGGCCGAGAAGCTGGGCGCGCGCCAGGTGCTGGCCGTCGACACCGAGCCCTGGACGGTGGAAAACGCCCGCGATAACGCCGCCGAAAACAACTGCCACGGCATCGAGTGCCGCCTGGGCGGCGTGGAAACCCTGGCCGATGAAGCCCCCTTCGACCTCATCCTGGCCAACATCAACCGCAATGTGCTGCTGGAGGATATGCACGAGTACGCCCGCCTGCTGCCGGCCGGCCGGCCCATTCTGTTCAGCGGCTTCTACGAGGAGGACCTGGCCCTGCTCACGGCCGAAGCCGCCAAGCACGGCCTGCGCTACCAGCGCCACCGCATCCTGCGCAACTGGGTATCGGCGCTGTTCGAGAAGGAGTAGCGCGGGGATGATTGAACGTCATGCCGAGCGCAGCCGAGGCATCTCGCATGTGGTAGTAACTCAATCGTTAGAGCTACCGCTGCACGCGAG
>JANXMN010000327.1 GCA_025354605.1 Hymenobacter sp. | reverse complement strand
CTCACCCCACACTCCGTCTACTCCCAGGTGTCGTCGCTACCACCTTCAGCATCATGCTAAAGAGTACCAGCACCAGAAGCAGCCAGGGGTTATTGTCTTGATACACCGAAAAAATGCTGCCGTCGGTGAGGTGCTCGGCGTGCCCGCGCAACAGCAGCTCTACGGTGTTGTAGCCCTCGCCATACAGGGTGGGAAATAGAAAAATCAGCCCGCCCAGCACCGTTCCGCCGATAAGCACCTTGCGCCAGCTGAGCCCCGGCCAGCGCTCAAAAAAATGCTCGAACCACACGTAGGAGCGAATCATATACACCGAGAAAAAGGCCGTGAACAAGCCCAGGAGCACATAAAACGGCACGGCGTTCACCGGCCAGCTGGTGGTGATGAGCACGAAGGGCTGGCCCGCGTACAGCGCTTTCGATACCACGGTGGCCGTGGCCGACGAAATCAGCAGTGGAATAAAATACTGGGCCGGTAGCTCCAGCAGAATGGTTTCGACGGCAAACAGCACCCCGGCAATGGGCGAGTTGAAGATAGCCGCTACCCCCGCCGCTGCCCCGCAGCCCGTGAGCAGGCGGCGCCGCCGCCGGTCGAGGTGCAGCACCCGGCCGGCGTTGGAGCCGAGGGCCGAGCCGGTGACGGAAATCGGGGCCTCGGCCCCGGCCGACCCGCCAAACGTGACCGTGAGAAAGGCCGTGATAAGCTGTGAATACAGCTTCGAGCGGGGCACTACGCTGCCCTCGCGAGCGGTGTTGTAAATGATGGGGCCAATGCCGCGCCCGAGGTTGCCGCCCAGAAACAGCTTGGTAAACAGCACGGTGAGCCCGATGCCAATAACCGGATAAATCGACAGCGCATACACCCGGTTGGGCTCGCTGATGCCGTTGCGCAGCATTTCCTGGCCCCAGTGAATCGAGGTTTTCAGCAGCACCGCCGCCAGGCCCGCCCCCGCCCCCACCAGCACGCTCAGCAGCAGCATGTACATCCGCTCGCTGATGTGGCGGACCCGCCACACGAGCAACGGACGCAACAGGCGATGGACGGCGTGATTAGGCATGGGTAGCAGCAAAGGGGGCGCTGAATTGGCAACGCAAATTTCAAGCCGGTAGACGTGCGGAGCAAATTCAGCTCCGGCGCCGGGTCGGTTTACGGACGGAGTTCACCGAGGCCGTAGCTCTGCTTCAGGTGCTGCGCCAGGTGCGGCAAGTTGGCATCGTGTGGGTAGAGTAAGTTGCGCCACAGGCTCTGAATCAACAGCAACAGTTGCAGGGTGGCGAGCTCGGGCTCGGCCACTCCCACCTTAATGAAGGCCTGCTTGAGCAGGTTGTCGATGGGGCTCATGAAGCGCAGAAAATATTTCTGCACCAGCGGACGGTTAAATTCCTTGTCCTGCACCTTCCAGAAATCAGGCTCGGCCTGCACTAGCTTGTAGGGCAGGTCAATCACGGTTTCGATGAGGGTACGCGGGTTCTGCTCGGCCAGAATGCCGCGATTGGCCTCCACAATACGCCGGAAACCCTGCTTGATAAGGTACTCAAACAGTTTCTCCTTGCTAAGAAAATACTTGAACAGCAGTGCTTCCGATACGCCCGCTTCCCGGGCAATCAAAGCCGTGGAAGTGTTGTCGTAGCCTTTTTCGCCAAACAGCTGCAGAGCGGCCTGCTCAATTTTGGAATGACTCGTCATAGCCCAACCCAGATAGAATGAAGTGTCAAATAACGGTCGTGCGCGGCTAGTCTGGTGCGTAAAGGGCCAAAAACAAGACAGCCGGCTCGCCCGAACGGATTCGGAGCGGGCCGGCTGTACTGCGTTGAACCCCGGCAAACGCTGCTTCCCGTGAACAGGAAGACGGAGCAGATTTCAACCAATTTTCGCCAGATGGGGTGGGAGGCACCTGGGAAAAGGAGCGAGGTAATAATGGGAATTAGAAACCACCAGTGAACTGGTTTCCGGTTGTGCAGGCAAAGGTACAGTACAGGTCATGGGAAAGATTGAGTAGCTGCTCACTAAGAGTAAGTGCGTACTCACCTTGCTTGCTGACAGGTGAATAAAATTACTTGTGCAACCGTTTTCTTGTGGCATGAAGCTCGTTGTTCCGAGTTGGCAATGCCGAAAGACTTACAGTTCCATGATATCCTCATTCCAGAGCGCAGGTTCAGCTTCGATAAACTCATTCATCATGTCCACGCACTCCTGCAGGTTGAGGTCGACTACTTCCACGCCGTGGCTTTCGAGGAAAGCCCGCGATTCGCCGAAGGTGCGTGACTCGCCGACCATCACCTTTGGAATTTTGAACTGCACGATGGTGCCGGCGCACATGTAACAGGGCATCAGCGTAGTGTAGATGACGGTGTCGCGGTAGCTGCGCTGGCGGCCGGCGTTGGTCAGGCAGTCCATCTCGCCGTGCTTGATGGCGGAGTCTTCCTGCACGCGCTTGTTATGGCCCTGGCCAATGATTTTGCCATCGCGCACGAGTACCGAGCCGATGGGAATGCCGCCCTGGGAGCGGCCCAGCCGCGCTTCGTCGATGGCGGCTTGCATGAATTCGTCTTTGCTGAGTTGGTCGGACATAAAATTTGGAAATTAACGCGCGCAAATGCCTTTATAAGGACAGTACTCGCACTTAGTGAAATCGTCGGTCTTACGGATGGGCTCGGCGGGGTCCAGAATCCGGAGCACAATCTGACGCACCAGGTCTTCGGAGGCGGCCACGAAATCCTGGCCACCGTCGGTCAGAAAGCTGAGGTCGGCCGAGAGCAGGCCTTCGTCGAGGTTGCGCAGCGAGAGAATGGCGGTTTCGGCTGTTTCGCGCTGCACGGTGTGGGCCAGCATAAGGCGGTAGAGCCAGAGCTGACGCACTTTATCGGCGCTGCTACTGGCCTCGTGCAGCAGGCGCTCCACGGCTTCGGCCGGGCTGAGCTTGTCGCGGTAGCCGCGCAGCTGCAGGTCGGCCCGCTTCACGAGGCCCGATTTGTAGTCGACCACCCGCAGGCGGCCGTCGGGCAGCTCGTCTACCCGGTCGGCGTAGCCAAACAGGCGCACCGCCAGCGGCTCGGCCAGCCCGGGCACGTCCACGAAAATGGTGGCGGCCAGTTCTTTTTCGAGCCCAAACAGACGCAGGGGCAGCAGGCCAGGCTGCCCGGGCATGCTTTCGAGCAAACGCACGACCAAGCGGGTGGCTACCTGCCCGAACACGTGGTTGAGGCCCTCGTCGGCGCGGGCGTGCTTTTCGGTGGCTTCCTGGCGCAGGGCCCGCTGCACCTCGGCCGGCGCCTGGCGTACCAACTCCGGAATGTCGGTGGCCGTAATTGGGCGGGCGTCCTGCTCGTAGGGCAACATGAGGTTTTCCAGGGCCTCGTGCACCATGGTGCCGAAGCTGCTGGCTTCCAGCGTTTCTTCCACGGCTTCGTTCTCGTGAAAGCGGGCCACTTTCGAGAAGTAGAAGCGCAGCGAGCAGGCCAGGTAGTCGTTGAGGCGCGACGGGGAAATGTTGCGCTCCAGCACACCGCGCAGGGCCGCTAGCATCTCGGGGTCTTTTTCGAGGATGAGGTCGCCGGCGGGCAATGAAGAATGAGGAATGAGGAATGAAGAATTCTCGGGCGTCCCTAATTCTTCATTCTTCATTCTTAATTCTTCATTGAGGGAGGCGACGCCGACCGTCAAGTCTTCCAGCACTAACTGGGGGTTCTGCGGCCGCAGGTCATTGGCCAGCTGCAGCAGGAAGCGGCTGCGCTCGCCACTTTTCATGCCCTCGGCGCCGGGCAGCACGTGCACCAAATCAACCCGTTGGGCGCGTTGCAGCAGTCGCCAGAAATTGTAGGCCGTGATGGCCTCGGCGTCGGCGTAGGTGGGCAAGCGAAACTCGGTGAGCACGTCGTAGGGAAACAGCGACTGCTGGCGCTTGGGCGCGGGCAGCACGCCTTCATTGCAGCTGAGGATGATGACGTGGTCGAAATCGAGGGCCCGGGTTTCGAGCAGGCCCATTACCTGCACATCGGCCAGCGGCTCGCCCGAAAAGGGCAGGCGGGTCCGGCCCATCTGCTCGTAGAGAAAGCGCCGGAACGAGCGGACTGACAGCCGTTGCTCGCGGCAGTCGAAGGCCGAATCAAGCTGCTTAATGAGGGTGTAGAACAGGTACAGGTACTCCGCTTCGATGCCCGACTGCTGGTCGGCGTACACCTGCTTCAGCAAGTCAATCAGGGCGTGGCAGGCGGCGATGATGTCGTCGCAGTTGTCCCAGGTTTTAAACAGCGCCTCGATGAGCGGGTGGTGCGCACCCAGACGCAGCAGTTCGGTGGCCGGCAGCAGCACGGCATTCAGCCGGATGATTTCGCGGCATACCTGGTCGAGCACGCCGTGGTACTGGGGCTCGTCGGCCTGCCGGTCCTGCCACTGCTGGTAGCGCCGCAGGAAGGGATGCTGCAGCAGCTTGGTCACGGCCAGGTGGTGGTAGCGGGGCACCCCATAGCCACTTTCGGCGCTGCCCTCCCGGATGCCGGTCAGGTGTACCTCAAACAGCAAATCGACCAGGTTGAACAGCGGCGTAGCCTGAAAACTAAGGCCCATGGTCACGTTGTAGTCGGGCACCTCGTCGGGGGGCAGGCCGTGCAGCACGGGCAGCAGCAGGGTTTCGTCGGGCAGCACCACGGCCACCGTGGCCTCGGGATATTCGCGGCGGGCCTCGGCCAGCAGCTGGCCCGCCAGCTTGCCCTGCATGCTGGGGTTGGCCACGCCCAGCAGGCGCACGTGGTGCGGAGTGTCACGCAGCCATTCAGTGCCGCCGCCGAAGCTGTCGAGCGGCAGGCTCCATTTTTCGAAGTAGCGGCGAAGGTGGTGGCCGGCCCGGTTGGGCGAGTCTTTTTCGAGGTAGAAGGGGTCGGCATCGAAGCGAACTTCGGCCCGCCTGGCCCCCAGCAGCAGGCGAATTAACTTTTCTTCGGACTTCGACAGGTTGCCCAGGCCTACGAATACGTGCATGGCCGGGGCGGGCGCGGCCGGGTCTTTCAACTCCTGCTCCAGCTGTTCCACGGCCCGACGGTAGGCCAGGCCGGGGTAGGCGAGGCGGTTGGCCTGCATGCGGCGCTGCAGCTCGCGGTACACCCGCTCCAGCTGGTCCCAGAAGCTGAAGGAGTGCGCGGCAGCCTGGCTTTTGGGCGGGAGCGCAGCCAGGTCCCAGCGTTCGAGGGCTTTGGCTTCGCTTAGGTACTCGAATACTTTGTGGGTGGGTGCCAGATTCTGGTCGAGGGTCGAAAAATCGTTGAGCAGCAGCCCAGCCCAGCCCACAAACAAGTCGAAATCAAGGTGGGTATCGATGCGCCTAAGGATGTCGTAGAGCAGCAATTGCAGGGCAATGGGCTCCTCAATCTGCACGCCGGCCCTGTCAACCATGTAGTCTTCCATGGCTGCTACGCGCGGGGCCCACAGGGGTGCCCCCGGCGGCAGGGCCAGGGCCAGCTCATTTTTGAGGTACACCACGGCGCGGCGCGTGGGCACCACCACCACCAGGTCCGATAGCTCGTCGAGCGGGCCGGAACCGTAGCGGTCAAGCAGCTCCCGGGCGGTGGCCGCCAGAAAGGAAATGGGGCGGGCAGCGGGCGCAGGCGCAGAAATAGTGGTGGAAGAAGCGGCAGGCATGGCCGTAAAGATACCCCGCAGCCCAGACCCAGCTAGCCAAGCTTACCAGCTTAGCTCAGTCGCCAGCTCCGGTTCGGGGCGCTGTAAAAATTCCCGCAGTAGGGCCAGCAGCTCGGGGCGGGTATGGGGCCGTGGCACCAGCAGGGCCGTGCTCTGGGCCGGCACCGGGGCCAATAGGCGGCGTAGGTCCTGGGCCTGGGCCGGTCGAAAAGCCATGGACCATTCATTGAAGGTTCGAAAATCACTGGCACCCTCGCTCAGCACCAGGCAGTTGTAATGACGCGGGTCGTGGGCAATGCGCTGGTAGTATAAATTGCGAACAGCTTCATGCTCACCTTCCAACACCTGCAGAAAGCGCCCGTCGGGCGTGTAGAGTAGCAGCCCGGTAATGTCGTTGGTTTGGTTAAAAGCCCGCGTTTTCAGCAGTAAATGGTCCAGGTCCAGGGGAGTGAACGGGACCAGTGACTGGCTTTGATATATTAATTGGTGGACGCTCATAGTCGAAAAGTTATTGTTAAGGACTGCTGAGTTAACCAAGGCCATATGCTGCGGAAACCGGGGCAAGCGGATTATGCTGCATAACATCGACCTATTGCAATATTAACGAAAAATACTGATTAACCCGAATATTAAACCCGCCGCGGAAATGACTGCCATTTTTGCTATTCAAAGCGTATTTTACCTCGGACAAACCGCCATTGAAGCCATATTGCTCACTCTGAATGAAAAGACTGCTCCTCGCCCTGCTACTAGCTGGTCCCACTGTCCTGGCCCAAACCACGCCCGCAGTTATTCCCAACCCGGTGCCCGAAACCCCCGCGCCCGACCCCGCCTGGCACAAATCCTTTAAAACTGGCCTGGGTTTGAACGAGTCGCTCCTCAGCAACAACTGGCGCGGCGGTGGGGTCAGTAGCATCGGTTTTAACGCCTTACTCAATGGCAAGGCCAACCGTAAAGTTGGACCCCATAGCTTTGATAACGAAGCCGACCTGCTGTTTGCTTTTGTGCAAACTTTCGGGACTAACAGCCCAGGCTACCGCAAGGGTCAAGACCGTCTCTATCTCGACACCAAGTACGGCCGTGCCCTCACCGAGCGCTGGGATATGTTTCTGTCGCTGAACTTGCTGACTCAATTCGCTCCCGGCCACAAGTACGACAAAGACGCCGCCGGCAACGACCGGGCGCTTTTCACGTCCGATTTTTTTGCCCCGGGTTTCATCACGGCGGCATATGGTTTCGAATATCATCCGGCTACTTACTTCCACCTGCGCCTGGCCCCCTTCGCCCCGCGCCTGACGGTGGTGAACCGCGTCGACCGCTTCGTGGCCGCCCTGGGCGATACGCCCTACGGCGTGCGCCCGGGCCACAGCACCCGCTTCGAAGTTTTGGCCGCGCAGATTTTGGCCGAATTCGATAAAAACCTCAGCCCGACGGTCAATTTTAAGGCGCGCTACGTGCTTTTCGCCAATTACGAGCACCTGAATATTCAGGAAATCGACCACCGCCTCGACCTCGCCTTTACCGCCAAAGTGGGCAAATACGTCAACGTGGCCCTCAACGGAATTGCCCTCTACGATTACGACCAGGACCACGGCCTGCAATACTCGCAGGGTCTGACGATTGGGGTGGCCTATGCCTTTCAGAATTATGTGGACGCCAAGAAATAAATGGTGGCTAGACAAGGTGTCGTTGTTAGCTGTATGCTGGAAATCAACGCGATTGATTAGTCTGAGTGGGTGGTTTTGGAAGCCCTTACCCGCAATTGCTTTCCAATTCCAAGCAGCAGCCCCACGGCACTCACCACAATAAAGGGATAAGCAACGGCGAAATACCGAAACTCGACTTGGTGTAAAATCCCGCACAGCAGCACCAGTAAATAAATTGGCACTAGCTTGACCAGACCAGTGGCCCAGCCACGCCGCCAACTGCTGAAAACCAGCCCCAGCAGCCCAAGTGTCACCACTGCCAGGTATTCGAGATGCACCCCAATCTTTAGCAGCTGCTGTGGCCGCGAAAGTTCCGCGAAAGGCTGACGATAGAGGTAATCGGCGGGATGGGCCAGCGTGAGGCGATAGGCCAGCAGCCCCGGCACGACCACGCGGGCCTGCCAGGGCCGGAGCCGCTGGTAGGCCAGGGCGTAGCGGGCCAGCGCCTGCCGCGCCCGCCCTGCCGCCCATTGACGCTGCGGGGCGGGGCGCAGGCTGTCCTGCGCCACTCCGAGCAGCAGGCGCACTTGGTTGAGCGAATCGGCGGTGTAGGCGGGTGGGGCGAGTTTGCGCGGCTGATGGGCAAAGGGGTTGCGGCGGGCGGGGCCGGACTGGTACAGCCAGGCCAGGTCGCTGGTGGGTTGCCACCAGGTCGGCTCATCGCCGATTACGCCGACGAATTGGCTGGCTTCGGCAATGGCGGGTGCCGTGCGGTAGCCTGCCCAGCTGTTGCTTTGCAAGGGCACCGGGTGCTGGTACCAGAGCCAGTTGCGCGCCACCCAGGCCCCATCAGCAACCAGAAACGGGAGCAGTAGCCCAGCCCCCAGTGCGCCGGCCCGCCGCCACGAAACCCGCCGATACATGGCCACCACGCTAGCTGCCGTCACCAGTACTAGCAGCGGTGCCAGAAACGGCCGTAGGAAAACCGACCATCCCAGCCAGATGCCCGCCAGCATGAAAAGGGCCACTGCATTGCGCTCACGGCCTTTCACCAGCGTGTAGAGCCCGATAATAAGCGCACTCGTCGCGAAGCTTTCTGTCAGCAGCCGAACGTCGAAAGCCGGCGTGAAGGCATTGAGGGCAAACAGCAGGGCCGTCCAATGAAAGGCCTGCTGCTGCCGGGTAGCCCGCTGCGCCAGCCGCGCCAGGCAATAGAGTGCCAGCAGCCCCAGTCCGACCTGGAGCAGGACCAGGCCATCGGCCGCGGCAGCAGGGGCGAGCAGCAGCCGCAGCGCGCCGTAGACCAGGCCATACCCCGGCATCCGGCCGGCATAGGTGTCGAGCCGGGTGAGGTCCTGGGCAAAGGTGCCGTGCCCGAGCAGGTTTTCAATGGGGTCGAGATAAGAAAAAGTGTCGCCGCCCCAAATGGCGAAAGTAGCCGCCGCGCCCGGTGCTCCGGCCGGGTGGCCGGCCCGCACAAATAGCACCAGCACCAGCCGGAGGCCACAGGCCAGCAGAAAAACGCGGCGTTCGGAGCGGGTCATTGGGCAAGCGGGATATGATGCCAGCTGCGCATTTTGACAGACCCGGAATAGCTGCAATTCCTGGATGCGACGGACAATTTTAAAGGCCTTTTTTACGGGCGCAAAGCGTAAATCCGCTCGATTATTTCGACTACTTTCAGGCCTTCCAGGGCATTGGTGGTGGCGGTTTCGCGGCGCTGCACCGTGGCCACTACGTTGTCGATTACCTGCACGTGGTTGGCGGCCGAGCCCTGGAAAGCGCCGTAGTGGTTGGCTGGGTTGGTGGGCGGCAGGGCCGGTAGCTGGTAATCCTGCACGTGGCAGAATTCAACCTTATCCAGGTATTGGCCGGCGATGCGCAGGCTGCCCCGCTCGGCCACCACCGTCAGGGAACTTTCGAGGTTGCGGTCCCACACGGCGGTGCTGTAGCTGAGCGTGCCACTGCCGCCGCGCACCAGGTCGAAGGTGACGAGGCCGCTGTCTTCAAACTCGGTGAGGCCCGCGTGGGTGAAGTCGCGAAAGCGGCCTGTGAGGTTGGCGATATCGCCAAATACCCAGTACAGCAAATCGACGAAATGACTGAATTGCGTGAAGAGCGTGCCGCCATCCAGCGCCTGGGTGCCTTTCCAGCCGCCGGGTTGGTAATAGCGGGCATCGCGGTTCCAGAAGCAGTTAAGCTGCACCAGAAACACCTGGCCCAGCCGGCCCGCGTCGACCACCTGCTTCAGCCAGGCGGCGGGGGGCGAGTAGCGGTTCTGCATCACCCCGAAAACCAGCCGCCCGGTTTGCAGGGCCGTGTGCACGATGGTTTCGGCGTCGGCCTTGGTCAGGGCAATGGGTTTTTCGACCACCACATGCAGGCCGTGGCGCAGGCCCGCCACCGCCTGCGGAGCGTGCAGGCCGTTGGGCGTAGCCACGGTGAGCACGTCGGCGGCCGGCCCGGCGTGCAGGAATTCTTCGAGCGAAGCGAAAAAGGGCACGCCGGGAAACTCGGCGGCGAGGCCGGGCTGCAAGTCGGCGCGCACGTCAATCAGGGCGGCCAGCTCGGCCTGTTCGTGGCGGGCGACGAGGGCCGCGTGGCGGCGGCCAATGTGGCCCACGCCGCAAATGGCAAAGCGAACGGCAGGTTGTAGAGTAGTCAAATTTTAAATCAGAAGTAATAAAATGACCACCACAAAGCGGTGAGCATTGAAGCCAGCACACCACCGCAGAAAACGGCCGTGGCCTGCGTGAGGGAATTGGTAGTTAGCACAAGTCGCTGCCGTAACAGCAGCCATTCCAGGCTGCAACAGTATGCAGTAACCATAAACAGGACAGCCAGCACGAGCCATCCCAACCATTCCAGCGCAGCCTGATGGCTGTGCGAATTAAATGCCTGCCGCCCATACCACCCCAGCGGATAAATTTCAATAGCTGTTATCAGTGTCAGAATACTTGCAAACCAGAATTCTGCGGTTGAGGAATAGCGCACGATAGCAGCAGCTGTTTAAGCTAAAGCCTGTTGTAAAATTGCTCCTACATACGCCACTTGCTCCGCCAGCAGCAGCGGATGAATTGGCAGCGACAGCACCGTTTCGCACAAGCGCTCGGCCACCGGAAACTGGCCGGCGCGGTAGCCCAGGTAGGCGTAGGCCGGCTGGGCGTGCACCGGCAGCGGGTAGTAAATCATGGTGGGCACGCCGCAGCGTCGCAGATGGTTTTGCAGGTCGTCGCGCCGGCGCGGCTCATCGAGCCGGATAGTATACTGATGGAAAACGTGCGTGCTGCGCGCATCGCGGGCCGGAATGTGCAGGCCCGGCACGGTGGCCAGGGCGGCATCGTAGCCGGCGGCCACGGCCTGGCGGGCGGCCGTGTTAATGGGCAGTTGCCGCAGCTTCACGCGCAGCAGGGCGGCTTGCAGGGTATCGAGGCGAGAGTTTAGCCCGATGCGCTGGTGGTGGTATTTGCGGCTCTGGCCGTGGTTGGCCAGCTGGCGGAGCAGGGCCGCGCGGTCAGCATTGCAGGTGAGCAGCGCGCCGCCGTCGCCGAGGCAACCCAGGTTTTTCGAGGGGAAAAACGAGGTGGTGCCCACCGTACCCACCGCGCCGGCGAAGGCCGTTTCGTCCGCACTGAACTGGAAAGTTGCCCCGAGCGCCTGAGCGTTGTCCTCAATTAGGGCTACGCCGTGCCGGGCGGCAAGGGTGCGAAGCGCGGCCAGGTCGGCGCACTGCCCGAATAGGTGCACGGCCACAATGGCCCCGGTGCGGGGCGTCAGGGCGGCTTCGACGGCGGCCGGGTCGAGGTTGAAGGTGTCGGGGTGCACGTCGGCCAGCACCGGGCGCAGGCCCAGCAGGGCGGCAGCCTCCAGGGTGGCCACGTAGGTGAATGCGGGCACGATGACTTCGGCCCCGGCGGGCAGCTCCAGGCTCATCAGGGCCAGGGTGAGGGCATCGGTACCGTTGGCGCAGGGCACCACGTAGGTGCCGCCGAGGTATTCGCCCAGCTCGGTTGCAAACTGCCCCACGGCCGGCCCCTGGATGAAGGCAGCCGAAGCGAGCACGTCCTGCAGGGCCTCGTTCAGGGCGGGTTGCAGGGCGGCGTGCTCGGCCGCCAAATCGAGTAGCTGAATAGGAGAGGGCGGCGCGGGAAGTATGGACACGGAATGGAGTTTTCGGAACGGCCCCAAAGATAGAAGCCGCCCGCCCGCGCCGGTTGCCCGGTTAAGCTTTCCGCAACCGGCGACAAGCAGCCAGCGGTCCGAAATCCGGTTAAGGCTTCTGGCCCTCCGGAAAATGCCTGCTCAATGAGCGTACGACGCTTGCAGCGGGCCTTGTTGCAGCAGCCAATGCAGCTTTAGTAAATCTAGCGCGTGCAGCGTGGGGGCCGGGCCCAGCAGATGGCGTAGCAGTGCCGGCGCCGCCGCGGCCAGCGCCAGCCGGCCGGCCGGGGCCAGGCCAAGCCGGTGCAGGCGCCGGGCCATTTGCAGCAGCCGCGAATCCGTGCCCAGGCCGTCGCGGCGGTACACCTGAACGAGGTTGCGCACGGCCTGTTCACTTTTGCCCAGGAACTCGGCCGCCGGTTCCAGGCCGTCGTGCAGCACCGGGTTGTCCAGGTGCACCAAGGGAATGCCCGCCCGGGCCAGCTCCAGGCCAAACCGGGTATCCTCGTGGCCGTAGCCCCGCAGCGTCTCATCGAGTGGAAACCGGCGCACAACGGCCGCCGCAATTAAGGCATTGTTAATGGTGAGCTGCGCGTAGGGGCTGGCCTGGCGCAGGGCCGCCGGGCGGGCCTCTCGCTCGCGGCCGTAGTGCCAGCGCAGGTACAGGCGGGCATCGGCCGGCGGACTGGCTTCGTAGCTCGTGCCGCCGATGAGCACCTCGCCCTGGTTGAGGGCGGCGGCGTAGCGGTTCAGAAACCGGGCGTCGGGCAGGCGGCTGTCGTTGTCGAGCAGCAGCAGCCATTCGTGCCGGGCACTGGCCGCCAGCTGGTTGCGAATGGCAGCCCGGCCCACGTTGCGCGGCAGCTCCTCGTACACAACGCCCGGCCGGTGCGCCAAGGCCCGGTTCTGAGCCCGGATTTTTTCAGTCGAGCCGTCGTCCAGCAGCCGGATTTCAACTGGGCCATGCCAGTCGGAGGCCTGCGCAAGCAGCTGCTCCGTCAGCGGGCCAACGGGCTGGTTGTAAACCGGAATGAGGATGGATAAGCCGGCCACGTTGCCAGCCCTTATACGGCCACCACTGCGGGCCGGGCCGAGTCGTGCAGCTCGCCGTCCTTGCACGAGAGCACCCGGTGCGGGTATTGGTCGATGAGCTGGAAATTGTGGGTGGCCATCAAAATGGCCGTACCAGCATTATTGATTTCGCCAAACAGTTGCATAATGCTGGCCGAAACTTCAGGGTCGAGGTTGCCGGTGGGCTCGTCGGCCAGCATCAGTACAGGCTCGTTGAGCATGGCCCGGGCAATGACCACGCGCTGCTGCTCGCCGCCCGAGAGGCGGTGCGGCATGCGGTTGGCGGCCCCGCTCAGCCCCACGCGAACCAGCACATCGGAAATGCGCTGCTGCTTCTGCGACTTGCCCTTCCAGCCCGTGGCGTTGAGCACGAACAGTAGGTTTTCGGCCACCGTACGGTCGCCAAGCAGTTGAAAATCCTGAAACACAATGCCCAGCTTGCGGCGCAGAAACGGCACCTTGGCCCCTGCCAGCTTCGGCAGCGCAAACCCTGCCACCGTGCCCGCGCCGCTCTGCAGCGGCAGGTCGGCATACAGCGTTTTCAGCAGCGACGACTTACCAGAGCCGGTGCGCCCCACCAGGTACACGAACTCGCCCTTGTCCATGGCAAACGAAACGTTTTGCAGTACGGGCTGCTGCTCCTGCATGATAATGGCATCTTGCAGCTCAACTACATTTTCTGTCTGGACCACGGATTCGGCGGATTTGTCGGGTTAATCGGATTTCGGGGACGGCCGCTTGTGGTGACTGTCCAAATCAGTAGATAAGGCTAGGCTGGTTGCAGTAGACTCGGCGCGGGCCCGGGCAAAGCGCCGCCGTCTGGTCCGCATAAATTTGTCGGATTCCCACCAATCAATCGTCTTCAAAATTCGATTAATCCGGTAAGTCCGTCCAATCTGCGGTTCAGACTGTTAGCGGTTGCAATTTGCCGAATTCCAGCCCGGCAATTACCGCTGCCAATTCGGTTTCCTTGCCTTCGAGGCCGTAGCGGTGCAGGTCTTTCAGCGGCCGGTCGGCCCGGAAGTAGGCCACGAGGATGAATTCCTCGTCCCGCAGCTGAATGTAGTCCGGGATTTTGGCCTTGCCTTTTACTTTGATGATGTACATTTTTTTGAATTATGAGTTATGAATTATGAATTATGAGTTGGGACGATAAGTGCCTCAACGCTACGGTTAAGCAACCCATAACTCATAATTCATAACTCATAATTAAGCGCCAGCGTTAACGCGTTTGTGGTCGGCCAGGAAGGTAGCCAGCCCCTTGTCGGTGAGCGGATGGCTGAACAGGGCGTTGATGACGCTCAGCGGGCAGGTCACCACGTCGGCCCCAATTTCGGCGCACTGAATCAGGTGCGGCACGTGGCGCACCGAGGCGGCCAGTACTTCGGTCGCGTAGCCGTAGTTACTGAAAATCTGCACAATCTGCTCCACCAGTTGCAGCCCGTCGGCCCCGATGTCGTCGAGCCGACCCACGAAGGGCGACACGTAGGTGGCGCCCGCCTTGGCCGCCAGCAGGGCCTGCCCTCTAATAACAACACTGTTACTATATTTTATATCAATAATAGTAATTATAATTTATATAAAATGTACTGGCGACATTATTC
>JANXMN010000239.1 GCA_025354605.1 Hymenobacter sp. | reverse complement strand
GGCCCGCATGATTATGGCCGGCCTGGAATACCGCCAGGAAGTGCCGTTCAAAAACGTGTACCTCACCGGCATCGTGCGCGACGCGCAGGGCCGCAAGATGAGCAAGCAGCTCGGCAACTCGCCCGACCCGCTCGACCTCATTGCCCAGTACGGGGCCGATGGCGTGCGCACCGGGATGCTGTTCTCGGCCCCGGCCGGTAATGACCTGCTCTACGATGTGAAACTGGTGGAACAGGGCCGCAATTTCTCCAACAAGCTCTGGAATGCTTTCCGCTTGGTGAAAGGCTGGGCCGTGCCCGGTAGGGAAGCGGATGCTGCGCTGCCCTTCGTGAATGAAAAGGCCGTGGCCTGGTTCAACGCCCGGCTGCAGGCTGCCATTGTCGAGATGGACGACCATTTCGAGAAGTTCCGGATAAGCGACGCGCTCATGACTATCTATAAGCTGGTGTGGGACGACTTCTGCGCCATGTACCTGGAAATGGTGAAGCCCGCCTACCAGCAGCCCATCGATGCCGAGAGCCTGCGCCACACCACGGCTTACCTCGAAACCCTGCTCAAGCTGCTCCACCCGTTCATGCCCTTCATTACCGAAGAGCTGTGGCACGAGCTGGCCGAGCGCGGCCCCCGCGCCTACGTGACGGTGGCCCCCTGGCCCCGCGCCGCCGTCCCCGCCAACGGCGCCGAAACCATGGCCCGTATGGACAAGGCCCTGGCCATTGTGGCCGGCATCCGCAGCGTGCGCAACCAGAAGAACCTCGGCCCCAACAAGCTCTTAGCCCTGGTGGCCAAAACCGACGACGCCGCGCTGCTAGCCGACTACGACGGCATCATCCGCAAGCTGGGCGTCATTTCGGATGTCACGCTGGCTGATGCCGGCCCGGCCGCCGCCGTGAGCTTCGTACTGGGCGGCAGCGAGTTCTTCATCCCGCTCGAAGGCCACATCGACCTGGCTGCCGAGCGCGCCCGGCTCGAAAAAGAGCTGGAGTACGCCCGGGGTTTCCACGAATCGGTGCAACGCAAGCTGGGCAACGAGAAGTTCACCCAGAACGCCAAGCCCGAAGTGCTGGAAAAGGAGCGCCAGAAGCTGGCCGATGCGGAAGCAAAAATCGCCGCCCTGGAGCAGGCCTTGCAGGCGCTTTAGCCGCACCAATGTGTTCACCAAAAAGCCGCGCTTCCGATGGAGGCGCGGCTTTTTGGTGGGCTTTGACTGCCGAAATAAAGGCTGCGGTTGGTAGCTACTGCGGGATGCCGCCCGGCTGCTTCTTCTGCAGGGGGGCCAGCTGGTGCTGCAGTTGGAAAGTGACTTTCTCGCAGTCAGCAAAGCGCTTTTCGGCCAGGGTCAGGGCTTTTTCGGTGGCGGCAAGCTGTTGGTATAGGTAGCCGATAAGGCCCAGTGCCAGCACTAAAGCGGCTAGGAAAACAATATTTTTCATAAGATGAATCGGTAAGTAGGCGCGATAATACTCTGCGCAACGTCGGGCGAAGTGAAAAGACAAGTCTCGCAAAGTTGCCGCTTGGCCGACTTTGCGAGACTTGTCTTTTCACTTCGCCCGACGTTGCGCTAAATGGCCGTGTTCGGGTCGAACTGCTCCAGATAGTCGGCCACTTTGCGCACGAACATGCCCCCGAGCGAGCCGTCGACCACGCGGTGGTCGTAGCTATGCGAGAGGAACATGAAGTGGCGAATGCCGATGAGGTCGCCCTGCGGCGTCTCTATCACGGCCGGCTTCTTCTTGATGGCACCCACGGCCATGATGGCCACCTGCGGCTGCATAATGATGGGCGTGCCCATCACGTTGCCGAACGAGCCCACGTTGCTCAGCGTGTAAGTACCGCCTTCGAGGTCGGCGGGGGTGAGCTTATTGATACGGGCGCGATTGGCCAGGTCGTTTACCTTCTTGGTCAGGCCGTTGAGGTTGAGCTGGTCGGCGTTGTGAATGACGGGCACGATAAGGTTGCCCGAGGGCAGGGCCACGGCAATGCCAATGTTGATGTCGCGCTTTTTGATGATGTAGTCGCCGTCGATGGAGACGTTAATCATCGGGAAGTCCTGGATGGCGCGGGCCACGGCCTGCACGAAGATGGGCGTGAAGGTGAGGTTTTCGCCCTCACGCTTCTTGTAGGCATCCTTGTGCTTGTTGCGCCAGTTCACGAGGTCCGTCACGTCAGCCTCCACGAAGCTGGTGACGTGGGGCGAAATTCGCACCGAGTCGACCATGCGCTGGGCAATCATCTTGCGCATGCGGTCCATCTCAATCAGCTCCTGGCCGCCGCTCACGCTTGGGGCGGGCTTGGTGGCGGTTGCCGGGGCTTGGGGACTTAGGGACTTAGGGACTTGGATTTCGGTGGTCGAAGCAGCCGGGACCGAAGTAGGCCCTGCTGAAGTGGCGGCCGGAGCAGCCGCAGCCGCCGTGAACGACGGCTTGCCAGCGGCTACGTAGTCGAGGATGTCTTTCTTGGTGACGCGGTTTTCCTTGCCGGTGCCGGGCAGGTATTCGAGGTCGCTCATGCTCACGCCTTCTTCGCGGGCGATGCTGAGCACCAGCGGCGAGAGGAAGCGGCCGGGCTGATGCTCGGCCCCGGCCAGCGGGGCGGTGGCCGGGGCGGTGGCTTCGGGCAGGTAAGGCACGGCGTTGCCGTTGCTAGACGGGGCAATGGCCGAAACAGCGGGGGCGGGGGCCGGGGCGGCCGCTCCGGCGGCGACATCGGTTTCCATTACTGCAATGGGCGCGCCTACGGCCACTACCTGGCCTTCCTGCACGAGAATTTCGGTGAGCACGCCGGCGTAGATGGCGGGGACTTCGGTGTCGACTTTGTCGGTGGCTACTTCCAGTACTGATTCGTCCTGCTCAATTGCGTCGCCGACTTGCTTGAGCCATTTCAGGACAGTGCCTTCCATGATGCTTTCGCCCATTTTGGGCATCGTCATTTCCACTCGTGCCATACTAGAGGGGTATTTTGGGAATAAAAGGGGGGTGGGAGTTTGGTGCCGCAAAGGTAGCCAGAAAGCCTATGCCCGCCCGTATGCCGGGCAGAAAGGGTTTTTTGCCCGTGGCAACCGCCAACCGGCGCTACTTTCGTGCCCTATTCCCACCCGTTGCCCATGTCGCTTTTCGAGCTTGCCCAACCCGCCGCGCCGCGTCTGCCCATCGTGCTGAGCGTGCCCCACGCCGGCACCGACTTCCCCGCCGACCTGCGCGCCGCGCTCAAGCCCGGCCTGCTGCCGCCCGATGACACCGACTGGTTGGTGCACCAGCTCTACGACTTTGCCGCCGAGCTGGGCATTCCGCTGCTGAAGGCCAATTACAGCCGCTGGGTGGTCGACCTCAACCGCAACCCCGACAGCACGCCCCTCTACCACGATGGCCGCGTGCTCACCGGGCTCTGCACCTCGACGACCTTTCTCGGGGAGCCGATTTACCAGGACGAGCGCGCCGAAGTTGCTGCCGACGAGGTAGCCCGGCGCAAAGCCTTGTACTTCGAGCCCTACCACGCGGCCCTACAGCAGCAGCTGGATGACACCAAAGCGCGCTTCGGCCAGGTGCTGCTCTGGGACTGCCACTCCATCCGGCGGGTGGTGCCGGCCATTCACGCCGGCCCGTTCCCGGACCTGATTCTCGGCAGCGCCGACCAGACTTCCGCCTCGCCCGAGTTGATTGCGCGGGCGCTGGCGCAGCTCGGCAGCGGGGAGTATTCGCTTCAGCACAACACGCCTTTCAAAGGCGGCTACATCACGCGGCATTTCGGGCAGCCGGCCGCGCGGCAGCACGCCCTGCAGCTGGAAATGGCCAAGAACGTGTACCTGGACGACGCCGAGCGGCACTACGACCCCGCCCGCGCCGAGCGGATGCGCGCCCTGCTGCGGCTGACGCTGCAGGCGCTGGGGGCGGCGTTGCTGGCGGCGTAGCCGCTCGCTAAGCTCGCTCGCCGAAGTTGCCGCGGCGCTTCGCAGATGGTACCGTAGCAGGACGCAGCGGCGAATGAGGCTTGGGTACCCAATGGCAAGGGCAATTCAGCCAGCAACCTGAAAAGACTTTTGACGCGGGAGCTACCCGTGTAACACCAGCTATGACTTACTTTCTTTTCGACAAGCTGCTCCTGAAGGAGGGCTGGCTGAGTCCCGCTTACGTGGGCGTCAACGGCCAGGGCCTCATCGACTACCTCGCCGCCGAAGCGCCGGCAGACCCAATGGCAACGGTTGAAAAAGTGCCGGGCGTGGCCCTGCCCGGCTTCCAGAACGCGCATTCGCACGCGTTTCAGTACGGCATGGCGGGACAGGCCGAGCAGCACGCCGTGGGCACCCGCGACGACTTCTGGAGCTGGCGCGAGGCCATGTACGCCTGCGCCGAAACCTTCAGCCCCGAGCAGAATGAGCAGGTAGCCACCACGCTTTACCGCCACCTGCTGCGCAACGGCTATACGTCGGTAGTCGAATTCCATTACCTGCACCACGACCCCACCGGCCGGCCCTACGCCAACCTGGCCGAAATGGGCGAGCGGCTGGTAGCCGCCGCCCGCACGGCCGGCATCAAAATCACGCTGGTGCCCGTGTTTTATCAGAAAGGCGACTTTGGCCGTGCCCCCCAGCCCCGGCAGCGCCGCTTCATCTCGGCCACCCTCGACGACTACTTCCAACTACTGGATGCCAGCCGCCCCGCCGTGGCCGCCTACGAGCGCGCCCGCCTGGGCTTCGGCGTGCACTCGCTGCGGGCCGTGGAGGCGGCCGACGTGCTGGCCACCCACGCCCAGGGCCCACCCGACCTGCCCTTCCACCTGCACGCCGCCGAGCAAACCCTCGAAGTAGCGCGCAGCCTGGCCCACCTCGGTGCGCGTCCGGTGGAGTGGCTGCTCGATAACCTGCCCCTGAGCGAGCGGTTCCACCTGGTGCACTGCACCCATATGACGACGGCCGAAACCACCCGCCTGGCCCAGTCCGGGGCCAACGTGGTGCTGTGCCCCGGCACCGAGGGCAACCTCGGCGACGGCATCTTCCCCCTGGTCGACTACGCCGAGGCCGGCGGCCACTGGTCCATTGGTACCGACAGCCACATCAGCCTCAATCCGCTCGAAGACCTGCGCTGGCTCGACTACGGGCAGCGCCTGCTGCACCGCCGCCGCAACATTTTCGCCAATGGCGCGGCCGTGCTCATCGACCAAGCCTTTTTTGCCGGGCACCGGGCCGCCGGGCGCAGGCCCGCCAACTATTTTACCCTGGGCCAGCCCCTCGACGCCGTGGTGTACGACGCGGCCCACCCGCTGCTGGCCCAGGCCGGCGCACAGCACCTGCTGCCCGCCGTCGTGTACACCGCCGACCCGTCCACCATCCTCGGCACGCTGGTGGACGGGCAATGGGCCTACTGGGCGGGGGAGGGGCGGTAACGAAACCGCCCCCGGCGCGCGGGGCGACGGGGGCGGTTAGGAAAGAAGATTTATAATTCTCTCAGGTAAGTAATTTACTGGCAAAGTCGAGAAATTCTTCCTCTGATACTGTGGAAATCTTTAACCCGCGTTTTGCGAGTGCTTCAAAAAGTCCGTAGTATGAAAGTGAGTAATTCTGTTCCTTTCCAAAAAACTTATCGAAAGCTTCCGCTTGCAAATAGTATTTTATTCCCTCTGACCAAGAATTCCAAACATCCTTATCAACAAGACCTTTCCTCCGCCAGAGGTATTCCTCAGAGCACAAATTCAAATAATCTTGGATTATTTCTGGCCATTTATATACCCTAGAGTCTGGAGTAGAAAGTCGGAGTTCTGTTGGCAGGTTTTTACCGTTTTTACTCCATTCTCTAACAGCATTCAATGCTTCATTCATAAGATTAAAGCGGCTATTGAGAGATTCAAAAAGCTCACGTTGTGCTTTTCTCTTCTCCCACGCATTTCGACTGGATGTAATAAGAAGTGCGGCCACTGCTATAGTGGCAGTCGCTAAAGCTGATAGGAGTGGAGAATATTTTAGAAGTTCTGCGAACATAACTTAAGGACCTACCGCCCCCCGTGCATGGCCTTCACGATATCCGAGGCCTGGCCCACGGGCTGGTCGTCCTTCATCAGCTGCACGTAGTATTCGTAGGGGCCGCTGAGGCCGGTTTCGGTGTCGATGTAGGGCGAGCGGGAGTCGAAGGCCAGGGGGCGGCCCCAGTCTTTGGTGCCGGCGGGGCGGCGGTACACGGTCACGCCGTCCTGGCCGTTTTTGCTCCATTTCAGCACCAGGCCCTCAGCCGAGTCGTGGATGGCCAGGCTGGGTTGCAAGGTGGCGCGGTCGGTGGCCGGGGTGGTGCTGAGCCACTCGCAGTCTTTGCCGATGGCCTCGGTGTAGCCGGGGGCGGTTTTGGCGCGGGCAATGTCGGCGCGCACCTGGGTTTCGTAGGCCTGGATGGCCTTGTCGCGGGTTGCCACCTTGGCCGCCGAAGTGGCTATGGCATCGGCCGCGTCGGTGGTGGCTTTGAGCACGGCGGCGTCGGCCTCGTTGCGGGCTTTCACGTCGGCGGGCGACAGGCCGAGCGCGGTGGCGTAGTCGGCGCGCTTGCGGGTTTGCAGGCTCACCCAGTCGGTGAATTTGGGGAGGGCGGCAGGAAGGAAATCCGTCATAACTTTTCGGGGGTAGGTAGGTGAATGATGCGGTAATACTAGGTAATTTCCGGCACTTTACGTCGGCGGACTTCCCGGCGGACTTCCCGGCGGACTTCCCGGCTGGCGCACCGCCCCGGCGGGGTTCCGTCCCGCCGGGGCGGAAGCCATCCAACCCAAGGATTGGCGCGGTCCTACTTCGGGTTGGCCGCACCAACCCTTGGGTTGATGCGGCCAACCTTGAGGTTAATGCGGCCCCGCTACGGGTTGGCGGGGTGCCGCTTCGGGTGGGCGCTGCCCCGGCGCGGTTTATTTCGTTGCCCGGAAATACGTCGGCCGCAGCCGCCGGCGCACGTCGGCCGGCAGGAGCCAGCCCTGCTCGTACTGCCGCAGAATAAAGCTTTCGCGGTCTTCGCCGTACCGGAGGGCCTGTCGCAGCCCCAGGGCCGTCGATACCAGGCCAATCAAGGCGTTGGGACCGAGCCAGCCGGGCTGTTTGTGCGTTGAGCCGTACACGAGGGCCACCACCCCGACGGCCCCGAAGGCCAGGTCGGTCTCGGCCGCGCGGCGGTGCTTCCGAAACAGCTGGTGCACGGCATAAGCCGAGTCGAGCGCCGGGTGGCGTGGGGGCGCGGTCTGCGCCGCGCCGGGCAGCGGGCGGGCGGCCAGCAGCAGCCCGCCGATGAAACCAGTAAAGCGCATCAGGTTGAAAAGGAAAAGTGGCCGAAACTCCCGGTCAGGAGTCGCGGCCACTTCGGCGGGTTGCACGGCCGGGGCTTATTCCACCTCGATTTGCGGCAGGCCTTCGTCGGTCAGGTCGCCGCCCGTTGCCGGGGCCCCCACCCGAAACTTCGAGAAGCAGATGCTGCGGTTGGCGGCAAAGCGGCTGGTAGGGTCGTGGATGATGACGACGTGCGGAAAGGTGCCGAACTCCTTGCCCTCGTACTGCAAGGTTTTCTTCACGCCCAAATCCGGCTTGTTCACCACATCAACGTAGATATTGCGGCCCACGCCCCCCGGCCCCGGCTTGGCGTAAAGCACCGTGGTTTCGATGCTGCCGGTGCAGGCGGGCGAGCAGGCGGGGAGGGCGAGGAGGCTGGCTAAACCAGCCGCTAGAGTCCAGAAAGAAGCAGGAGGCGTCAATTGAATCAGCGCTGAAAAGGGTCGTAGACCGTGAGATTTTGAATTGGAGCAAAGTCCGCGACGTTGCGCGTCGCCAGGGTCAGATTGAATTCCAGCGCCGTAGCTGCAATCAGCGAATCGCCCAGTGTCATGCGGCGCTGCTGCCGCAGGTTTATCGCCGTTTCGATGATGTTCGGTGTAACGGGTAACAGGGTGACGATGGCAAACAGCGAATTGAAATAAACGGCATCGGCCGCTTCCATCTTATGAAACCCCAGCGTTTCAACCTTGGAAATCAACGACGCAAAGTTTTGCTTGCTCAACGCCAGCGGGCGCTGAAATTGGTGCGCGTCGGCGGCTGAGTAAATCAGCAGGTTGCTGTCGAGCAGGTAGGCCATTAGTCGCGGCCGGGCAGCGGACGGTCGGCTCGGATTTCGCGCTGCCAGGCCAACGGGTCTGGAATGCTTTTGCCGCTGCCGCCCCGCCGGATAATTTCCAGGTGCCGCTGCCGCTCCGCCTCCGTTAAGGTTGGTTGCAGGGAGTGGCGGCCGGCATCCGGACTGTCGCGCGACACCAGGCCATCGGCTCCCACGCGCAAACCGGCTGCTTCGGCCAGGCGAACGAGTTGCTGGTAGTTTTCTTCGTCGGGAATGGTGAGAATGTGCGGTTGCATAGTGCCAAGATAACGAAAAGGGCGGCAAGCCGTTCGGCCCAACAAAAAAGGCCGGTTGCAAAACCGGCCTTTTACCTGCTGTTCTAACCGCTTAAATCGTCGAGAAATCAAACGACTGCTCCAGGAACGCCGTGGTGAAATTACCGGCCTTGAAGTCCTCGTTGTCCATCAGCGCCAGGTGGAAGGGGATGGTCGTTTTCACGCCTTCCACCACAAACTCGCTCAGGGCGCGCTTCATTTTCACGATGCACTCCTCCCGGGTCTGGGCCACGGTGATGAGCTTGGCAATCATCGAGTCGTAGTTGGGCGGAATCTGGTAGCCGGCGTACACGTGCGTATCCACCCGCACGCCGTGGCCGCCGGGAATGTGCAGCGTGGTGATGCGGCCGGGCGCGGGCCGGAAGTTGTTGCGCGGGTCCTCGGCGTTGATGCGGCACTCCATGGCGTGCATCTTGGGGTAGTAGTTTTTGCCCGAAATCGGGATGCCCGCCGCCACTTTGATTTGCTCCTTGATGAGGTCGTAGTTGATGATTTCCTCCGTCACCGGGTGCTCCACCTGAATGCGGGTATTCATCTCCATGAAGTAGAAATCCCGGTTGGCATCCACCAGAAACTCGATGGTGCCCACGCCCTCGTAGCCGATGGCCGACGCGCCGGCAATGGCGGCCTTGCCCATCTTCTCGCGCAGGGCGTCCGTCATAAACGGCGACGGCGCTTCTTCCACCAGCTTCTGGTGGCGGCGCTGAATGCTGCAGTCGCGCTCCGAGAGGTGGCACACGTGGCCGAACTGGTCGCCCACAATCTGCACCTCAATGTGGCGCGGCTGCACCACGTACTTCTCCAGGTACATGCCGTCGTTGCCGAAAGCGGCCTTCGATTCCGTGCGCGCGTCGTCCCAGGCTTTCTGGAACTCGTCGTCGGAATGAATAATGCGCATGCCGCGCCCGCCGCCGCCGGCCGTGGCCTTGATGATGACGGGGTACTTGATTTTATTCGCGAGTTTCTTGCCCTGCTCCACCGAGTCGAGCAGGCCCACCGAGCCCGGCACGACCGGCACGCCGGCCTTAATCATAGTGGCCTTGGCCGTGGCCTTGTCGCCCATCTGGTTAATCATCTCGGGCGAGGCGCCGATGAACTTGATGCCGTTTTCGGCGCAGATGCGCGAAAACTCCGCGTTTTCCGAGAGGAAACCATAGCCGGGGTGAATGGCGTCGGCGTTGGTGATTTCGGCCGCCGCAATCAGGTTGGGCATGCTCAGGTAGGAAAGCGACGAGGCCGGCGGGCCAATGCACACGGCCTCATCGGCAAACTTTACGTGCAGGCTTTCCTTATCGGCCGTCGAGTACACGGCCACCGTTTTGATGCCCATTTCCTTGCAGGTACGGATAATGCGCAGGGCAATTTCGCCCCGGTTGGCGATGAGTATTTTCTTGAACACGGTTCTTTGAGTTATGAGTTAAAAATTATGAGTTATGAGTTATGGCTTATGAGTCGTGCGAAAACTCATAACTCCTAACTCATAACTCATAACTTCATCGAGGCTACTCGATGAGGAACAGCGGCTGGTCGTACTCCACCGGGGTGGCATTGTCCACCAGCGCCTTCACGATGCGGCCGCTTTCCTCGGCTTCAATCTCATTGAACAGCTTCATGGCTTCGATGATGCAGATAACCTGGCCTTTTTCCACCATGTCGCCAACTTGCACGAAGGCCGGGGTGTCGGGGCCGCTGCTGCGGTAGAAGGTGCCAATCATGGGGGCCTTCAGGGGCTTGTAGTTGCCGGCAGGAGCCTCGGCCGGAGCCGCCGGGGCGGCGGGAGCGGCAGCCGGGGCCACTGCGGTAGCCGGGGCGGCGGGAGCTGGCGTGGGGGCCATGGGGGCGGCAATCGTCGTCACGTGCTTGGTATTGGGGTCGCGCTGCACCGAGATTTTAAACTCTTCGGTTTCGATGTTGACCTTGTTCAAGCCCGATTTGGCGATAAAATCGAGCAGCTCCTGTAATTCTTTGGCTTTCATGACAGCGTCCTTTTTGGGCGAATTTGACATTGTATCTATCGATTAGCTAGCAGCTAATAATTCTACTTCACGCGCTCGACGTAGCTGTAGTCGCTGGTTTTGATGCGGATTTTAGTGTCCACATCAATGAACAGCGGCACCTGAATGCGGGCCCCGGTTTCCACGGTGGCGGGCTTCAGGGTGTTGGTGGCAGTGTCGCCGCGCAGGCCGGGCTCGGTATAAGTTACGACCAGGTCGACGGTAGTGGGCAGCTCGGCGGTGAGGGGCAGCTCGGTTTCGGCGTGCATAAGGATGGTTACTTCCTGGCCTTCCTTCATGATGTCGGCGAAGGGCAGCATGGCCTCGGGCAGCACCACCTGTTCAAAGGTGGCGGTGTCCATGAAGTTGAAGCCGTAGTCGTCCTTGTAAAGGAACTGATGCGGGCGCTGCTCCACGCGGGCGGTTTCCACTTTCACCCCGGCATTGAAGGTGTTGTCGATAGTACGGCCGGTTTTGATGTTGCGCATCTTGGTGCGCACGAAGGCGGGGCCTTTGCCCGGCTTCACGTGCTGAAACTCGGTGATGACGTGCAACTCGTTGTTGTAATTAAGAACGAGCCCGTTGCGGAAGTCGGCGGTTGATGCCATGGGTTTTAAAGCTTCAAGCTGCGAGCTATAAGCTGCCAGCTGATTTTGGGTGGGGGTTTTTTATGGGCGGTCCGGCAGTGGTTGGCAACGATTGCCGGACTGAAAATGCAAAGCAGGCGACAAAGCTAACAGCTAAGAGCCATTAGCTAACAGCTACTTTGCCGCAACCTTATCGCCGTCATAGGCCCATTTCAGGTAAATGGAGCCCCAGGTGAAGCCGCCGCCGAAGGCCGCCAGTATCAGGTTATCGCCGCGCCGCAGCTGGCTTTCGTAGTCGGCCAGGCACAGCGGGATGGTGCCGTTGGTAGTGTTGCCGTAGCGGGTAATGTTGAGCATCACCTTCTCCGGGCCCACGCCCATGCGGTTGGCGGTAGCATCGATGATGCGCTTGTTGGCCTGGTGCGGCACCAGCCAGGCCACGTCGTCGTTGGTGAGGTGGTTGCGCTCCATCACCTGGGCGGCCACGTCGGCCATGCTCTTCACGGCAAACTTGAACACCGTCGCGCCTTCCTGGTAGATGTAATGCTCCTTGTGGTCGATGGTTTCGTGCGTCGGGGGACGGCGGCTGCCGCCGGCTTTCTGGTGCAGGTAGGCTTCGCCGCTGCCGTCGGTGCGCAGCACCTGGTCGAGCACGCCGTAGCCCTCGGTGTTGGGCTCGAGCAGCACGGCCGCCGCGCCGTCGCCAAATAAGATGCAGTTGGCGCGGTCGGTGTAGTCAACGATGGCCGACATCTTGTCCGCCCCCACCACAATGACCTTCTTATGGGTGCCGGCCTGAATAAACTGCGCCCCCGTCGCCAGCGCAAACAAGAACGTCGAGCAGGCCGCGTTCATGTCGAAGCTGAACGCGTTGGCGATGCCCACGCCGTTGCTGATGATGTTGGCGGTGGCCGGAAACAGCATATCGGGCGTCGTAGTGGCACAAATCAGCAGCTCTACTTCCTCGGGGCGGGTGCCGGTTTTGTCGAGCAGGTTCTGCACGGCCCGGATGCCCATCACGGATGAACCCTGGTTTTCTCCCTTCAGAATGCGGCGCTCGCTAATACCGGTGCGGGAAAGAATCCACTCGTTGGTGGTATCCACCATCTTTTCAAGCTCGGCATTGGTAAGCACGTAGTCGGGCACATAGGCGCCCAAGCCGGTGATGGCAGCAGTAATCTTCATATGAGCAAAAGTAGGCGGGGCAAGCGATAAATAGGAATGCGGCTGGTCGGCCGCACCGCAGCCGGGGGCTAAAATACCGGTAGTGAGGTGCACGCGGGTAAAAAAAATCCGGCCGGAGCCGGAAGTTTTTCACCCACCCGGGGGCAGGAATCAGGACTTGAAGGTAGCCTTAATGCGGTCGACAATCCCCGAGTCGGCCATGTTGAAGCCCTGCATCAGCATGTTGCCGATGGCGCGCGGGGTGCTTCGGCCGTGCCCGATAATGGCGTTGTCGTTGATGCCCAGGATGGGCGAGCCGCCCACGGCCTCGTAGTTGAACATGTCGAAAAACGGGTCCTGGATTTTCTTTTCCTCCATCACATCGTAAATCGACTCGGCCATCTTCAGGATGATGTTGCCCGTGAAGCCGTCGCACACAATCACGTCGGCTTTATCATTGAAAAGGTCGCGCCCCTCCAGGTTGCCGATGAAATTGATATGTGGGTTCACCTTCAGCAATTGGTGGGCCGCCTGAATCTCAGACGTGCCCTTGCCTTCCTCTTCGCCGATGTTCATCAGGCCTACCTGCGGAGCGGCAATGCCCAGTACGTACTGCGCATACAGCGCGCCCAACTCGCCGAACTGTTCCAGCATTTCGGGCTTGCACTCGGCGTTGGCACCTACGTCGAGCAGAATGCCGAAGCGGTGACCGGCCTTGGGCAGAAAATTGGCAATTGCGGGGCGCATCACGCCGGCCACCGTCTTCACGGTGAACATGGCACCTACGAGCATGGCCCCGGTATTGCCGGCCGAGCAAAAGGCGTCAACTTCGCTGTTGAGCAGCATTTTGTAGCCCACGGCAATGCTCGAATCCTGCTTCTGCTGGAAAGCTTTAGCAGGATGCTCGCTCATTTCGATGACCTGGGTGGCCGGTACGAATTCAAGGGCTAGGCCCTCGGGGCCGGCGGCCTGCAGCAGCGGGCGCACGGCGTCTTCCTGACCGATAAGGACGATGGTGGCCCGGCCGGCCAGCTCTTTAGCGGCCAGCAGGGCACCCGCCACGGCGGCCTGGGGGGCGAAATCGCCGCCCATTGCGTCGAGGGCTATTTTCATGAAAGAGGTGTTTGGAGGGAGTTCAGCGGGAAGTGAAATGACCAAAAATCCGGCCCCGCTGGCTTAAAAAAGGAGCGAAGCCGGACCTGATGGTGCCGCGAAGTAACAACCAAACGCGCTATTCGTCGTCGTCGGCAGCGTCGGCCACCGGGGCCGCGTTGGTCTTCGAGTAGTTTTTGATGGCCAACTGGCCGTTGTGATAGAGGTCACCGTCTACCACGTAAGCCTTGTGGCGCAGGTGCAGCTCGCCCGTGTTGGGGCAGAGGGTCACCGCCTTGGGGGTGAGCTTGTAGTGAGTACGACGCTTGTCGCGAACGGAGGAGGAAGTGCGGCGCTTAGGATGTGCCATGAGGAGTTATGAGTTATGAGTTAAAAGTTATGAGTTTGGAAGCGACTCGGGGCGCTGACGGATTTAGTTCAGGTTGCGCAGAACGGCCCAACGCGGGTCGGCCGGCTCGTCGTCGTCGGGCGCATCATCGGCGGGGCGGGTGCTGAAGATGAGCTTGGTTGGCGCGTCGGGGTTGTCGTCGGCCTCGTCCTGGAAGCGCGGGTGCAGCTTTTTCATGGGCAGGGCCAGCCCGATGTAGTCGTAAAGATGCTGGGCCAGGGGCAGGGTCTGGGTTTCGGGTGTGATTTGCAGCACGTTGTCGTCCAGCTCCTTGGCCTCGTCGCCGAAGCGCACCAGCAACTGCTCGCGGATGTCGAGCGGCTGGTCGTACTCATCAAGGCTGCGGTCGCAGGTGAGGCGCACCGGGCCGGTGATGTGGAAGTTGAGCGTCATCAGGCGCTCAGTTTTGACGAGCTCCACATCGGCGTGCAGATGGCCCTGCTCGACCAGGGGCTGGTCGAATAAGGCAAAGAATTCGGGACCCAGCTCGAAGGCAAAGTGGTGCGTTTTCAGCGCCAGCCTAGCCAAGTTGAGGTCGTATTTGCTTTCTTTTTTCACGGTCGGCTCGATAGCAGGGGGCAAAAGTAGTGAAAATCCGGCTTTTTGCCAAAATAAGCGGCCAACTTTCTCGCTGATAGTGACCTCAGCAGCAGCAGCCCGGCTACCGGGCCGAGCGGGGCTCGGCGTTTGTCCGGCGCTGTTGCCAGATATCGCAGGCCAGGAACACCGCCGCCCGGAACGACGACTCGTTGGCCTGGTACTTCCCGGCCAGACCGTAGGCGGTGCCGTGGTCGGGCGAGGTACGCACGATTGAGAGCCCAGCTGTGAAGTTCACGCCACGTTCGAAGGCCATGAGCTTGAAGGGAATCAGCCCCTGGTCGTGGTAAAGCGCCAGGGTGGCATCAAACTGCCGGAACTGCTGGGTGCCGAAGTAGCCGTCGGCCGGGAAGGGGCCAAACACCAGCTTGCCATCCTGGGCAAACTGCTGGATGATGGGCGCGACAATGTCACCTTCCTCCTTGCCGAGCAGGCCGTTTTCGCCGGCGTGAGGGTTGAGGCCCAGCACGGCAATGCGCGGCTTGAGAATGCCGAAGTCTTGCTTAAGCGAACGCAGCAGCAGGCTGATTTTGTTGCGCAGCAGCTCGGCGGTCAGCTTGGCGGGCACGTCCTTGAGCGGCAGGTGGCCGGTAACGGTGGCGATGCGTAGGCCGGCATCCTCGTCCACGAGAAACATGAGGCTCTCAGAAGCATTGAAGAAGCTGGTGAGAAACTCGGTGTGGCCGGGGTAGCGGAAATTGTCGGCCTGGGTGTTGTCCTTGCTGATGGGGGCCGTGACGAGGGCATCGAGCTTGCCGGCCTTGAGGTCGCGGCTGGCGCAGAGCAGGCTTTCTCGGGCCGCCGCGCCGGTGGCGGCCGAGGGCTGGCCGGGAGCCAGGGCGAAGTCATCGTCCCAGCACGTCACGGCGTTGAGACGGCCGGGGGCAATGTCGGCCGCGTCGCGCAACTGCCGAAACTGGAGGTGTTCGGAGTCGGCGGGGGTGGGGAAGTCATCGAACAGCGCCGTGGCCGTACCGTAGATGACGGGCGTGCAGATTTTGAGCAGGCGCTCGTCGAGCAAGGTTTTGTAAATGACTTCGGGGCCGATGCCGGCGAGGTCGCCCACGGAGATGCCGATTCTTGGTGCTTGGTGGCTGGTGCTTGGTGCTTGGTTCATTAGGGTGGCGCTGGAATTACGCTATTTTCTGCCGGTAGTGATTGATAAAACCGTGCAGCAGCTTCTTGCAACTGGTTATTTGTGTTTGTATCGTCTCGATGGTTTCAGGAGAGCAGTAATGCAGGTCGAGCGCAAGGTAAAGCTGCGTTTCAAGCTCGTATTAAGGAGCCCCGTGCAATGAAGAGAAAGCTGATGGTGTCACGCGGAGTCTGGCGGCCACAGCCTTCGGCAATGTTAGAAGGCACTGAAACAGCTGCTCGCCGAAGCTGATTGGTTAAGCCAAATAATTCCTCCTTTTGGAAAATTACGGCTGACCGCATACACTTCCGCCACCAACTGCCGCGCCACTTGCCAAACCTCCAAACGGGTGTACGACTTGCTCTCTGTTTCCATTCTTCAAAAATTGAACAGTAAAACCGAGCACCAAGCACCAGGCACTAAGCACCAGGCACTAAGCACCAAGCACCATCTGAAAGAACTCATACAGCAGGCGCACGCCGGTGCCGGTGCCGCCCTTGCCGCGGTAGCTTTCGGCGGCTGTTAGGTAGGCGGGGCCGGCGATGTCGAGGTGAATCCAGGGGTAGCCCACGGCGAAGCGTTCGAGAAACTTGGCAGCCGAGATATGGCCGGCTTCGGCCTTGCCCAGGTTGCTGAGGTCGGCGATGTCGGACTTGATGTGGTCGGCGTAATCATCCCAGAGCGGAAATTCGACCAAGCGCTCGTGCACGGTTTGGCCGGCTTCGGTGAGCTGCTGCATGGTGGCCGGGGCAGCGGTGCCCATCGAGGCGGAGGCTTCGGTGCCGAGGGCCCGCACGGCCGCGCCGGTGAGGGTGGCCAGGTCGATAACGAGCTCGGGCTCGTAGCGCTTCGCGAAGCTGAGGGCATCAGCCAGCAGCAGGCGGCCTTCGGCGTCGGTGTTCTTCACCTCCACCGTCAGGCCCGAGTGCATGGTGATGACGTCGCCGGGGGCGTAGGCCAGGCCGCCGGGGCGGTTGTCGGTGGCGGGCACCAGGCCGATAACGTGCAGGGGCACCGCGTTTTTGGCCAGGGCGTAGAGGGTTCCGGCCACGGCCGCGCCGCCGGCCATGTCGCACTTCATCATGTCCATGCTGTTGGGCGTGGGCTTCAGGCTGAGGCCGCCGGTATCGAAGACTACGCCTTTGCCCACCAGCACGTAGGGCTTGGCGTTCTGGGCGTTGGCAGGCTTGTATTCGAGAATGCTGAAGGTGGGCGGCTCAGGCGAGCCCAGGTTCACGGCCAGCAGACCACCCATGCGCAGCGCTTCGATTTTGGCCAGGTCGAGGATGTCGGTGGTGTAGCCGGCTTCGTCGCCGGCCTGGGCCATGCGCTCGGCAAACTGCACGGCATTCAGCTTATTGAGGGGCGCGTTCACCAGGTCGCGGGCCAGCTGCACGCCGGCGAGCAGGTGTTGCAGCTCGTGAATTTTCGCCACCGGCGTTTGGCCGTTGACGAGGTAAGCCGTTTTCAGGTCGGGGGCTTTGCGCGATTTCTCGTCGGTCTTGTAGCCTTCGAACTGGTAAGCGGTCAGGGCCAGGCCCTCGGCCAGTAGCAGGGCGGCGTTGGGATTGTCGCTGAGGTTCTGGATGAATACTTCGGCTACTTTATCGGCTTTCAGCAGGCCGATGAGGGTGTGGCCGGCGCGGCGCAGCTGCTCGGCCACCTGGCCGGGGGTGGGCTTGTCGGCCAGCACCACGAAGTAGTGGTGGTGGCTGAAGTGGTTGAGGTGGACAAGCTTTTGCTCGTCGGCCAGGGCGGTTTCGACGTAGTGGCGGGCGGCAGCCGTCAGGTCGCCCACGGCGGTATCGGGCAGGCGGGTGGTGCCGGCCGACATCAGGAATACCTGGGTGGACTGGGCCGGCGCGGCGGCCGCGTGAGCGAGGGCTAAAGACATAAGCGGGGAGGTAGGCCGTAGATTTGAGGCCGCAAGGTAGAAGATGATGTGCCGATGTGTTGATTTCTTGATGTGCTGTCCGCCCGGCACTCCGATTCATGCTGCTGCCTAATCAGCACATTAGCACCTCAAAAAAACAACCCATCAGTTCCGTGAACACTGTCCGCCCCAAGAAGCACCTGGGCCAGCATTTTCTGGCCGACCCCAACATTGCCCGCAACATCGTGGCCGCCCTGCGCCTGCCCGACGAGGTGCGGCAGGTGCTCGAAATCGGCCCCGGCATGGGCGTGCTCACGCAGTACCTGCTGCAAAATCCGACTTACCAGACCAGCGTGGTTGAAATCGATACCGAGTCGGTGGCCTACCTGAAAGTGCATTACCCGGCCCTGGCCGACCGCATATACGCCACCGACTTCCTAAAGCAGAGCCTGGCTACGATGTTTCCGGACCAGCCGCTGGCCATCATCGGCAACTTCCCTTACAACATCAGCAGCCAGATTTTTTTCGCCGTGCTCAGCAACCGGCAGCAGGTGCGCGAGGTGGTGGGCATGATTCAGAAGGAAGTGGCCCAGCGTCTGGCCGAGCCGCCCGGCTCGAAAACCTACGGCATCCTGAGCGTGCTGCTTCAGGCCTTCTATAACATTGAGTACTTATTCACGGTGCCAGCCCACGTCTTCAACCCGCCGCCCAAGGTGGAGTCGGCCGTGGTGCGCCTCACCCGCAACGCCACCCAGCAGTTGGACTGCGACGAGAAGCTGTTTTTTCGGGTGGTGAAGCAGGCTTTTCAGACGCGCCGCAAGACGCTGCGGAATGCGCTGAAACCGTTCGGTATGCCGTCCGAGGTGACGACGGACCCCGTTTTCGACAAGCGGGCGGAGCAATTGGGCGTGGCCGAATTCGTGGGGCTGACCCAGCACGTGGCCCAGCACATGGCCGGCGGGGCGGTGTTGCCGGATTTGAATATGCGCGATGTCGCGGAATAACCCCGATTCTATGCCAATGAGTCTTTGCCTGATTATCGACGAGATGCATCCCTCGCTGCTGCCGCTGCTGGCGCAACTGGGCATCGCGGCTGACTACCAACCAACCTTGCCCGCTGCCGAGGTGCCGGCCGCCCTGGCCACCCGGCCCTACGAGGGCTTGGTGGTGCGCAGCAAGCTGCGCGTGACGGCGCAACTGCTGGCCCACGGCCCCAAGCTACGCTACGTAGCCCGCGCCGGGGCCGGCACCGATAACATCGACGAAGCTGCAATGGAGGCGGCCGGCGTCACCCTGCTGAATGCCCCCGAGGGCAACCGCGACGCGGTAGGGGAGTTTGCCGTGGGCCTGCTGCTGGGGCTGCTGCGCCACATCCCCAGCGCCGACCAAGAGGTGCGCCAGGGCCAGTGGCGGCGCGAAGCAAACCGGGGCACCGAGGTGGCCGGGCTCACCATTGGGCTGCTGGGCTACGGGCACATGGGGCGGGCCTTCGCGCGGCGGCTGGGGGCTTTTGGCTGCACCGTGCTGGCCCACGACCACAACCCGGCCGTGACCACCGACGGCCACGCCACCCTGGTGCCGCTGGCCGAGCTGCAGGCCCGCGCCGACGTGCTGAGCCTGCACATTCCGTACTCGCCCGCCAACCACCATTTCGTGAATGAAGAGTTGTTGGCCGGCTTTGCCCGGCCCCTGTGGCTGCTGAACACGGCCCGGGGCGAAGTGGTGGACCAGGCCGCGCTGGTGGCGGCTTTGCGCGCCGGCACGGTGCGCGGAGCGGCCCTCGACGTGCTTGACAACGAAAAGCTCGGCGCCCTGAGCCCGGCCCAGCAGGCCAGCTTCGACTACCTGCGCCAAGCTGCGAACGTGGTGCTGACTCCGCACGTGGGCGGCTGGACGTTTGAGAGCTACCAGCGCATCAACGAGGTGCTGGTGGAGAAGATTCGGGCCTTTCGAGCCGGGGCGGCGGACAAACGCTAGCCTTGCTACGGGGAATTTCGTATCTTTGCCCAGAACCTAAGAAGGGAGAACGGTTGGCAGTGCCAGCCGTTCTCCTTGCTTTTTAGCCAAACCGTCAAGCCGCTACTTTTATGGCCAGCATCATCAATTACTACACTCCCGAGGGCCTGCAAAAACTGAAGGACGACCTCCAGGACCTTAAAGTAAAAGGCCGGGCCAAAGCGGCCGAAGACCTGCGCGAAGCCCGCGACAAGGGCGACCTAAGCGAGAACGCCGAATACGACGCCGCCAAGGACGCCCAGGGCCTGCTGGAACTAAAAATCTCCAAGCTCGAAGAGGTGCTGGGCAACGCCCGCCTCATCGACGAAACCAACATGGACTTCAGCAAGGTGCTCATCATGAGCAAGGTGAAGCTGAAGAACCTGAAAAACAACATGGTGCTTGACTACACCCTCGTGGCCGAGGAGGAAGCCAACTTGGCCGCCGGCAAAATCTCGGTGAAGTCGCCTATCGGCAAGGGCTTGCTCGGCAAGTCGGCCGGCGATACGGCCGAAATCACCGTGCCCGCCGGCAAGCTGCAGTTCGAGATTCTGGAGATTACGCGGTAGCGTTTGGTGCTTAGTTGTTGGTACTTGGTACCTGGCAACTTGTTTAATGGGCAGTTCCGAAAGGGGCTGCCCATTTTTTTGCGTTGCTTCGTTGCGTCAGACGTTATTTGCATCAGGCCAAACCAAGCACCAAGCACCAAGCACCAACAACCAAGCACCACCCCACCTATGCCCTCGATATTCTCCCGCATCGTTTCCGGCGAGCTGCCGGCCTATAAAGTGGCCGAGGACGGCCGCCACCTGGCTTTCCTCGACATTACGCCGCTGGTGGAAGGCCACACGCTGGTGATTCCCAAGAAGGGAGTCGACTACATTTTCGATATGCCGGCCGACGAGCTGGCTGCCCTGCACGTGTTCGCGCAGCGCGTGGCTAAGGGCGTGCAGGCGGCCGTGCCCTGCGAGCGCATCGGCGTGGCCGTGATTGGGCTGGAAGTGCCCCACGCCCACATTCACCTGATTCCGATGAATAAGGTGGCGGATATGAATTTCGCCAACCCTAAAATCAAAGTTCCCGAAGCCCGGATGCAGGAGCTGGCTGCCGCCATTGCCGCGAAAGTAGACGGCGGCAGCGGCCTGAAAGAAGCGCCGGCCGCTGGCGAGTCGGCGGCCGCGCCGGTGCCCGCCGAGCTGGCCGCGCAGGTGAAGGGCCTGCAATTCATCAGTGAGTCGGAGGCGCCGCTAGAGGCGGTGGCTTATGCGGCCCCCGGCGGCGACCTCAGCAACGCCGCGCTGCTGAAGCTACTGGGCGAGCCGGCCGATGCCAAGGTGGAAACCGTGGAGCTGACGCAGTTTCTGCGCAACCATACGGCCGACGACGGCGTGCTGGGCGACGTGGCGCTTTCGAACCGCTACAAGAGCCTGCAAATGTTCATGAAGCAGGACATGAACGGCGTAAAGGTGTACCGGGTGGGGTCGGAGCCCCAGATTCACGCCTACGCTCTGGGCCGGCTGCTGGACGGTACGTTGGCCGGCTTCAAAACGGTGCTCACGGAGACGTGATGGTACTAATTTGCTGACTATTAGGATTAATGAGCGAGGTTTTTAAGCGCGAAGACGCAAACTTCTTGAAGCAGCTTCCCGAGCTATTCAATGGTGCCAAATTGTTAATCGATTTGCAAGGGCGCGATGACCGTTCGCCCGATTGGCAACTGGTTGCCGAGTTCGAAGCTTTTTTGCTACGTGAAGCCCCGGCATTAAAGTCGAAAGTGCAAGCTCCGTTGCGATATTTAGCTGCCCAAACCGGCTGGTTTACCGCTGCGGAATTGGCTACAACTCGGTTTGAATGGTCAGAAGTTGTTTTCCTACAGGAGGTAAGTGAGCTGGGAAAAAAAACGGGCGCGGACACGGCTTATGAGCTTTGGTTCGATATGCAAACCGATAGCAATGCCTGGGTCGATACTTACGGAGCCTGGATAGCTGCATTCCAGGGG
>JANXMN010000214.1 GCA_025354605.1 Hymenobacter sp. | reverse complement strand
AACGTCCGTTTTTTTTAGCCCCAGAGGGGCGGCCCGTTGGTAGTAAAACAGTGATAAGACCGGTAAAGCCCCGGAGGGGCGACCCATTATCGTGGCCGCCATTGGGGTCGCCCCTCCGGGGCTTTATCGGTTGATTGCAGCCAATGACTACCGACGGGTCGCCCCTCCGGGGCTAAAAAAACGGACGTTTGCGTAAGTCCTATACGATTTAAAATTGCCGAAGTGTTGGCTTGGTCACGTCTCAAGATTAGTTGCTGCGAGAGGACGGATTGCCGCGCCGCACTTCGTTTCGCTCGCAATCACAGACTGGTTGTCCCTTAACGATAGCAGCGTCTACTTCACATTCACTACGTTCATCGCGCGTTCCAGGCCCAGCGCGCCGAAAGCCAGAATAGCCTCCCCGGCTTTTTCAATACGCAGCGGCAAATCGATTAATTCATCGGCCGAAAAAGGATTCAGGACATAATCGACCTGCCGTCCTTTGGGAAAATTCGCATCGACGCCAAAGCGCAGACGAGCGTACACGTCGGAGTTGAGGGTGGCCTGAATGTCTTTTAGCCCGTTGTGGCCGCCGGCCGAGCCCTGGCCTTTCAGGCGCAGCTTGCCGAAGGGCAGGGCGAGGTCGTCGGTGACGACAAGCATGTTTTCGGCGGTGATTTTGAGCATGGCCAGCCAGTGGGCGGCAGCTTTGCCGCTCAAGTTCATGTAGGTGGTGGGCTTGGCCAGCACGTAGGAGTGGCCCTTGTGCCGAAACTCGGTGGTGAAGGCGTGGCGACCGGTTTCGAAGCGCGGCGCGTCGAATTTGGCGGCCAGGTAATCGGCCACCATGAAGCCAATGTTGTGGCGCGTGGCGGCGTATTCGGGGCCGATGTTGCCCAGGCAAAGAATCAGGAATTTCATCTGAACCGCAGATTTAACGGATTTGACGGATTGAACGGATTCAAATGTAAATCCGCTCTGGCTTAGCTAGTGCAGCGCATTGATGCAGTGCCACTATTCAATTTTGGAAACGAAAATAAAAAGCCGCCCCAACAATTGGAGCGGCTTTCTACCCGGAAGCGCAAATACGCGAATTAACAGAATCTGCGTAATCCGTCAAATCCGTTAAATCTGCGGTTCAGAGTTACTTGCCAGCGGCCATTTCGCCTTTCAGGGCGCGTGGGATGGTGATGGTAGCGATGGGAGCCTCCACGTTGGTGAGGATGGTATAGCCCTCGGGCTTCACAGCACCTACCTTAATGGACTTACCCAGCTCCATGGTGCTGATGTTCACTTCCACGTAGTCGGGCAGGTTCTCGGCGGTAGCCTTCACCTTCACTTTACGCAGCTTGCTCACCAGTTTGCCACCGGCCAGCACGCCGGGCGAAACGCCCACGTATTTCACGGGGATGTCCATCTTCACTTCCTTGCCTTCCTCAAGTTCGAGGAAATCGACGTGCAGCAGCATCTCGTTCACGGGGTGAAACTGGGTGTCCTGCACGATGGCGCGGTACAGGGTGCCTTCCACGTTCAGGTCAACGATGTGCGCCTCGGGCGTATACAACAACTCACGGAACAGGATGGCGGGCACCGAGAAGTGCACGGTATCCTGGCCGCCATACAATACGCACGGTACCTGGGCGTCGAGGCGCAATGCCTTGGCGTCCGTCTTACCGAGATTCGCTCTTTTAAACCCTACAATCTCGAGGCTTTTCATAAGAAGTAATTTTGGGGAGATGAAAAAATGACCCGCCAGCTACCAGAATCGGTAGCAAACGGGCCGCAAAGGTACGGGGAATGAGGACAATATCCTACGGTGCGCTCATAGCAAATGCCAAGCTCCCGAAAACCTGTTGCACTTCGGCCACGGCGGCGGGTGCCCGGGGCAACGAGTAGGTGCAGTACATGATGTACAGGTGGTTGTCGTGCAGGAGCCAGACCATTTCCAACAGCGCGGGCAGCTGGTGAAACTCGCCGATGCCTTGGTAGAGGCGGTGGGTAGCCAGACGTTCGGGCGAGGCCGGGCAGGGCCATGGCGCAGGCCACCTGGAATTGGGGTTTGGCGAAAAAATCCAGACGCCGACGCAGGAGGTCAAGTAGCAATAAGTCTCGGCAATGAGTAAATGGCTTAAAAGCCGGCATGCCTGCAAGCAATAAACTGGAGGCGGGCTGTCGGGGGCGTTTGTGCTATGCTTACTGTTGAACTTCTCCACCACTTAAGCAAGGCGACAGGCCAATGGCCAAAATATATTCCCATTCAGCTGGTTACATTTACCGACGGGTCATCGATGGCCCCACTCCTCCCCTGCTGCGCCATGCTGCCTTCCCTCCGCAACCTGCGTTACCTGATGGCCTATACCATCCCGCTCTCGGCTGCCCTGGGCCTTTGGCTGGGGGGAGCCTGGACCTGGCTGACGCTGGCATACGCTTTCGGACTGGTGCCGCTGCTGGAATGGCTGCGGCCGCCCGGCCCCGTCACTTCGGGTCAGCCGGCTGCCACTGAGACCAAGCGCCACGCTTTTTTCGACGGGCTGCTATACCTGAACGTGCCGCTGCAATACGGCCTGCTGGGCTACTTCCTGCTTTCGCTGCAAACGCGCGGTTTTTCGGTCTTCGAAACGGCCGGCGCGGTGCTGAGCGTGGGCATCTGCTGCGGGGGGCTAGGCATCAATGTGGCGCACGAGCTGGGGCACCGCGCCCGCGGCTGGGAGCAGTGCCTGGCCCAGGCGCTGCTGCTAAGCACCTGGTACGGGCATTTTTTCATTGAGCACAACCGGGGACACCACCGCCACGTGGCCACTCCGCTCGACCCGGTGACGGCCCGGCTGCACGAAAGTTTTTGGCGTTTCCTGCCCCGCGCCGTGGGCGGCGAATACCGTTCGGCCTGGGCATTGGAGGCCGAGCGCCTGCAGCGCCTGGGCCAGCCGTGGGCGCGGCCCGGCAACCAAATGCTGCAGTTGCTGGCGGTGCAGTTGCTGCTGGCGGGCGCGGTGTTGGCCGGCTTCGGCGGGGCGGGGCTACTGGCCTGGCTGGGGGCGGCCACGGTGGGCTACGTGCTATTTCAGCTGGTGAACTACGTGGAGCACTACGGCCTGCTGCGCCGCCGCACGGCCGCCGGCATCTACGAGCGGGTGCAGCCCCATCACTCCTGGAACTCGGAGCACCCGCTGGGCCGCATCCTGCTCTATGAGCTCACCCGGCATTCCGACCACCACTACCAGGCCGCCCGGCCCTACCACACCCTGCGCCACCAGCCCGCCAGCCCCCAGATGCCCACCGGCTACCCCGGCATGATGCTGCTGGCGGCCGTGCCCCCACTATGGTTCCGGGTGATGAACCCGCGGGTACCGGTGCAGTAGCCAGTAGCAATAGCGTGCTTGCTACCTCTTGTTCCGGAGTTCTACCGCCCGCGCTTCCAGCGGTAGTAGTGACGGTACCAGGACGAAGTTTTTTTGAACAGGCTGCTGGTTGATTCGTGCGGAAACATATTCACCCGGAACACCTGCATGCGGTCGGCTTCGATGCTGAGGCCGCCGGTGTCAGTGGCGATGCCGAGGGCGAAGCCGGCGGCACGCACGGCGGCTTTCACCGGCTCGTTAAAGTCGCCGAAGGGATAGGCGAAGGTCTCGATTTTCGTGTGCAGCGCGGCTTCCAGGGCCTTTTTGCTGGCTTCGATTTCGGCGGCGGCTTCGGGCAGCGGCAGCTGGGTGAGGCGCGGGTGGCTCAGGGTATGGGCCCCGATTTCCCAGCCAGCGGCCACGAAGGCAGCTTTTTGCACCGGGTCCATTATTTCGGCGCGGGGCTCGGTGGGGTCGAGGTCGACATCCCAGCGGTTGTGGCGCAGGTCGAAATCGCCGAGCAGGTAGATAACGCCACGGTAGCCGTAGTGCTGCATCAGGGGCAGCAGGTTGGTGTAGTTGTCGAGGTAGCCGTCGTCGAAGGTGAGGATGAGGGGGCGGGCCGGAAACGCGGACAAGGGACGCTCGGCGCGGGCAAAAGCCAGGTAATCGACAAAGGTGATGGGCGTGAGGCCGCGCTGCCGGAAATAGGCCAGGTGCTTCTCAAAGTTGTCCTTCGTGACGTAAATCTGATGCTTGGTGGCTAGCGGCGCATCTGGGATTTTGTGGTACATCAGCACCGGGATGTAGCCGATGCCCGCCCGGCGCATGCGGGCGGCCTGGTAGGTTTCGAGTACGCGGGCGGCCACGGCGGCCAGGTCGTAGCGCGCCCGCACCCGCTGCTGCAAGGCGGCCGGCACCGGCTGTGGCGCCCGCAGGAAAGCCCGCGCATCGGCCAGCACGGCCGCAAAGTCAACTTCCGACGAACCCTGGGCCGCCGAAATGTCGCCGAAATTGGAAGCGGCCGCAGCTTCGAAATTCGCTTCCGTTACCAGGCCCGCGTAGCTGGCCTCGCCCAGGGCCAGCACCGGCCGGGCCGCACCCAGGGCCTCGATGGCTACCCGCCCCGCGCCCACTACCAGGCTGGTGCGGGCCAGCCAGCCGGCCACCTCGGTAGTGAAGCCGACGACTTCGATACGCGCCCCATACGCGGCCTGCAACTGCGCCAGGGCAGTTTTGCCGGCCGTCGGCAGGTGTTCCAGCTCGCCACCGATAAGTGCCACGCGTAGCGCCGGAAACTCGCGCAGCAGCACCGGAAACACCTGCTGCAACAGAGCCGCCGCCCGCTCACCCTTGCCGCCGTTGAAGCGGCCGATAAAAGCAATTCGGAGGTCAGCGTTTTCTGCCGCCAGCGGCTCCTCGCCGAAATCCACTCCGTTCGGAATCGCCACGATTTTGGTGGCGGCCATCTTCACCTCCGTTATTAAATGCTGGCGCAGGTTATCGCAGATGGCAATGACGGCATCGCCGTAAATATCAAACAGTGAAGTGGAAGCATGCAGGTGCTGGCGGCCGTGTACGGTGCTCACCAGCGGTACCGGCAGGCCGCGCAGGGCCCAATAAGCCACCCAGCTGGCGGCGCGCGAATGGCAGTGCACCACATCGATTCCCTCGGCCTGCACCAGCTGACGGATGCGGCGGGCGTTGCGCAAGCGCTGCCCGTAGCGGCGGTTCACGATGGGAGCCTTGACCTGAATGGCCCCGGTAGGAAGCTCATCCGAATCGGAGAGCAGCCACACGGCGTGGCCCTGGGCCCGATGCGCCTCGGCCAGCTGCACGGCGTAGGCGACCGAACCCGCGAAAAACTCAGCCGACAACACGTGAAGAATGCGCATGGGGCAAAGGTATCGCCCACTCCGGGCCGGATTGAAAAGATGGCCGGAAACGCTGCATTGCAGCACCGCTGGTCGGCCAAATCGACCAATGCGGCAGGTTTTTCATCACCTACACGTGCAAGAGCCGCAAAGCGGCGACACATTCCCCAAAGGAAACATGCCGCCGCTTTGCGGCTCTAAACTTAAAATAACTGCTTTTGCCGCCAGCATTTCGCCGCTTCGCGACTAACCTACTTCGGCAAATAGCTCAGAACGCTTCACTATAATATGGAATCGACTAATAGTTGGACGAAAATAAATGAACTAATTAGCTAATTTTCAATAGATTTAGTCTCGCTCTGTGGCTAGCCACTGCCGCAGCAGGCCCCAGCCATTCAGGCCCAGCTGCAGCAGCGAAGCGGCTGCCCCACGCCGCGCGTAGCTGATGCCCCACACGGCGGAGCGAACCGGGAAAGTCCCGGCTTCGGGAGTCGTTTCAGGGGCGGGCGAAACGCCATTCCAAGCAGTTGAGGAAATTACGGACATAACGAATAGCGTTTAATGGAATGGGAAGATGAATTCGAATGCTTTGGCGAAGGCCCAGAGTAGTCGGCGGCGCTATAATTGCCAGGGGTTTTTATAAAATTCCAACTATTCCCGGATAAAAGCACGCGTGCTACTCCAGCATTAGCCGAACAGCCTATTTTTCCACTTAAACAAACATTATGCCCAAGCGAATGGCGTAATCCTGCCGGTGGATTCAGCCACCTAGCAGGCGAAAAAACATAATTTATCTAATAAAAACATGCCCGCGCGTTGTCTCCTAGGCTTCCTTATTTTCGCCGTCTGTCCACTCAGCTTAGCGCACGGCCAGCTACGTTATCCAAATATTTCTGCGCGTTGCCGGTGTTGAGCAGCAGAATGTTTTCGGCAGGGTGCAACCAGCCAGTGGCCAGCAGCTGGCGGACGGCCATCCAGACGGCCCCACCTTCGGGCGCCACAAACAGGCCCTCGTGCCGGGCCAGGTCGCGCATGCCGGCCAGCATGCCTTCTTCGCTCACGCTTACCACGGTGCCGGCCGATTCGTGCAGCACTTGCAGCATCATTTTTTCGCCCAGGGGGTGGGGCACGGCTAGGCCGTTGGCCAGGGTGGCACGGCCCTGGTATGCATGGCAGTCGGACTGGTGGCCCAGGTAGGTTTCGAGCAGAGGGCAGCAGTTTTCGGCCTGCACGGCCACCATGCGCGGCAGGCGCACCTCGGGAGCCAGCCAGCCCATTTGCTTCATTTCCTGAAACGCTTTCCAGATACCGATAAGACCGGTGCCGCCGCCGGCGGGGTAAAGTAGCACGTCGGGCAGCGTCCAGTTGAGCTGCTCGGCAATTTCGTAGCCCATGGTTTTCTTGCCTTCGAGGCGGTAGGGCTCCTTTAGGGTGGAAATGTCGAGCAGTCCCCCGGCGGCATTGCGCTGGCGCACGCGCGCCCCGCAGTCGCTGATGAGGCCATCGACCAGCTCCACTTCGGCCCCGTACCAGAGGCACTCCTCGCGGAAGGCGGCCGGAGTGTGCCGGGGCATCACCACCACGGCGCGCAAGCCGGCGCGGGCGCAGTAGGCGGCCAGGGCCACCCCCGCGTTGCCGGCGGTGGGAATGATGCAGCCTTCCACGCCCAATTCTTTGGCCTTGGAAACGGCCATGCTCAGGCCGCGCGCCTTGAAAGAGCCGGTGGGGTTCTGGCCTTCATCTTTCAGCAGCAGGTGGGCTAGGTCGTGGCGGGCGGCCAGCCTGGGCAGGCGCAGCAGCGGGGTGAGGCCTTCGCCGAGGCTGACTTTATTCTCCTCGTGTAGCAGGGGCAGCAGCGCGCCGTAGCGCCACATCGACGTATCGGCCTGGTCGATGACGGCACGGGTGGGCGGCTCGTGCAGGTCGTAATCGGCCACCAGCGGCAGCTGGCAGCAGGGCGAGGTGCGCTGCAGCTCGTAGGCAGAATATTCGGTCCCGCAGGCTGAGCAGTGCAAGGCCGCGAGGCGGGAAAGGGAGTCGGAGGCGACGAGTTTCATGCCCCGAAGTACGCGGCCATTGCCGACTTAGTATGCCTGTTCGGGATGGGGTTTTGGAATAGGCTATGCCCTTTTAGAATAGTAGTGCCGCGTGAACTGCATGAAGTCGCGGTAGGGCGCGTTGTTTTCGGTGCCCTTGCGCTGAATGAAGTTGAACTCGCGCCGCAGCGGAAAATCCCGGATTTTCACCTCCACCAGCTCGCCCGAGGCCAGCTCTTTGAGCACCGCCTGCCGGGGCAGAAAGGCCAGGCAGGTATCGACGCGCACGAAGTTTTTGAGGGCCTCGGTGCCCCCCAGGCGCACGCGCACCGGCAGGGCCGCCAGCTTGATACGGTGCCGGGCCAGGGCTTCTTCGAGCACGGCCAGGGTGCCCGAGCCGGCTTCGCGCAGGGCCAGTGGAGTGCTCAGCAAATCGGCCACGCTCAGGGTGCGGTGCTCCAGCGGATTGCGGGCGGCGCACACCGCCACCACATCGTCGGTGAGCAGGGGCGTGTAGGTAACGTTGCTGACTTTGTGAATGCCCTCGATGATGCCCAGCTCGATTTCGTGGTCGAGCAAAGCACGCAGAATGTTGTCGGAATTGCGGTTTTTGAGACTGAGCTGATAAGTAGGGTGGCGCTGTAGATAGGCCGACACCACGGGCGGCAGCACGTAGAGCGAGATGGTGGTGCTGGCCCCGATAGCAAGGTGCTGCGTGGGCGCAAAGTCGGGGCTGAGCGCGCTCATTTCCTGGTGCAGCTCCTGTTGCAGCTGTCGCGCCAGCAGCAGCTTCTGGTACAGCTTAAGGCCGGCCGGGGTCAGCTTCACACTGCTACCCAGGCGCTCGAAGAGGCCGGTTTTGTAGTGTTCCTCCAGGGCCTTCACCTGCTTGCTCACCGCCGACTGGCTGATGAACAGCGCCTGGCTGGCCTTGGTGAAGCTCAGCTGCTGGGCGACTTCGAGGAAGATTGCGTGGGAGTGCGAGAGCATAGTTGAAGCCGTGAGTCTTTTGGTTATGCGCTTAAACAGAGTAGAAACGCCCTATTTCGCGGCTCGTTGTCGAACTGCCCGTCGCTACGCATTCGATTTTTTGTTCAACGGCGATACGCCAACGGTTGCGTCTCCCCTTACCCCAGCCGCCGCTGGAAAGCCGCCAGAAACAGGCCCACGTGGTAGCCGTCGCCCAGGCCATGGTGCAGGTGCACCGATACGGGCATTTGCGAGCGGCTGTCGTGGGCAAACACCTGCCCGAAGGATATTTTGGGGCAGCTGTCGGGGTGCGCGTAGCTGCGGGCGTGCGACAGACTGGTGAAGCGCACCCAGGGCAGGGCCGAGCAGTGCACGGTATCGGGGCGGCCGGTGGTGTCGTTGAGGCGCAGGCCGGTGCTGGCCTGCACCGCGGCGATTTCGGCTTCGGCAGCGGCCACGAAGCCGGCCAGCAAATCGTGCTGTTCGATGAAGCTGAAGGCAAACGTATGGTCGGCCCGGCCCAGGGTGGCTGAGGCATGCACCCGGTCGTAGCAGTACACCTGCCCGGCTTCGATGCGGTAGCGAAACGCTTCGACTTCGTTGGCGGCCTCCAGCGCGTGGTAGAGGTAGTAGAGAAAAAACGATACGCCTAGTCGCTTGGCCTCCGCCTGCGCGGCGGTGCAGTCGACGTTGGCGGTGAGGCCGAAGAAGGGTTCTTCGAACGCCGAGAAAAAGGCGAAATGCTCGCGGCGGGGCCAGGTGTCGAGGTCAATCAGGTGTTTCATGGCGGGCAAAGGTCGGTAGCGGGGCGGCGTCCGTTGGCCCTGGTGCCGCCTGGGGTGCGGTGCTGGTTCGGGGGCCTTGCGTCGGCCCGCTTTCCAGCGAAGCGGGAGCCCGCGGGGCGGCCACTCACGGCAGGTGCCCATAAATTATCCACCCACCGTACAGGATGCACACCACCGACGACAGGGTAATAGCCGCGCCTCTCAACACCCGGCTGACGCGCATACGCTGCGTGAAGGGCACGCTGCACAGCCCGGCTACAACGAACATACCCAGAATGGAGCCCACCCCGAACACGGCAAAGTAGCCCACGCTCCGCCAGGGACTGCGGATTTCGCTCGCTACCAGCAGCACCAGCGCGCCGCTGCCGGCCAGGCCGTGCAACAGGCCCACGGCAAAGGCTGCCCGCGATTGCGTGGCTCCGGGGCGCACTTTGGCGGGCGGGCGGCGCTGCTCCAGCAGGCGGCTCAGGCCCATGCCCACGAGCAGTATGCCCACTGCGACTTCGAACCAAGGCGAAGTGAGGAACGTGACGCGACCCAGCAGGATAATGCTGCCCACGACCACCAGCGTGGTAGTGTGGCCCAGGCCCCAATAGAGGCCATCGCGCAGGGCTTCGGCCAAGGTGTCGCGGCGCGAAACAAGGCTGCCCACAGCCAGCAGGTGGTCAGGTTCAAAAGCATGCCCCATTCCGGCCAATAAAGCAATTATAAGGGACAATATGCCTTGCATTTTAAGGGATAGGTCGAAGATAAAAGCACTGAAAACGTTTGGGGTGCTTCAATTTTAAGGAAAATTGAATTTTTCGAAAAAGTAATCTAAACTTCTTGGATTAGCGGCTGAATCTGGAAAAAGCGCCCGTAACTTACTAGTCCGATGCCGCCTGGTGGGGCGAAAAGACGGCTGTATAATGACTGTCCGACGCTCTGACTGCTGGCTTTGACATCGTACCGCTGCTACTAGCAACGTATTAATCATCAATTTCTTACCAATAATTAGTACCAACTGGAAATAGTAAAGCAGTCGATACTATCCTTTAACCTGGCTTCACTGGGCCGTTCCTTGCAAACGACTGCGTACAGTTCGCTGATTTATAGGCATCTCTGTGCTATCGTTTCCACCGCATGGCGCACTTCCACTCCTAAACCTCGTTTTTACGATGCACGCTGATATTCCCCAGGGCCTGTACCGCCCCGAATTTGAGCACGATGCCTGCGGGACCGGCTTCATCACCTACCTCAACGGCCGCAAAACCCACCAGACCGTGGCCGACGCGCTGACCATGCTCGAAAACATGGAGCACCGCGGGGCCTGCGGCTGCGACACCGAATCCGGCGACGGGGCCGGCCTGCTGCTGCAAATCCCGCACTGGTTTCTGCTGGAGGAGTGCACCGCCCTCAGCATTCGCCTGCCCGAGCCGGGCAGCTACGGCGTAGGCACCGCCTTTTTGCCGAAGGACGACGTGCTGCGCGCCGCCTGCCACACGATGATTAATGGGGCGGCAATGCGGCTGGGCTTCCCGCTGCTGGGCTACCGGCCGGTGCCAGTGAACCCGGCTGGCATTGGCCCTACGGCGCTGGCTGCCGAGCCGGTGATGGAGCAGGTGTTTTTCGGCCGGCCGGCCGGCATCACCAACCCCGAAGACTTCGAGCGCAAGCTCTACGTGCTGCGGCGGCTGATTTTCAAGACCGTGCGCGAAACCGTGCCGGCCGCGATGGACGTGTTTTACTTCGCGTCGCTGTCCTGCAAAACCATTGTGTACAAGGGCCAGCTGACCACCTACCAGGTGCGCGGCTACTTCCCCGACCTCAGCGACGAGCGGATGGTGTCGGCTTTCGGGCTGGTGCACTCGCGGTTTTCGACCAACACGTTTCCGAGCTGGAAGCTGGCCCAGCCCTTCCGCTTTTTGGCGCATAATGGCGAAATCAACACGCTGCGCGGGAATCTGAACTGGTTTTACGCGGGTTTGCGGAATTACGTGTCGCCCTACTTCTCGGCCGAGGAAATGGACATGCTGCTGCCGGTAGTCGATGCCGGACAGTCGGATTCTGCCTGCCTCGATAACGTGGTGGAAATCCTGCTGCACTCGGGCCGGCCGCTGCCCCACGTGATGATGATGCTGGTGCCCGAAGCCTGGGACGGCAACACCCAGATGGACCCGCTGAAAAAGGCCTTCTACGAGTTCCACGCCACGTTTATGGAGCCCTGGGACGGCCCGGCGGCCCTGATATTCACCGATGGGCAGCAGATTGGGGCCATGCTCGACCGCAACGGCCTGCGCCCCCTGCGCTACCTCGAAACCACCGACGGCCGCGTGCTGGTGGCCTCCGAGGCCGGCGTGCTCGACATCGACCCTGCCGCCATCGTGCAGAAGGGCCGCCTGCAGCCCGGCAAGATGCTGCTAGTGGACACCGTGGCCGGCCGCATCATTACGGACGAAGAATTGAAGACCCAGGCCGCCGGCCGCCAGCCCTACGGCGCGTGGCTGAACGAGTACCAGATTCGCCTGGAAGAGCTGCCCGAGCCGCGCCAGATGTTCACCGACCTGGCCGCCGACGCCGTGTTCAAGTACCATCAGGTGTTCGGCTACACCCGCGAGGACATCGACGTGCTCATCACGCCCATGGCCGTGGAGGGCAAGGAACCCATCGGCTCGATGGGCGTGGACGTGCCGCTGGCTGTGCTGTCCGACCAGCCGCAGCACCTGAGCAGCTACTTCAAGCAGTTTTTCGCGCAGGTCACTAACCCGCCCATCGACCCCATTCGGGAGCGGCTGGTGATGAGCCTGGCCACGTTCCTGGGCAACAACGGCAACATCCTCGACGAAGACAAGCACCACTGCCACTGCGTGGCCCTGCGCCAGCCCATTCTCAGCAACCACGAGCTGGAAAAGCTGCGCAGCATCGACACCGGCATGTTCAATGCCAAAACCCTGCAAACCTATTTCAAGGCCGACGGGCTGCCCGGCGCGCTGGAGCGCGGCCTGTCGCGCCTCTGCCGCTACGCCGAGGACGCGGTGAACGACGGCTTCGAGGTGCTGATTTTGTCGGACCGCGCCGTGGATTCCGAGCACGCGCCCATTCCGTCGCTGCTGGCCGTTTCGGCCGTGCATCACCACCTGATTAAGCTCGGTTTCCGGGGCTCGGTGGGCCTGGTGGTGGAGGCCGGCGACGTGTGGGAGGTGCACCATTTCGCCTGTTTGCTCTCGTTCGGGGCCACCGCAATCAACCCGTACCTGGCGCTGTCCACCATTTGGACCATGCGGGAAGCCGGCCAGTTGCACACCGCCCTGGACTTCACGAAGCTGACTTACAATTACATCAAGGCTGTGTGCGACGGGCTGCTCAAGATTTTCTCCAAAATGGGAATTTCGACCTTGCAGAGCTACCACGGCGCGCAGGTGTTCGAGATTCTGGGGCTGAACCAAGCCGTAGTCGATGCGTATTTCTGCGGCGGCGTGACCCGCATCGGCGGGCTGGGGCTCGACGAAATTGCCCGCGAAACGCTCTACAAGCACGCCCAGGGCTTCAAGAGCAGCACGCCCGAGGAACAAACCCTGCTGCCCGAAGGCGGCGTGTACGCCTGGCGGCGGCGCGGCGAGGGCCACACCTTCAACCCCGAAACGGTGCACCTGCTGCAGCTGGCCACCCGCACCAACAACTACGCCACCTACCAGCGCTACGCCCGGCTCATCAATGAGCAGCCGGAGCGCCTGTTTACGCTGCGCGGGCTGCTGGATTTCGCTCACCACCGCGAGGCCATTGCCTTGGAAGAAGTGGAGCCGACCGAGGGCATCATGAAGCGGTTTGCCACCGGGGCCATGTCGTTTGGCTCGATTTCGCACGAGGCGCACAGCACCCTGGCCATCGCCATGAACCGCATCGGCGGCAAGAGCAACACCGGCGAGGGCGGCGAGGACCCCATGCGCTACGAGCGGATGCCCAACGGCGACTCCATGCGCTCGGCCATCAAGCAGGTGGCGTCGGCGCGCTTCGGCGTCACGGCCCAGTACCTGACCAACGCCGACGAGCTGCAAATTAAGATGGCCCAGGGCGCCAAGCCCGGCGAGGGCGGCCAGCTGCCCGGCCACAAGGTGGACGAGTGGATTGCCAAGGTGCGCCACGCCACGCCCGGCGTGGGCCTGATTTCGCCCCCGCCCCACCACGACATCTACTCCATCGAAGACCTGGCCCAGCTGATTTTCGACCTGAAAAACGCCAACCGCGCCGCCCGCATCAACGTGAAGCTGGTGAGCAAGGCAGGCGTGGGCACCATCGCGGCCGGCGTGGCCAAAGCGCACGCCGACGTGATTCTGATTGCCGGCTACGACGGCGGCACGGGGGCCTCGCCCATCAGCTCCATCAAGCACGCCGGCCTGCCCTGGGAGCTGGGCCTGGCCGAAGCTCACCAAACCCTGGTGCGCAACCAGCTGCGCAGCCGCGTGGTGCTGCAAACCGATGGCCTGCTCAAAACCGGCCGCGACCTGGCCGTGGCCGCCCTGCTGGGAGCCGAGGAATGGGGCGTGGCCACGGCCGCGCTGGTGGCCGGTGGCTGCATCATGATGCGCAAGTGCCACCTCAACACCTGCCCCGTGGGCGTGGCCACCCAGGACCCCGACCTGCGCAAGCTCTTCACCGGCCAGCCCGAGCACATCGTAAACCTGTTCCGGTTCCTGGCCGAGGAGCTGCGCGAAATCATGGCCGAGCTGGGCTTCCGCACGATAAATGAGATGGTGGGCCGGCCCGAATTCCTGAAAGTGCGCGAGGGCCTCACCCACTGGAAAGCCCGCCACCTGGATTTGTCCGGCCTCCTGCACCCGGCCTCGAACACCTCGAGCGGCACCCTCTACCACAGCGAGAACCAGGACCACGGCCTGGCCGCCATTCTCGACTGGAAGCTGCTCGAATGCGCCCAGCCGGCCCTGCGTGATGCCACGCCCGTCGAAGCGTCCTTCGAGGTGCAGAACACTGACCGCACCATCGGCACGCTGCTTTCAAACGAAATTACCAAGCTTTACCACGGCATGGGCCTGCCGCCCGACACCATCCGGTTCAGTTTCCGCGGCTCGGCGGGGCAGAGCTTTGGCGCGTTTAGCGTGCGCGGGCTGTCGTTTTCGCTCGAAGGCGAGGCCAACGACTACGTAGGCAAGGGCCTGAGCGGCGCGCAGCTGGCTATATTTCCATCGGCGGAGGCCCGGTTCGTGCCTGAGCAAAACATCATCATCGGCAACGTGGCGCTGTACGGAGCTACGTCGGGCGCGCTGTTTGTGCGCGGGCAGGCCGGCGAGCGGTTCGCCGTGCGCAACTCCGGGGCCACGGCCGTAGTGGAGGGCGTGGGCGACCACGGCTGCGAGTACATGACGGGCGGCCGCGCCCTCATCCTGGGCCAGACGGGCCGCAACTTCGCCGCCGGCATGAGCGGCGGCATCGCCTGGGTGTACGACCCCAACGGCACCCTGCCCCAGAACTGCAACCCCGAAATGGTGGAGCTCGACCCGCTCGATGTCGGCGACGAAGACGAGATTCAGGCGTTGCTGCGGCAGCACGTGGCCCTCACGGGCAGCCAGGTCGCCAGCTTCCTGCTCGATAACTGGCAGGAGGAAGCCGGGAAGTTCGTGAAGGTGTTCCCGAGCGACTACAAGAAAGTGCTGCAACAGGCGCGGTACGCGGAGGTAGGGTAGGCTGAACAATCATTGAAACATCGCCGAACGTCATGCTCATCTGGCGTCCGCGCAGTCGAAGCATCTCTACCGCAATACTAAAATTGATTAGTTACGCGGTAGAGA
>JANXMN010000191.1 GCA_025354605.1 Hymenobacter sp. | reverse complement strand
CAACTGTATTTTTTTCAACCACCTAAGTACCATACCAACGTGACGAAAGCTGAGGTAATCGCCGAAATCTCCACGAAGACCGGCATCGAGAAAGCTGATGTATTGATGACTGTTGAAGCCTTCTTCAAAGTTGTGAAGGATTCAATGACCGAGGGCAACAACATTTACGTGCGCGGCTTCGGCTCGTTCGTAAACAAGAAGCGCGCTCGTAAAGTCGCCCGCAACATCTCGAAAAATACGTCGCTCATCATTGAGGAGCACTACATTCCGAGCTTCAAGCCGTCGAAAACCTTCGTGGCTAAAATCAAGAACAGCAAAAAGGTAAAAGCCGTTGCGGCCAAAGCCTAATTCAATTAGTGGTGAATGATGAATGGTTAGTGGGGAATGAATAGCATCATTCCCCACTAACCATTCATCATTCACTATTGAAAACATGCCGGCCGTGCCGCCGGTGCCTTTTCCGCGAGGGGAGGCCCGGCGGCCGGCTTTTTTCAGCCTATGGCTACTTCCAGCACCGTTTCGCATCAATTGGTTATCGTCGCCGTCGCGCTCGCGTTGGTAGGCGGTCTATACGTGCTGCCCAAAGGCATCATGAAGCCCAAGGAAAGCAAGTCGGAGCTGAGCAAGGATGCTGCCCGCACCGCCAACCGCGACGGCGGTGGCATGGCTACTAACGGTGCCAAAACCGAGGCTTCCTCGGGCGCGGTGCCAGCCACTGCCACCGAAAACAACGGCCCCAACGCGGCTCCGCATACTACCGCTACTTCTGTCCAACGGCAGGAGTTGGCGCGGTTGCTGGCCGAGTATATTGCGGCACCTAATGAGGCGGCCAAGGCTACGGTGGCTACCACGCTGGCCCAGCGCTACAACAGTGTCGAGCGGTTCGATAGCGCTGGCTACTACCTCGAGCAGGTAGCGCTGGCCCGGCCTACGGCGGCTAACTGGCAGCAGGCCGCCGATGCTTACTTCCAGGCATTTAGCTTCGCCGCCACCGATGAGCGGGTGAAACTGCTCGGCGGCAAAGCGCGGGAGCTGTACGCCAAAGTGCTGAAAGAGCAGCCCGGCAACCTGGATGCTAAAACCAACCTCGGTATGGCCTATATGGCCTCTGAAAATCCCGTGCAGGGCATCTCGTTGCTGCGCGAAGTGCTGGAAGCCGACCCCCGCAACGAGAAGGCCCTCTACAATATGGGCATTCTGGCAGTGCAGAGCAACCAATACGACAAAGCCGTAAAGCGTTTCCAGAATTTGGTGCAAGTCAATCCGAAAAACGTGAACGGACAGTTTTATCTCGGTGTAACTTTGGCCCATACTGGTGCTAAAGAAGAAGCCAAAAAGGCCTTCCTCACGGCCAAAAGCCTCAGCAACGACCCCACTTTGGCCGCTTCGGTCGAGGAGGAAATTGCTAAAATGAAATGAGTTTCTCGTTACTGATTTCTGGTTGCTAGTTTTTAGCGAAGCCAGAAAGGAGTAACTGAAAACTCGAAACAAGAAACTTCACTCCATAACCCCCAAGCATCATGCCCTGCGGTAAAAAAAGAAAGCGTCATAAGATTGCCACCCACAAGCGTAAGAAGCGCCTGCGCAAGAACCGTCACAAGAAGAAGTAAGCCTCACGGGGCGTAGCGGCGGCCAGCAGTTTTCCTTACGGGAAGGGAGCCAGCTGCCTATCTCTCACGTAGCCTCTTGTCGAGAGGTCGCGCAGATGCTTTTCCCGTGGCTCGCGAGGGAAGCCAGAACCACCCGGTTCTGGCTTCCCTTTGCCGGTTTCGGGGTAAACGTTGGGCGGCACTGCCGGTAGGCTACCTTAACTAAATCAAGGCTTTGAGTAATGAATTAGTCATTAATTCTACTCAGGAAGGCGAACGGATTGCGTTGCTGCAAGACAAGCGGCTAATCGAATATCATTTCGACCGCAACGACACTAACTATTCGGTTGGTGATATCTTCCTGGGCACCGTGAAAAAGGTGATGCCCGGCCTGAACGCCGCGTTCGTAGACATTGGCTACGAAAAGGACGCGTTTCTGCATTACGGCGACCTTGGCGAGCAGTACCCGTCGCTCACTAAATGGGCACGTACGGTACAGAGCGGCCGCGCTCCCAGCGCCGGGCTGGAAAAATTCACGTTTGAGCCACCCCTCGACAAAGTGGGGAAGGCGGAAAGCGTATTTAAAAAAGGACAGCAGCTCGTTGTCCAGATTATCAAAGAGCCCATCTCGACGAAGGGCCCCCGCGTGAGCACCGACATCTCGATGGCCGGGCGCTACCTCGTACTGATGCCGTTTTCGAACACCATCAGCGTAAGCAAGAAAATTGTGAGCAAAGGTGAGCGTGACCGGCTCAAACGCCTTATCTCCAGTATCAAGCCCGAAAACTTCGGCGTTATCATCCGCACCGTGGCAGAGGGGCGCGAAGTAGCCGAGTTGGACAAGGATATGCAGGACATGGTAGCCAAATGGGAGCAGCTTTATGCTACCCTGCGCACCGCCAAGCCTAACGATAAGGTGCTCGGCGAACTGGGGCGCACGTCATCAATGGTGCGGGATATGCTGAACGAGTCGTTCGACAGCATCACAGTTGATGCCCCCGCCATGTACGAGGAGATGCGCGATTATCTCCAGAAAATTGCGCCCGATAAGCTGGGTCTGCTGAAGTTGCACAACTCGAAAATCAAGGTTTTTGAGCAGACCGGGATTGAGAAGCAGTTGAAAACGCTGTTTGGCAAAACCGTAACTGTACCCGGCGGTGGGTATCTCGTCATCGAGCACACCGAAGCCCTGCACGTCATCGACGTAAACTCGGGCAGCAAGAGCAACCAGGAAAACGACCAAGAAGCTACCGCGCTGATGATTAATATGCTGGCTGCTAAAGAGGTAGCCCGGCAGCTGCGCCTGCGCGATATGGGCGGCATTATCGTGGTCGACTTCATCGACATGCGCGCTGCCGAAAGTCGTAAGAAGGTGGAGGATGCGGTACGCGACGTAATGAAGCACGACAAGGCCAAGTTCACGGTGCTGCCCATCACCAAGTTCGGCCTGCTGCAGATTACCCGCCAGCGGGTGCGCCCGGCCGAGAATATCGTGACCGGTGAGCTTTGCCCTACCTGCGGCGGCACGGGCAAAATTTCGGCCTCCATCCAGGTAACTGACGATATCGACAACAGCATCGATGACCTGCTGGTAAATCAGAATCAGTCGGGCATCACGCTGTCGGTGCATCCGTTCCTGTATGCGTACTACACCAAAGGCCTTATTTCACGCCAGATGAAATGGTACCTCAAGTATTATAAGTGGGTGAAGGTAGTGAACGACAGCAGCTTGGGCCTCACCGATTACCGCATCGAAGACGAGCGTGGTGAGGAAATCCAACTGCGCTCGTCGGCCGCCGCCATGAGCCGCTTGCAGGACCGCGAGGTGGAAATTGTGGATTAGCACGTCTGTTTTTTGGCTAATCTGGCCACTTAAAAAAAGCCCTGGCTTCTCAAAAGAGGTTAGGGCTTTTTTTTAAGTTGAGCAATATTATTGTCGCGTTTGGACTTCTCCTGACAGCACCATTTCAGAAAGTTTCCGCAAACATCTTATTGAAAGGAATCAGGGGTGATAGTTTAATTTCGAAAATTTCCAAGATGCCTTCTCGATAGCAAGTCATAAAAAGCCCCGCCAGAATGCTCGAGCGGGGCTTTTAAGTGGAACTACGTGTTAGAAATCAAGCAACTACACCAAGAAGGCATTACTTCTTTTTAACCGGGCCTTTCTTCACTGTCGTCGTACGAGTTTTCGTGGCTGTCTTCGGCTTGGCCGTCAGAATTTCGATGTTATTCTGTGCGCCTTTGTTTTCGGGGTCCAGAGCGATTACCTGCTGGAAATTACCCAGTGCCGCAGCTTTATCGCCCTGCTGGAAGTTATAGACGCCCAGATAGCCGTAGGCTTCTACCAGGCCCTCACGAAACTTTGCCGCGTCAGCACCTTCAGCTTTCGACAGCTCAATGTACTTCTCGTAAGAAGGCTTAGCTAAGCCTTTCTTTGCATCAGGGTCGAGGCCAGCGTTCGCCTTGGCGCGAGCCAGATAAGCTGGCGCGTAGGTAGGCTTAGCCGTGTTGATGATGTTATAAACACTGTCAGCCCGTGTGTACATCTTGCCCGCGCTGAACACCGTGGCTAAGCGGAACTGGTCGGTCAGGTCGCCGGTTTTGGCCAACTGCGAATAGATACTCGCGGCGTTAACATAGTCCTTTTTGGTGGTATAAGCAGTAGCCAGGTCGCGCCGCAATTCCGTTATTTTTTCGGGGTCAGTTTGCGTCTGAATAGCTTTCTGAATCACCTTGATTCCCTCGTCGGGACGGCCGGCGCGGGCCAGAATACGACCCTGGTACGAATAGTCCTCCGGAATGATTTTATCCGCTGGAGCCATTTTCATGTAGGTGTCCATCGCCGTCGCGGCTCCCGCAAAGTCGCCGGTTTCATACAGCAAGTAGGGACGCAGACGGTTCATCGTCAGGTTACTGGGGTCAGCCTGCAACACTTTGGTTACCTCGGTAAGAGCTTCGGGATACTTCTTGCTTTTGTACAGGAAGGCCGCGTACTGCGCATCGGTAGTTGGCGATTTCTCGGCCAGCTCAATGTATTTCTGAATGCTTTTCAGTGCCAAGTCGTATTGGCCAGCCAAGTAATACATATCGGCCAACTCGCGATAAGCAGGTGCGTAGCTCGGGTCGAGGTCAATGGCTTTGCTTAGTGTTTCGCGCGCCGCGTTGAAGTTGCGCGAGCGCACGTTCAAAACCCCTTTTTTGTAGTAGGCCTGAGCGTAACTAGGATTGGCTGCAATAGCACGGTCGAAACTGCTCATAGCATCGCCACCGCCTTTTTCCGAGTGCAGGAATACGTCACCCCGGGCTACCATTAGCTCGGCTTCATCCTTTTTGTTCAGCGCCTGTGCAGTAGTTATATACGACTGGGCCTTGCCCATGTCTTTGGTATCAGCCTCGGCATACGCCTGCGCAATCATGGTCAGGATTTTGGCATCCTTGTTTTTGGTTGCTTTAGCGGCAGCATCGAACTGCGCTTCGGCAGCAGCTACCTGGCCTTTGGCCAGCAGGGCCCGGCCGGCAGCTACCATCCCCATTGGGGTGGTATTACCCACTTTGTTGAAGTAAAACGCAGCCGAATCTGGCATGTCGCGCATTTGGTACAGGCGGCCCAACTCATAAATCAGCTCGGGCGAATCCTGCGAGCGCAGCAGTGCGCGGGCTTCATTATAACGGCCAACTTCGATGGCACGCTGGGCTTTCTGAACGTTTTGGGCAGTGGCTGCCGTCGTACCGGCCATCAGGGCGAGGGCGGCGAGCAACGACTGTTTCCAGGGCTTGAAACTCATAGGGAAGAAGAAAAATGAAAAACTAAAAAAGACGTTACGCGGCCAGCGCGTTTACAGTTTAGGCGTGGTGATAATGCGGGCCTGCATTTGGGCCGGCAGCAGGCCTGATTTCTGAAAAATCAGCTGCCCATTCTTGCCTGCTACGAAGGAGGCAAACCCTGTGCCCAACCCCGCTCGTGCCTCGCGGCTGATGATGTATAAACTACGGCGCAGCGGATAGTTCTGGAGTTCGTGATGCGCCGCCAGCTGTTCTGTCGACTTCTCGGCCAAGTAAGCCTGGTAAGGCTGAATGTAGTCGTCGAGAGTCGGGTTGGGGCGGGCCGTAATACTGGCCACCCGCACCTTATTCAAAAAAGTCATGGCCTTTGGGTCGTCGCGGTCCGAAATCCAGTTCACGCCCACTACGCCAATGGCATTAGGGTGCGTGGCCACGTAGCTGAGTAAGGCCGGATTGGAAGAAGCCGCGAATACGCGCTTGGTCAGTTCCGCTCCGTGCGTGAGCGAGTCGCGCACGAAACGCGTGGTGCTGCTGCGATTAGCATCGAATACGACATTGATAGCAGCCAAACCTTTTTTTCCGCTCACCTGCGACCAGTTGGCCGTTTTGCCGGTGAAGATGTCGGAGAGCTGTGTCACGGTCAGCAGTGAGTCCGGGTTGTTGCGATTGAGTACGATGGCTAGTCCGTCGATACCAATGCGCGTAGTTCGCGGCACAATGGTTTGTTTGGCAAAATGAGCCTGCTCCTCAGCGTTGAGCTCGCGCGATACCACGGCTACCTTAATCTTATCATTGATAAGGTCCAGCATCACCTTCTCCTCTGGCTGAAAGCTCATCTGCACGTGGGCGTTCGGATAAAGCTTAGCGAAGGTATCGACCTGAGCCTGGAGGATAGGGGCGAAAGTTTCATCAACGCTCACGGCTACTATGCCGCTGGTAGGCGTATCCTGCGCGCCCGGCGAACCCGGACCGTTGCATGAGGCAACACCCAGAATTACGGCCATTCCCAATGCCAGGCCAGTAGTTAGCAGCGAAAGAGACTTATTCATCATCGGTAGTAGTTTTTTTGCGGAAGTGAGTCAGGTAGCTACGTACAAAACGTAGCAATCCATAGCCGACCAGTACACCACCCAGTACGCGCCGCGCTGTCGGGCCCATCTGTACCAGTCCATCGCCCGTTGGTGCAATGGCCGAATACAGCAACCAACTGCCCAGGCCTATGTACACCAGCGCCATTACCAACACAAAGTAACGCACCAAACGCTGGGGCGACTTTCCCAGTCGCTCTTCGGTGGTTGGAATGTTGAGCATAAGCGCGAAAAAACTGAGTTATAATGCGGATAAACCCGATTCTGACAGGTAAAAGTTTGATTCGGTACTATTAATCAAAACCGGCCTGCAAAAAACGGGGAAAACGTCGGCTTTTCATAGCCGTCCCGCTTCACTAGCTCAGTAGACTGTCGACTTGAGTGTTTAGCCGAAAGCAAGAGGGTGGAGTAAACGACGTAGCCAGTATAATAGTATCAGCAAACCAAATGCTGAGAGGAAATAACAAAACACCCCGGACGGGGCCTGAGGGCCTAATCCGGGGTGTAATTGAAGCTGGCTACAACCAGCAACAGCTACTGAATTTTGTAGGTAATCGGTACCGTAAACGATACACTTACGGCACGACCGTTCTGTTTACCAGGGCGAAACTTAGGCAGGGTTTTGATGGCGCGGATGGTTTCTTCATCCAGACCCGAGCCCAGGCCTTTCACAACTTTTACGTCGGTCACGTCGCCCTGGGGGTTCACGGTGAAGCTGGCAAAAATGCGGCCTTCTACCTGGTTGCGCAACGCCATCGGAGGATAGCGCACGGCCTTCTGGATGGCCGCTACGATGGCTCCCTGACCACCGCCACCCGGCAATTCGGGCATTTGCTCAACATAGGTATAAACCTTGTTTTCAACTACTTCCTCCACAACCTTGTCGCCGTTGCCCGAAAGTTCCGACAGGTCGGGAGCGTCGGTGTTGCCCTTCACAGTCACGGTGGACACGGTTTTGTCTTTCAACTCATCCTGGTCCGGCACCTCTTCTTTCTTTACTTCCTCATCCTTTTTCACCACCGGAGGAGTGAACTTAATGGTGGTAAGCTTGGGAGGCGGGGGTGGGGGGGCCTCGGGGGGCGGGGGCGGGGGCGGGGGCTTAGTGTCGTCCAGCGGAGGAGCGTCCATCAGCACGTTCTCCTGCAGATTTTTCTTATCCTCCTTGGGCAGCTTATCTTTCAGATACTGCGCGATGAGGGGGAAGAAAACCAGCAGTGCGAAAATCGCCGTGGCGATAATCAGCGCGCGGGTGACGTGCCGTTGATAGAGGCGACGGAGCACATAGGCACCGTAAGCCTTATTGCGGCCCTCAAAAACGATGTCGTTTAAGCTGGCTTTCGCAAGTTGTGCGTTGTCCATCATAGGGCTGATTCAGTTATAAGGGTCAGGTCGTCTTTGGGTACCTTCACCAAGGCGTACTTCTTCTGGTTCGTGATGTTCATTTCGTCCAGAACATCTACCATGTTACGATACTTGGCATCGTCGGTGGGCTTGATGAGCACGATGGGCTCGGGCTGCTGGCGCTGGCGCGTGAGCAGGACCTGGCGAATTCCATTGGCCGAGAAGTTCGTCACTTTCAACTCAGGTTTAGCTACGGTTTTGTCGTTCGGCGTGTTCAGGCCGAAGTAGTAGTACACCTTGTTGTCTTTGCCGAGAATGATGGTCATGGCCTGAGAGGCCTTGATTTTCGTGTCCTCGACGTCATCAGTTTTCTTCACCGGCATCGTGAGCTGCATCACGTTGGGCTTGGCAAAGGTGGTGGTCAGCATGAAGAAGGTGAGCAGCAGAAAGGCCAAGTCCACCATGGGTGTCATGTCGATTTTGGTCGACATTTTCTTGGCCCTCTTCTTCCCACCTTTACCAGAGTCGGCCTTCTGTTGAATTTCTGACATGGGAATTGCGAAATATGCGGAGGGGAGAGCTGAGTGAGTGCGCGCTTACTTAGCGGCGGCCACCGGCTTATTCTCCATGTCCGTGATGAGGTTGAAGCGGTTGATATCCTTCTCCTGAAGTACTTTGATAACCTGTTGCACCGTGGGTACGTCGGCGGCGCCGTCGCCCTTAATGGCAATGTAGGTGGGCTTGTGGAAGATGGATTGGTTGGCCCGGCGTGCTTCGAGTACCCAGTCAACCAGTTGGTTGTTGAGGGAATCAAGCGGGACGCCCGGCTGCTGGGCATTCACCTGCTTACGGTCTTCCTTGGGCATGTTCAGGTAAGAGCCGAGCTGGTTGATGGGTAAGCCGAAGTTGGCCAAGTTGCTGAACTCCTTAGCCTGGGTAGGCGTGAAGTTGACGCCATACTTGGCCCCCACGCGCTGAAGCGCGGCAATTCTGGTCTGCGGAGCATCGACACCAAAGAAGACGCGCTTTTTGCTGTCGACGGTAAGGGTGATAACGTTGTTTTCGGGCAGTTTCAGGTCCGAAATCGACGAGGGCGTGTCCACTACCACGTTCTCTTCGGGGGCAAACTTGGTGGTGAGCATGAAGAACGTCACCAGCAAGAAGGCCAGGTCCACCATCGGCGTCATGTCAAGCGACGGCGAGGTACGGTGCGGTTTTACTTTGGGCATTGCGAGGTGGGATAAAAGGGGGCGATTCCGTCGGGCTGAACCCGACAACGAACCGCCCCGCGTTTTAGTGCATCAACAGCGAGCTACCGAACGGAATTAGACCGTCTGGGTAGCCGTCGTATTGCCGTGCTGAGCGGCAAACGTCTGGATGATGCTGAAGCCCGCCTCGTCGATGCTGTAAGTCAGCTCGTCAATTTTGCTGGTGAAGTAGTTGTAGGCCACGATAGCAAGGGCCGACGTGCCGATACCCAGCGCCGTGTTGATAAGGGCTTCCGAGATACCGTTGGCAAGCGCTACGGCGTCGGGAGTGCCGGCCTGGGCCAGAGCAGCGAAGGCGCGAATCATGCCGAATACCGTGCCGAGCAGACCTACCAGCGTGGCAATCGAAGCCAGGGTAGAGATGATAACCAGGTTTTTCTCGAGCATGGGCAGCTCCAAAGCGGTGCTTTCCTCGATTTCTTTCTGGATGGCCAGAATTTTCTGGTCAGTGGCCATGGTGCGGTCACGGCCCATTTCGTTGTATTTCAGCAGGCCGGCTTTCACGACGTTCGCTACCGAACCTTTCTGCTGGTCGCAGGCCACGAGGGCCCCGTTGATGTCGTTGGAGTTGAGCTTCTGGCGCACAGTGCGAACGAACGACTCGATGCCTTTGGTGCCTTTGGCTTTGGCGATGGTGAGCATGCGCTCAATCGAGAAGGTAATTACGCACAGCAGCATGGTCATCAGCACAGGTACGATGAAACCACCTTTGTACACCACGCCGAGGTAATCGCCGGGGTTGGGGTTGTTTTCATTGTTACCGCCTTGGAAGTGGCTGGGGTCGCCGAGGACGAATTTATAGACGACAATACTAACGATGAAGGCTAGGATGATAACCAGGACGGAGAACAGCGAGGCACCACCGCTGCTTTGGGCTTCGGCTTTTGCGGCCGTAGCGGCGGGCCGGGGGCTCGTATTCATGGCATTTTTCTGTTCCATTGTTCCGGAGTGTTTGGGGGTTGTTGGGTGATGTAGTTGAATTGAGTGGGGTAAAGAAAATGCAAAAAGTTGTTAGAAGTGCCAACAACGGCAAAAATGCGGCGAAAAATCCCGGTCTAAAAGGATTAAAATGGCACTTACCGAAGTCCAGACTACCCAACAGACCATCTTAGCTTGGCAAACCTAACCAAAAAGTACGGGCCGACCAAAGAATTCTTGGTCAACTCACTTCGGGAAGGGATAAAAGGCAGAGTAAGGATGCCGAACGCTAAACGGCCCCGTAGGGTTGGGCAGGGTGGCGCTTGGCTTCTTCCCAGTACACATCCATTTGGGCCAGAGTGAGGTCGGGAAGGCGTTGGTTGTTGGCTGTGGCAGCCGTTTCTAGATACTGAAACCGGCTGATAAACTTGCGGTTGGTGCGCTCTAGTGCTTCTTCGGGGTTGATGCCGGCGAAGCGGGCAAAGTTGACCAGCGAAAACAGCAAATCACCGAACTCATCGGCGGCTTTTTCAGCGTTCATTTTGTCGGCTTGGCCGTGGCTGTACTCGTCGCCGAACTCGCGTAATTCTTCCTGAACTTTCTGCCATACCTGCTCGGGCTGTTCCCAGTCGAAGCCCGCACCGCGCGCTTTTTCCTGAATGCGCATGGCTTTCACCAGGGCGGGTAGGGAAGTGGGTACGCCGCTGAGCACGCCGGTGGCCGAGCCTTTCTCCTTTAGCTTCAGTTGCTCCCAGTTACGCTTCACGGTTTCCTCGTCGTCGGCCTGCACGTCGCCGTAGATGTGCGGGTGGCGGAAGATAAGCTTTTCGCACTGCGCGTTGAGCACATCGGCAATGTCGAACGCGCCCTGCTCGGCGGCGATGCGGGCGTAGAAAATCAGGTGTAGCATCACGTCGCCCAATTCCTTTTGGAGGTCGGGCAGGTCGTCGCGCAAAATGGCGTCGCTGATTTCGTAGGTTTCCTCGATGGTGAGGTGGCGCAGGCTTTGCAGGGTCTGCTTTTTATCCCAGGGGCACTCGGTGCGCAGGCGGTCGAGCACGTCGAGCAGGCGGCCGAAGGCGTCGAGCTGGGCCGGGCGGCGGGCGACGGTGAGCAGACCTATTGTGGGGGATGGGGAGTTTTCCATTGCTTCAAAGATAAAACCCGCGCGCCGCCAACCGGTCGCCAGTGCCTAATTTTGCGTTTCTAACTTACCAGACTCCGTGACGTTAATTAAATCTATTTCCGGTATTCGCGGCACCATCGGCGGGCCGGTGGGCCAGGGCCTGACCCCGCTCGACGTGGTGAAATACGCGGCGGCTTACGGCAGCTGGGTGAAGTCGCAAGCCTCGGGCAGCCAATTGATTGTAATCGGGCGCGATGCCCGCATTTCGGGTGACATGGTGAGCCGGCTGGTGGCTGCTACCCTGCAGGGGCTGGGCCTTGATGTGTGTGACCTCGGCCTGAGCACTACGCCTACCGTGGAGATGGCTGTGCCGGCCAAGAAGGCGGCCGGGGGCATCATCCTCACGGCCTCGCACAACCCCAAGCAGTGGAACGCGCTGAAGCTGCTCAACGCCAAGGGCGAATTCATTTCCGACACCGACGGGCAGCAGGTGCTGGCCTCGGCCGAAAGTGAGGATTTCGACTTCGCGCCGGTGACCAAGCTGGGCCAGTACTCGACGGACAATACTTTTCTCAAAAAGCACATCAAGGCCATTCTGGCGCTGCCGCTGGTGGATGTAGAGGCCATTCGGGCCCGCAACTTCCGGGTGGTGGTGGATGCCGTGAACTCGTCGGGTGGCTTCGCGGTGCCGCAGCTACTGGAGGCGCTGGGCGTGACGACGGTGGAAAAACTGCACTGCGAGCCCACCGGCGACTTTGCCCACAACCCCGAGCCGCTGCCCGAGAACCTGCGCGACATTGCCAAGGTGCTCGAAAAAGGGGGCTTCGACGTGGGCATCGTGGTGGACCCCGACGTGGACCGCTTGGCCCTGGTGAGCGAAAACGGCGAGATGTTCGGCGAAGAATATACGCTGGTGGCCGTGGCCGACTACGTACTGAAGGCGCTGGGCGGCGGCAATACCGTGAGCAACCTGAGTAGCACCCGCGCCCTGCGCGACGTGACTGAAAAGGCTGGCGGGAAGTACGCCGCCGCCGCCGTGGGAGAAGTGAACGTGGTGACCATGATGAAGGAAACCAAGGCCGTGATTGGCGGGGAGGGGAACGGCGGCATCATCTATCCCGAACTGCATTATGGGCGCGACGCGCTGGTAGGCATCGCCTTGTTTCTGACGCACCTGGCCAAGTCGGGCCTCACGATGTCGCGGCTGCGCAACTCGTACCCAAGCTATTTTATCTCGAAAAACAAGATTGAGCTGACGCCGGAAATCAACACTGACGACGTGTTGACCAAGATGGAGCAGCGCTACGCCAAGCAGCCGGTGAACACGATTGACGGCGTGAAGATTGAGTTCGACAAGGAGTGGGTACACCTGCGCAAGTCGAACACCGAGCCGATTATCCGCATTTACGCCGAGTCGGACTCGAACGCGACGGCCGAGTATCTGGCCCAGAAAATTATTGGCGATATCAAGGAGATTATCGCGAAGAAGCGCTAGCTGTCGGTGTTCGGTCCATCCCGAGCAGCTTTGGCGTGCTGGTTTGGCGGCGGACGCCGAAATTTGATTAAGTAGTTGGCTGGAAGCCGAATCCCGCGCCGCCGGGCTTCTGCCTATTCGGCTGCCTGAGTGTATTAACCCATCGAGTGTGATGACGACTGCCCCTTCTTTTGTTTATTTCGACAACGCTGCCACCACGCCCCTCGACCCGGAGGTGCTGGAGGCCATGCTGCCATTTCTGACTCAGCACTACGGCAACCCGAGCAGCCTGCACGGGCCGGGCCGGCAGGTGCGCGCGGCCATCGAGAATGCCCGCAAAACGGTGGCCCACCTGATTGGAGCGGCCCCGGCCGAAATCAGCTTCACCAGCGGGGGCACCGAGGCCGACAACTACGCCATTTTTGGGAGCGTGCGCACGCTGGGCCTGAAGCGTGCCATTACCTCGCTGCTGGAGCACCACGCGGTGCTCCACCCCTTGCAGGCGCTGGCCAAAGCAGGCGAGTTGGAGCTACACTACCTGCGCCACAACGAGCAGGGCACTTTCGACCTGGCGCATCTGGAAGAATTGCTGGCCGCCGGCCCGCGTGCGCTGGTGAGCCTGATGCAGGCCAACAACGAAATTGGCAACCTGAACGACATCGCGGCCATTGGCGAAATCTGTGCGCGGCACGAAGCCATTTTCCACACCGACACGGTGCAGACCATGGCCCACTACCGGCACGACGTGCAGCAGCTGAAACCTCACTTTCTGGTGGGCTCGGCGCACAAGTTCCATGGGCCAAAAGGGGTGGGGTTCATCTACACCCGCAGTGGGGTGCAGGTGGGGCCGCTCATTCACGGCGGGTCGCAGGAGCGCAACGTGCGCTCGGGCACTGAGAACGTAGCCGGCATCGTGGGGCTGGCCAAGGCGTTTGAAATTTCCATTCGGGACCTGGCGGCGCATCGGGCGCACGTGCAGGGGCTGAAGGACCGATTTATTGGCAAGCTGCGCGAAGAAATTGCCGACGTGCAGTTCAACGGCTTGTCGGAACTCGCGGACAAGAGCCTGTACACGGTGCTGAGCGTGAGCCTGCCGCCGTCGGCCATCAGTGAGATGCTGCTCTTCAACCTCGACATCAGCAAGGTGGCAGCTTCGGGCGGCTCGGCCTGCACCAGCGGTGCCCAGACGGGCTCGCACGTACTGGAAGCTTTGGGGGCCGACTCCGACCGGCCTACCGTGCGCTTCTCGATGAGCAAGATGAACACCGAGGCCGAGGTGGACTACGCCGTGGCCGCGCTGGCCAAGCTGTACCAGCCGGTGGCGGTGCAGGGCTGAGGAAAACCGAACTGCGCGAAAGCCGGCGGTGCGTTGCATCAGCCGGCTTTTCTATGGCCGGCAAGGTAGCGAGAGGCGGCGGCGAAAAGCGCCCAGGCGGTAGGGTCGGCGGGGGATGCGGCACCGTGGGCGGCGCGCAATGGCCGGCCGTGACTACTTTTCGGGCCACATCGTACAAACCTGCCGACAACCGCTGCTGCTATGGCCGACATCAATATTCAACGTAAAAAAACCTCGCCCAGCCCCTGGCTGCTGGTGCTGCTGGCGGCCGTGGTGCTGGCGGTAGCCGCCTACTTTTTTTTGAAGTCTGACCCGGCCGATGAGTCGGCTGCGCCGGCGGCAGAAAAGATGGTGCTGCCGGCGGCCGATACCCTAGCGGCTGCCAAGGTGCTGGCACAGGCCCGGGCGGCCGACAGCACGAAAGAAATGCCCGACGCAATGGCCCGGGCTACCCCAAACCCGCCGGGTTCGGCAACCGCGCCGCCCGATGCCAGCCCGATGGGCCTGGAGGCAGTAGCGGCGGACAATCCCGCCGCACCCGACTATGCCCGCCAGGGCCTGCGTACGCTGGCAAGCCTGCTAGTGAGCCTGGCCGACCGCGAGGACCTACGCACGCCCACCATTACTGAGCAGCGCGACAACCTGACCAGCGCCACGGCGCGCCTCGACGAGCAGGGCGGTAGCCTGCGGCCGGGCTTCGTCGCGGCCGCCGCCCTGGTTCGGGCCATGCAGCAACAGAGCTACCCCGAGCTGGATGCCCCGGCGGCTGATTTGGTGCAGCGCGCCGGCCAGCTTACCGGCCGCAGCGACACCCCCGCCCGGCAGCAGCAGAACAAGGAATTTCTGACCCGGGCCGCGGCGTTTATGCACACCCTCAGCCAACCGCCCTTGGGGCAGCTCTGACAGACCGTGCCGCAGAAGCAGCCTCGGTGACATTGCCAGTTTTACCCTCCGAACCTTACCCTACTGCGGACTCGCAACCCGAAATTATATCTTATGGAAACATCCCTGCTGCGCCGTCTGCGCGATTTGACCGACTTCGAAGTGGCCGACGACAACCCCGATGTGCGCGGCTGGACCGTGCGCGGCTCCGACGGCCTGGCGCTGGGCGCGGTGTACGAGCTGATTGTGGACCCGCAGGCGCTGAAGGTGCGCTACCTCGATGTGGAGCTGGATGGCCGCTTCCACATCAACGAGCACGAAAACCACATTCTGCTGCCCATCGGCGCTGCCTCGTTGGATGAAGAGGGTGACAACGTCTTCGTACCCGCGCTCAACACCGAATCGGTGCTGAAGTACCCGGCCCACGTCGAAATCCAAATTACCCGCGAGTACGAGCAGGCCATGCTGCGCGCGCTGGGGCAGGAGGCGGCCGCCGCCAACCCGCGCTTCTACGAGCAGGAATCATTCGATACCAACCGCTTCTACACCCGCCGGGCCTCCTGAGCCCGGTACTAGCCCTCGCGAGGCCTATTGCCGCGTGATGCGGCGCGTGAGCACCTGCCCGTCGGGCAGGCGAAGCCGGAGCACGTACAGGCCCGGTGCCAGCGCCGCCGTGGAAACCCGCAGCGCACCCGTGCCCGCCGCCGTGCCAGCCAGCGCAAACGCCTGCCCCACGGCGTTGTGGCAGCGGATTTCGACGGGCAGCACGTTGCCGCTGATGAAAAGCGCGTCGGCGGCGGGGTTGGGATATAGGCTGAAATCAGCCCCGGTAGTGGCGTGGGTGGCGGTGACGGTACGGTTGGGGGTAGCCAGCCAGATGGTGGCATTCGTCAATAGGCGAGCGTGGTCGCCGTTGGCTTCGGCCGCCCAGCCGTCGTAGAGGTTGTTGCCGGGGGCACCGGTGCCGTCGTCGGGCGGCGACGAGTCGCCGAGGGCGGCTACGCGGCCCTGGCCGAAGCGGGCACGAGCCACGATGGCCCCGGTGGTGCCGGTAGTGGCCGCGCCGGGTTTGAACAACACGCCCCGCACGGTGGCATTGACGGTGGGCGCAAGGCTGAGGCTGGCTCCGTTGTGATACTCCATGGCTACCGGGTCGCCGGCGGGGCCGTGCAGCAGCGAATCGGTGGGGGCGACGGCCGCGCCTACGCCGGTAGTGAACGTGAGGTTGTTGAGGTCAAAGCTCAGGCCGAAGGGATTGGTCTGGACCGGGTTGGTGCTCATCAAATCGTTCCAGATGGCGGGCGAGTCCCAGCCGTCGCCGTTGCGGTCCGACATGGTGTGGTCCGAAATCATGAACAGGCCGCCGCCGCCGCGCACGTAGTTGAGAATGGCTGTTTTTTCGGCGGCAGTGTAGCGAATGTTGGGCTCGTCGACGATGTAGGCGGCGTAGAAGTGCAGGTCCTGGGGGTTGCTGGCATCGTTGTAGGTGATGCGGCCGGTGGCGGGCAGGGTCTCTACCTGGTAGCCGCGCTTCGCCAGGGCAATGCCCCACGACGAGAGCGCACCGGTCCAGTAGCCTTCGGGGGTGTTGGCCGTGACGGTGCTCTGGGCGGGCGTGGGCAGGCGCTGGGGGCTGTTGGCCACGTCGGCATCAATCACCCAGTCGGCGTTGCCGGCGGTTTCGGCCTTGGTGGCGTCGAATAAGATTTTAACGGCCGACTGCGCTTGGGCCGCCGGGCTACTGAGCAAACCGGTGACGAGAAGCAGCTTGAAACAAAAGCGCATGAAATTAAGAATTGATGCCTGACACGAAGCATAAAGCTACGGCCCTTCTGGCGGAACAGCGAAGCCCTGCTCACCGGTTAGCGCTTTCGCAGAAACGTATTGGCCGCGTTTGTCCGGCGCTTGAGG
>JANXMN010000182.1 GCA_025354605.1 Hymenobacter sp. | reverse complement strand
AGGGGGTCGCCGCCTATTCGACGCTCGGCCACTTCGCGGCGACGGGTAATCTCGGCCTCGGCTTCGGTCAGGAAAGCGGCTTCAATTTCCGGGTTGCTGGTGGTGCCGGCGATGGTTTTGTACACCAGACTGGGGCTGGCCTTCACGTTGTCGCGCTGCAGGCGGTCGATGGTAGCCTTCACCACTGCGCCTCGTCCTCCTAATTTATGTAAGAGTTTTTGCAGCGGGCTCACTTCTTTCTCATTTGATTCCATGTTCTTTGTATTTATTGTGTATATTTGCAGGAGAAGTACTTCTTTCTTCTGTAAAACTACATTCTTTTTTAAGTAACAGTTACTAAAAAAGGTAAATAGCATGGAATCTGCTGATAGTGAGGCCGAAAAATTACCGGCTATTAGTTACAGAATAAAGCAACTCTTTGATGAAAAGGGGTTGAATGCCAGTAGTGCGGCCAAGGAGCTGGGGTATTCAGTGCCCTCCAAGCTGTATGGCATCCTGAATGGGGTGGCCGCGCCCGGCTATTCGACACTCACCGATATACTGGACAAGTGGCCGGACCTCTCGGCCGACTGGCTGCTGATGGGGCGCGGGGAGATGCTGCGGGCCGGGGCAATGGCGGACGTGGCACCGGCGCGGCCGGTGACGGTTCAGCAGATGATTCGCGGTGACAAAGTGGTGGTGGTGACGGTCGATGACAAGGGCAATGAAAACACGGTGTTCGTGCCGATACCGGCTCAGGCTGGCTACACGATGGGCCACAATGAGGCCGTGTATATTCAGCAGCTCAGCAATTTCAAAATCCCCGGTTTTGACCGGGGCGAGTTCCGAGCGTTTGAGGTCGCAGGTGACAGCATGATGCCCACGATTAACCACCGCGACATAGTGGTGGCCGTGCGCGTGGATGAGCTGCGGCTATTGCATCCGGGCGATGTGTACGTGGTGGTGACGGGGGAAATGGTGATGCTGAAGCGCATTAACGACCGGGTGCGGACCAACGACCTGGAAGTGACCCTGTATTCAGATAATCACCACCGGAAGCCCTATGGGATGGAAACCGCCGATATTCTGGAACTGTGGCGGGTGGTCGGGTATGTATCGAGCTACATCCCTTCGGCCCCTGACATAACCATCGAGCGGCTATGGGAAGTGATTGAAGCGCTAGGCTTCGATAAGGGGGAGGTACGCCGCCACATTGAGGAAAGCGCCCCCAATTCTGCCCCCACACGCTAGATGAGCCTTCCTTTTCCGATGACAATCTTTTTTAAATCAATCATTTACAAACTGGCGCAAAGCGGCGGTTCGAGTTCTGGTCGGACAACGACAACGCTCGAGTAAACGAAAAGGCGCTGGCTTCTCCAATTTCCGGAGTGGTCAGCGCCTTTCGCTTTTCTATCCGGGCGGAACGAGGAGGTGTGGCACGCAGCCTTTGCTGCGCGAGGCAGCTGCTCGATAGCACCCGTTATTCATTCACGCAGCAGAGGCTGCGTGCTCCTTTTTATGCAGCATTTGCTGCGCGCTACTTTTCCAACAGCACCTTCCCCAATGAAACAGGTCAAAATATTTGCCGGCAGCGCCTCGCGCGCCCTGGCCGAAAATATTGCTGCCGCTTACGGCATCGAACTCGGTGACCTCAGCCTACAGCGCTTCGCCGACAATGAGATGGGGCCGAGCTTCAACGAGAGCATCCGTGGCTGCGAGGTGTTTCTGGTGCAAAGCACCTTCCCGCCGGCCGAGCACCTGATGGAACTGATGCTGATGGTAGATGCGGCCAAGCGCGCCTCGGCCCACAAGGTCGTCATCGTGATGCCCTACATGGGCTATGCCCGGCAAGACCGCAAGGACAAGCCCCGCGTGAGCATCGGGGCTAAGGTGGTGGCCAACATTATCCAGAGCGTGGGCACCGACCGCCTGATGACCGTCGACCTGCACGCGGGCCAGATTCAGGGTTTCTTCGACATCCCCGTCGACCACCTCGACGGGGCCACCGTCACGGCTCCTTACATCAAATCGCTGAACCTGGAAAACCTGATTTTCGCTTCGCCCGACGTGGGTGGCGTAGTGCGGACCCGCGCCTTCGCCAAGAAGTTCGGGGCCGAAATCGTGGTTTGCGACAAGATGCGCGTGCGGGCCAACGAGATTGCCTCGATGCAGGTAATCGGCGACGTGAAGGGCATGGATGTGGTATTTGTGGATGACATGGTGGACACGGCCGGCACTATCTGCAAAGCCGCCGACCTGGTGATGGAGCGCGGGGCCAACTCGGTGCGCGCCGTCATCACGCACCCGCTACTGAGCGGCCCGGCGCACGAGCGCATCCGCGCCTCGGCCCTCACCGAGCTGATTACCACCGACACCATTCCGCTGGCTCAGGAAAACGAGAAAATCCGGGTGATTTCGCTGGCCCCGCTATTCGCGGCGGCTATTCGCAACGTGGTGACGCACGAGAGCATCAGCTCGCTGTTTGTGTAGCAACCTGGGGCACCGGCAGGCTTCGACAAGCTGTTGGCTTCGGCTGGCAGCTTGTTTGTTTTGCCCGCCGGTTCCGACATTCGGCCTGATGCCTATGCCAGTTCCTTTCCGCTTTGCTGCCCGTTGCCGGCAGTTGGCTGGCTATGCGCTTGCGCTAGTTGTGCTGCTGGCAGCCGCCAGCCCGGCGCGGGCGCAAAACCAGCCGCGAATCGACTCGTTGCAGCGCGTCGTCGCCACCCAAACCGACACCACCCGGGCCTGGACGCTCACCCGGCTGGCCTGGGAATACCGCCCCTACGACCGCGCCAAAGCCCTGGCAATGAACCAGGAAGCGCTGGCGCTGGCCGTTCGGGCCGGGCACGTCGAGCAGCAGGGCTTTTGCTGGATGGCGCTGGGCAACGTGTACAGCTTTCACGAAGAAGTAGGCCCGGCGCTGGCCGCCTACCAGCAGGCGGAGCCGCTGCTGCGGCGCGCGGCGGGCCGGCGGCTATCGCTCCGGCTGGCGCAGCTGCACTACAATTGGGGGCTGTTGCTGCGCGAGCGGCTCAGCGACTACGCGGGGGCGGTGCCGCACCTGCTCCTGTCGGTGCGGGCCTACGAGCAGATGGGCCACTACAGCCTGCAGGCCATGAGCCTCAATGCCATTGCCAATTGCCTGTACTACGAGCAGCGAACCGCCGAGGCCTTCGCGTACTACCGACAGGCCGAAACGGCCGCCCAGCGCGGCGGCAGCCTCGAAGAGCGGTTGGCGGTGATGAACGATTTTTATTGCAGCTACCTCGCGCTGTATGCCAAGGACCCTAAACCCGCTTACCTGCGGCTGGCAGCGGAGCATTTACAGCAGGGCGTAGCACTTATCCGGCAACACCCGCAGCAGGTGTCGCCGCAGTATTTGCCCGCTTTCCTCACGAACCTGGCGGAAGCCTGCACCAGGAAACGGGAATTTGACCGGGCCCGCCAGCTCCTACACGAAAGCACGGCCATTGCCACGTCCATGGGCATTAATAACCTGTTGGCCCACAACTACGGCATCTTGGCTGGGCTCGAAGCGGAGCAGCAGCACGCGGCTGCGACAGTTGCCGCCGACCAGGCCTACCGCAACCTGCCCGCTGGCAACCTTGAAGACCAGGCGATTATCGCGCAACAGCTGCAAAAAGCGTATGCCCGCCTGGCCTTGTGGCAGCCCGCCCATCGGTGGCTGGCCCGGTACACGGTCCTACGCGACTCGCTGGCGGCGCGCACGAACGCGCAAACGGTGCGGCGCCTGACGCTGCAATACGAGGTAGAGAAAAAGGACTTGAACATTCGGGCGCTGCAGCAGTACGCCACGTACCAGCGCTGGCTGCTGCTGCTCATCGTGGGCGGGGCCGGGCTACTGCTGGCGGCGGCAGTGGCCTTGGTGCGGTCGAGCCGGCTGCGCCGCCGGGTGGCCGAGCAACTGTTGCTGCTGGCGGAACAGCAGGCGGTGGTGGCGCGCCAGGAGCACCTGCTCACGCAGCAGCAGCAGCAGCAACTGCAGCAGGAGGTCGACTACAAGCACCGCGAGCTTACCACCGCCACGCTCAACCTCGAGCGGAAGAACGAGCTGCTGCTGGCCCTGCGCAAGGAGCTGGAGCAGGTGCCCGAAACGGGCCAGCAGCTCAAACCGGCCTTTCGGCTCATCAACCAAAACCTCCAGCTCGATGAGGACATCGACCAATTCCGCGTTCATTTCGAGTGCGTGCACCCGCACTTTTTCCAACACCTGAGCGCTCTGGCCGCCCTCTCCACCACCGAGCTGCGGTACTGCGCCTACCTGCGCATGGGCCTGGCCACGAAGGAAATTGCCAACCTGCTCCATATCGAGCCGCACTCGGTGCGGGTGGGCAAGCACCGGCTGAAGCAAAAACTACAGCTAAGCAAGGAGGTTGACTTAGAACATTTTATCCAGAATATTTAGCGCTGTATACACTTTGTAACGCCCAATTGCTAGGTTGGGCTGGCAGGGTGCGGGCACCTTTGAGCCGTCGCGACAACAGGGACCGCCGAAAACCTTTCAGAGTAGGCACCTCACTTTTTTCATCCGAGCATTTCATCAAGGCAGCTTGCTTGGGCCGGGCCTGCACCAGCCGCTTCCCGGGGTGGCGGGGCGGCCGGCACGGCAGCTTCGTTTGCGGGGCACACTGGCTTTGGCAGGGCGTACAGCGGCCCTGGCAGGCGGCCGGGATGGTGCTGTTTTGCAGTCAATCAATCGGCTTCTGAGCGGGCTACTCCAATCCTGATTGGGTAGCTGGCCGGCCACTTCACCTAATCCTTATTTCACCATGAAACCATCCTTCTTTTCTAATCTCGCTCCCAAGGCCATCCTATTGGCATTCGTTCTAACCGCTGCTTCCTGCGGTAGCAAAAAAGAGGAAAACGCACCGGCCAACTCGGCAGTCGAACTGCCTGCGGCAGTTGTGACCGCCTACGCCGGGCAGCTATCCTACACCGGCAGTTCGATTATTGGCACCTCCAACGGCACGGCCACTATAAGCAAAACCGGGGACAAGACATATTCTATTACGTTCAGCGACCAAGTACCGGCTATTACCAACCTGAAGTTCCAATCGGCCAGCGCAGGGAACTACGCCACCGTAAGCAGCGACGGCAGCACGGCCGGCATGACCCTCACCTCCAGCGCCCTGAGTGTTGGCGTAACCAAAGGCAGTGAAACCTGGGGCTTCAGCGGCACCAAGTAGCTCGCGCCTTCGTCGCTTTACACCCGTTTAACTATCTTCATATTAAGGCCGGCTTTCGTTCTTGCAACGAAGGCCGGCCATCTTGGTGCCGCCTATAGGCAATTAACTGAGCTGAAATTTTATCAGGTTAACCTTACAATTCTGGCACAATTTTGTAGAAAGAAAACCCGAACTGGAACCTTTTTCTGCAAACCTGATGAACAAGCTTTTCCCTTCCGCTTTTACCCTGCTGGGCGCGCTGCTGCTCGGGGCCTGCACCGCTTCGGTGCACATTCGGGCGCTGGCCCCGGCGGCGGTGCCCATGCCGGCCGACCTGCAACGCGTGGCCACGGCCAACCGCATTATTCCGGAGTCGCGCCGCGACAAGTTTTTTGATGTGCTCGAAGGGGCCTTTACCGGCGAAGGCATTGGCGTGGACCGGGCCGGGGCCGACGAGTGCGTGAACGTGGTGGGCCAGGCCCTGGCCAACAACAGCTACCGCTTTGAGGTGAAGCAGGCGCAGCTGCAGCTGCTGGGCCGCAGCCGCGAGTTTTTCCTGCCGCCGCTGGAGCCGCGCTACGTGCAGGGCCTGTGCCGCCGCACCCAAGTCGACGGCCTGGTGGTGCTCGAAGCCTTCGACTCGGACATGCTGCTGAGCCACGCCAACGGCTTCCGCACGGTGAAAGACAAGGAAGGCCACGAGCAGAAAATACCCACCGTGCACGTGGAAATGGTAATGAAAGTCGTGACCGGTTTCCGCACCTACGGCGCGGCTCAGGGCTTCGTGCTCGACCAGGCCCGGCAGGAAGACCAACTCGTATTCGCGGGCGACGGCGACAGCTACCCCGCCGCCCTCAGCCGCCTGCCCCCGCCCGAAGAGTGCATCCGCCGGGTGGCTCAGCGGGCCGGCGACGGCTACGCCCGCCGCATTGCCCCCTCCTACATCAACCTGAGCCGTGAATTCTTCACCCGCGCCAAGAAAGACGCGCCGATGAGGGAAGCCGGCCAACGGGCCGAAGCCGGCGACTGGGCGGGCGCGGCTACGCTCTGGCAGCAGTCGGCCCGCCACCTCAACCCCAAAATTGCCGGCCGGGCCTTCTACAACCTGGCCGTGGCCAGCGAGGTGCGCGGCGACCTGCCGGGCGCTATCGACTGGGCCAAGAAAGCGGCCTTCACCTGCAACAGCGCCACCGCCCGCCAGTACCTGCGCGTGCTCAACGACCGGATGCAAGCCCAGGCAATCGTGCAGGAGCAGCTGAAAAGCGTACCGAAGGCGAACTAGCCTGCTCAGTTATCAGGCTTCCGCTTTCCGCTTAACAAGCCCTATACTAGCCCAATAGCTGCGTCAGGTGCGCCTGCCCTACTGCTTCGTCCAGGCCCTGAATGTTAGCCTTCTTGAAGGGGGATGTAGGGCCGCTCAGCAGCTCGATGCGGGCTTTGGGTACGCCGAAGGCATCAGCCAGAAAAGCGAGGAGCACGGCGTTGGCCTGGCCTTCCTGGGGCGGGGCTTTCAGCCGGATGGTGAGGGAGCCGTCGGCGGCGCGCAGCAACTGGTTGGCGCGGGTATTGGGCTTGGCGCGCAGGTGCAGCATCATAGATGACCGGGAAATTCTTACCCGCGGGTGGCCTTTTGTTTTTTCAATACTCCACAACCGGCTGCAACTACCCAAGTAGCGTATTTTTATTTTTTAAAAAATACCCTACTCCGCCCCGCCCAAGCGGGCCTGGCCGAAGGGGCATTCGGCCAGCACTACGCACCGGCCGCAGGCAGGGCCACTGAAGTAGCAGCACTTCTGCCCGTGAAACATGAGGGCTTCGTGGTGGTCGTACACCTGCTGGGCATCCCAGCCGGGGGGCAGCAAGGCTTCGAGCAGCTGGTGGGCGGCGGCTTCGCCCACCTTGGGGCCGATGAGGCCCAGACGCTGCGCCACGCGGTGATGGTGACTGTCGACGGGCATGGCCGGGAGGCGCAGGGTGCTAAAGAGCAGGGTGGCGGCGCTGGTTTTGCGGCCCACGCCGGGCAGGCTTTCCAGCCAGGCGCGGGCTTCGGGAATGGGCAGTTCGGCCAGGAAATCGAGCGCGCAGGGGGCCTCAGTGCCGCAGCGCCGGCTGATTTCGGCCAGCACGACTTGGATGCGCGGGGCTTTTTGCTCAGGCCAGGTGCAGGCTCGAATGGCATGCTGCACCACCTCGGTCGGCGCATCGCGCACGGCCTCCCAGGTGGGCAGGGTGGCGCGCAGCTCCAGGTAGGCGCGGTGCGAGTCGGCATTTTTGGTGCGGTGCGAAAGCAGAGCGCTTATCAGCTCGCTGAGCGGGTCTTTGCTGCTGAAGAAGCGGAACGGGGCGCCGTACTCGACGCAGAGCCGCGCGTGCACGCGCAGGGCCTTGGCCTGGCGGGCGGCTAGGTCGGCGGCATCGGCTAATGATAAAGCTGGCGAGTTGGCAGATTTCATCAGTGCCGTACGCGGGGACTGGGCACCTGGTTAGGCAGCCCCCAATACCACCTAAACACAGCACGGCCCCGGTGGGCAGCCAGGCTACCGAACGGGGCCGCAAAACATAATCAAAATAAAAAGGCCAGCTGGCTACTGGGTAGCGTTGTAGAGGGCAATGGCCTGGCGCTGGTTTGAGGCCTGCTTGCTTTGCAGCACGATGGGCACGAGCAGAACCGGCAGGGCCAGGTAGGTGAGCGACGACAGACCGGCGGTACTCGGGTTCAGGGTTTGCAGCAGGCCGGCGACCAGCAGCCCGCCACCCACCACGTAGCTGGCCGTGGTGATGCGCTGGTAGCGGCGCGAATCGAAAAGTAACTGCTGGGCCCCGGCATTGTCGATGGTGGCTTTCAGCAGGTTGGTGCTGGTCAGGTTCTGAATGGGGCCGTTTTCTTTCGAGAAGTACTCAGTTTTGATGGTGCGGTACCCGCCGTACGGGTAGCCGCCCATGCCGTAGCCCCCGCCACCGTAGCCGTAACCGCCGTAGCCAGGGTAGCCAAAGCCGCCGGGGCCGGAGTTGTATTGGGTGGTCGTAATGGAATAGAGGCTGATACGGCCGGTTTTTTCGCGGCGCAGCGTCGCCTCACGCGACGAGCCGGGCAGCATCGTGCGCACGTAGTGGCCGGTTTCATCTTCGTAGAAGCCGACTTCGGCCATCTCCAGCCGGCGGCGGCCATCGAGTAGCAGGTAGGAATGACCAAAGAGCGGGCTTTTCAATTCCACGTCGTTGGCGCTGTAAAGCATGCCGTTTTTCAGGCCCACCTGGAAGCGGGCGGGGCGGCTGTTGCCGCCGGGCAGCTGGCCGGCCGGTGTGGGGGCGTACACGGGTGGCGCGGGAGCAGCGCCCGCGTCCGGCATCGGGGCCGGGAGGGGGGCCGTAACCACGCCCCGGCGGGAGCTGTCGGCGGGGGCCACGGGAACGGTAGTGAGCTGGCGGGGCGGGGGCACCGGACGGGCCGTCGGCGCGGGCGGCAGGGCGGGCGCGCCGCCTAGCTGCCGGGGGCCGTCGTCCTGGGCGCGAGCAGCCGCACTGCCAAGCAGTGCCAGCGCCAGTGTTGCAATTGCAAAGGGAATTTTCATGGATGGTCAGGACAGCAACAAAGATGAATGCGCCGGGCAATGTAGCCATACCCCAGTATACAGAGGCCGGGCCGGCACCCCCGCCGAACGCCCGGCCGCGCCCGTAAATTCCGCATTTTTTTCGTGAAAATTCGATGAACCTGGGACAGGCGCCATGGGTGCCGGCTAGTTAAGTAGCTGCTCGAGCAAGCTGAGGCTGTCGGCCAGGTCGCCGCCGGTTTCGAAGTCCAGGGGCTTGAGAATGTAGCCGCTCACGCCCAGGCGCTCAGCGTCGGCGCGGTCCACGTCCATGGCCGACGTGGTGGTGATGAACACCGGAATGTGGTGCAGGTCCACGTTGCCGCGCAGCTCGGTCAGAAACTCGATGCCGTTCATGCGGGGCATGTTTAAGTCGAGCAGAATCACTTCGGGCAGCGGGCGCAGGGCCTCCGTGCCGTTGCGGCCCAGCAGCAGGTCCAGCGCTTCCTCGCCGTTGAAGGCCGTGTGCAGCTGGTGCGGCACGCTGAATCTGGCGAAGGTTTTTTCCGCCGTCATCGTGTCAAACACGTCATCTTCAACCAATAAAACGGAGCGCATAGGGAGGTAATGGTTAATGGTTAGCGGTTAATGATGGGTGCGCCTGTCATCCTGAGCGTAGCACAGGATGACAAATCTGGCCGCCGCTATTCGG
>JANXMN010000160.1 GCA_025354605.1 Hymenobacter sp. | reverse complement strand
TCTTGCTGAAGCAGCGGAGGCTACGGCTCCGGGCGCTATTCCGCACTGCCTGCGCCCGGCCCACGAGCAATTGCGAGCCTATTTTGGCCGTGAGCTGCGCGACTTCCACCTGACCTACGCCCCCGCTTTCGGCACCGATTTCCAGCGGCAGGTGTGGCAGGCGCTCACCAGCATCGGCTATGGCCGCACGGCCTCCTACCTCGACGTGGCGAAGGTGCTCAACAACCCCAAATCGGTGCGGGCCGTGGGCGCGGCCAATGGCCAGAACCCGCTGGCCATCGTGTGGCCCTGCCACCGCGTTATCGGGGCCGACGGCAGCCTGACGGGCTACGCCGGCGGGATGCACCGTAAAAAGTGGCTGCTGGAATTCGAGCAGCCCACGCGGCAGGGCGGGCTGTTTGGGTGAGTGGGCGGCGCGGCGGCGCGGCACGCTCCGGCATCAGGTTCGCCAAGCCGGGCGTCATCTTTCAACTCAGGAAAAACCTTTCACCCGCTCTTTTGCGATGTTCAGCGCCCTCTATTCCGACTCCATTACCCTGCACCTCATCAATGAGGATAACCTGGCCGACATTTGCGCCCTGTTTCAGGGTTACCCCGATTCGCAGCCCATGCTGGCCGAGTTGCTGCGTAACTACTTGCCGAGCTACGAGCAGGGCCGGCGTACCAACTTTGGCTTCTACTCGCTGCTTGATGGAAAGCTGGCCGGCATGACGGCCCTGACGGTGGATAGCTGGGACGAGCAGTACGCTTCCATCGGCTCCGACGTGTTCCTGCACATGCGCGGCCGGGGTGCAACGCCGCGCAGCAAGCCCCACCTGTTTTACCTGGCCTTCGAAATTCTCGGCCTCAACCGCGTGGCCACTGGCTGCCGGGTATCAAACCTTTCCTCGAAGCGCTCCATCGAAAAGACCGTCGGCTTTCAGTTTGAAGGCGTGATGCGCGAGTCGGGGGTAAACGATGAGGGCGAGTTCGAGGATGAGCTGCTCTACGCCATTCTGCGCCGCGACTGGCAGCAGCTCTACGACAAAACTCGGGTGCAGGTACTGCCCGGCTAAGCCGAAATAAGGCCGCAGGAGCCGCCAACGGCCGGAACCCGCTGGCCAGCGGGTGGCCCTGCCACCGCGTGGGCATGGCCGATGGCAGCCTGATGGGCAACGCCGGCGGCCGGCCTAGCAGGGCAGCCTGCTTGCTAATTTGCAGCGAAGTGGCGTACCAACCCGACCGCCCCCGCATTTTTCCGAGCCATGAGCCAAGTACTGATTAGGAGAGCTACGCGGGAAGACCTCCCCATTTTGTTGGATTTCGAGCAGGCCATCGTCGAATTCGAGCGCCAATTCGACCCCACCCTGGCCCCAGCCGATGTGAGCTACTACGACCTTGCGGGCATGCTTGACGCCCCGCTGGTAGAGCTGCTGGTGGCCGTAATCGACCACGAAGTAATTGGCTCCGGCTACGCGCGGCTCGAAGAATCGAAGGTGTATCTGAGGCACCGACGGCACGCTTACCTCGGGTTCATGTACGTGGTGCCGAGCCGGCGCGGCACGGGGGTAAACCAGCAGCTAATCGCAGCCCTGACCCGCTGGGCAGCATCTCAGCAGGTGTACGAGCTGCGGCTGGATGTGTACCACGACAACCAGGCGGCCGTCAGGGCCTACGAAAAAGCCGGCTTCCGGCGGCACCTGACGGAAATGCGCCGGGGCCTGTGACGCCCCGGCCGCACTGAACTACGCCCCCACCAGCTTCAGCAGCTGCTGGTAGATGATGTTGTGCTGCCAGTACAGCTGCAGCATCATCGGGACGTGGTGCTTGCCGGGAATGATGGTGTACGGTGGGGCCTGCCCGGTGGCCTTCAGCTGGTCGCGAAACCGGCCCGAGCTACCGCTGATACTGGGGTAGGTTTCGCCGCCAATGAAGAAGATAAACGGCGGCAGGTTGGGCTTAATCTGGTAGATGGGCGACACCGACTTCCACACCGCCGGGTCATTACCGAAGGGGATTTTATACTTCTCGTCGCCTTCGTATTTCGACTCTTTGAGGTAGGTATACATGTCGAGCCCGGCGGGGTCGTCCATAATGGCCCCGCGCACGGGGTTCTGGGGCAGGCCATGGCGGGCCAGCAAGGCATCGTCGGTGGCAAGCAGGGCGGCCAGGCCACCGCCAGCCGAGTGGCCCATCACGAACACGCGGGCGGGGTCGCCGCCGTACTGCTTGATGTTGCCCACCGTCCAGGCCAGGGCGCGGGCGCAGTCGGCCGCCTGCTCGGGCACGTGTACGGCCGGCGCCAGCCGGTAGCTGATGATGACGGCCACTACGCCCTGCTTAGCCAGCCGCCGGCCAATAAAGCTGTAAAAATTCTTGCTGCCGCTGTTCCAGTTGCCGCCGTGCACGAACAGCACCACCGGGTAGCCGCCCGCATTGGGGGCCGTTTTTTTAGGCGAGTACACGTCGAGCAGGTGCCTTTCCTTGTCGAAATCGGGGGCAGAGGCAGCCACGTAGGCAATATCTTTGGTGCGGTGGCTGGGCCGGGCCACCACGTATTCGGTGGCCAGCACCATCACCACGATGGCTAATAACAGCCCCAACGGAGCAAGCAGCAGGAAACGACGCATACGAGGAAACGGAACAGGAGCTCTCCGGCCGAAACCCGGCGCGGTCGCCCCACCTACGCCTCTGCGCGCTGCATAGTTTGCGGGGCCGCCCTGGCCCGGGCCCGGGGCTTGGCCATAACGGCTTTATCTTTGCCGAAACGGGTCTGGTCCGACTATTTCGGCGGCCTTTCACTTTTGTCTGTTATTTCCACCTCGTGTTGATTTCCGCTTCGCTTAAATCCGTTTCGTCGGCACTGGCCACCCTGCTCGTGCTGGGCCTGGCGGAGGCGGCTCCGGCCCGTGCCCAGCACGCCACCGTCGCCAACCCCGACGGCAGCCGGGCCGTGAGTGCCGCGCCCCTGCGCCCCCTGCGCCTGCAGCCCCTGTTCGGCAACCTGACCGTGGCCCAGGCCACCCAGATATTGGGCGCCGACAAGCTCCGCGCCATTACGGCCAGCTTTGCCTCGCCCGCCGAAGCCAGCGCCTTTTTCGCCAACAAGGGCTTCGAATACCTGAACGAGAACCAGCCCGACACGGCCACCTACCGCTTCAACCTGGCCTGGCTGCTCGACCCCCGGAATGCCGACGCCTACCGTGGCCTGGGCATCATTGCCAGCGCCCAGCCCACGCCCGATGCCGCCATTGCCCTGCTCAGCAGCGGCCTGGCCCTGGCCCCGGCCAACCCCCTGCTGCTGCGCGACCTGGGCGCCAGCCACCTCCTGCGTTACGCGCGCACCAAAAAGAAGAAGGACCTCACGCAGGGATTCGGGCTCCTGGAGCGCGCTACCACCCTCGATGCCAGCGATGCCGTGGCCTGGCAGCAGCTGGCCCGGGGCTTCTACTACCAGGAGAAGTATGCCGAGGCCTGGGCGGCCCTGCACAAAGGCCAGGCCATCAGCTTTGCCAGCACCGATTTCAACTTCATCAGCGAGCTACTCGCCAAAATGGCCGACCCACAGGGTACGATTAAGTAACTGCCGACTCCGGCAAATCTGTCTTCCGCAGGCGGGCTACCCCCTTCCCCATTCGAATACTTTTTTCTCCTCCGCTGGCGTTTGGGCCGTATAGGCGGCCGTATTCACTTTCAGCATTGCGTATGCGCTTTCGAGCACTCGTTTCGGGCCTGACCCTGGCCGCAACCGCCCTGGCCGCCCGCCCGGCCGCCGCCCAGCACCAGCGGCAGGTGCGCCACTACAACCACCAGGGCCGCCCCTACTACGCCGGGCCGCTGCACATCACGCTGGCGGGCGGCTCCGCCCTCTACGACGGCGACCTTGGCAACAGCCCCGCCAACAACTTTTTCGGCTTCGCCGGCAGCCTGGGCGTGCTTTACCGCCTCACGCCCCACCTGCACCTGGGCAGCGAGTTCAGCTACATCCCGCTCGGCGCGCGCGACCAGCTCAAGGAGCGCGGCCTGGCCTTCACCAGCACCAACGGCGTAGGCACCCTTTTCCTCCGCTACGATTTGCTGGCCGACGAGTCGGTCTTTGCCGCTTCGAACGCCGAGCCGCCCATTTTCCAGGTCTACGTGCAGGGCGGGGCCGGCTTGCTGCTCTACGACCCGCAGTCGTACGTGGGCACTGCCCCCGCCACCAGCGATACTGGCTTCTTCGCCCCCGAGCGCAACGATTACCCGGCCCTGGCCGGTGCCTTCCCGGTGGGCGCGGGCTTCAGCGTACACCTGTTCGACCGCTGGCGCGCCGGCCTCGAAGCCAACTACTACCTCACCACCACCGACCAGCTCGACGACATCAGCAACAAGCGTTTGGGTGGGGCTTCCAATAGCCTCGACAACTTCGGCACCCTCATGCTCAAGGTCGATTATTCACTCAAGTAAGCGGCGACGGGCTGTTGTGGCTGGACTGCCGCAGACCGTCTGCCAAACGCAAAAAGGCCCGCCGGCAATACCGGCGGGCCTTTTTTACGGGTTCAGAAGCCGGGCCTGGCCCTATTCCTTCACGAAGCGCTGGTGGTAGGTCTGTACGCCGTCGCTCACGGTCAGGGTGTACATACCCTTAGCGAGGCTGCTTACGTTCAGCGTGTTCTCGCTGAGCTCGGCCCCGGCCACGCGGGCTCCACGCACGTCGGTTACTACTACGCTAGTCACGGCGGCATTGCCCGGCAGGGCCAGGTTCAGCACGCTGCTGGCGGGGTTGGGGTACACGCTCAGCTGGGCATCGAGGGCTTTCGAAGCCGGGCCGGCCAGCGCAGTCGGAGCATTCGGCGCGAAGGTGCCGCCGGTTACGGTCAGGCTGTAGTCTTCGGTTTCGCCGTAGCTGTAGGTACCGCAGGCGGTAGTAGCCGCGCCGTAAGCCATCACGACGCGCATGCGGGTGGTGCCGTTTTTGGCCGTGGCCGGCACCGTCCAGGTGCTGGTGAGGGTGGTCGAATTCAGCGAGCCGTAATCCATGCGTTCGGCGGCCTCGAAGGTGCCGTTCTGGTTCCAGTCCACATAGATGCCCCAGTTCTCGGTGTAGGTCGAGTTGGTGCCCAGGCTCACCGTCTGGCTCGAGCCGGCGGCAACCGTCGTGCTCAGGGCCGAGCCGTTATAGTAGCCGGCATCCGAGCCCGAAGTACGGTTGATGCTGCCCAGCTGCACCTTGCTGATATACTCGTAAGTCTGGCTGCTGCCTTTGCTCACGCAGTAGCTGCTCGGGGGCGGCGTGGTGCCGCCGGTAGTGGCAAACGAAGCCGTGGCGCTGTAGGCGCTGCTGCCTGAGGCGCATACGCTTTGCACTTGGTACTGGTAGGTGGTGCTGGCCGTGAGGCCGGTGAGGGCCTTGCTGGTGGTGCTGCTGCTGGTAGTGGTCCAGGTGGTAGCGCCCGAAACGCGGTACTGCACGTTGTAGGAAGTAGCTCCCGATACGCTAGCCCACGAAATGGTCGCGCCGGTGTTAGTGATGCTGCCGGCCGTTACGCTGCTGGGTACGCCGCAACCAGTGGGCGTGCCACCGCTGTAAGCCGCCCCGATGCCCACGGCAAACCAGGCATTGGTCACCGATTGCTCCTGGGCCGAGCCCACCCCGTACAGGTCCTGAGCGGCTTTGATAGAATAGGTGCGCGCGTTGGCGTAGGTCGAGCCGGCCGTCATGTACACGCTTTCGGTGCGGAAGAGCGTTTTGGCGGCGGCATCGAGGCCCAGGGCACCCACCGAGAAGCTCACGCCCTTTTCGTTGGTGCCGGTTTTGCCCACCGAAATCAGGTAGTACCAGTAGTTGAGCACGCCCGAGTTGGTGTGCACCCCGCCATTATCGGCCGTACCAGTGTACCAGTAGGAGCCTTTGTAGTAAGCCGGCTGGCCCTGGGTGTTGGGTGCACTCATCGAACGCAGGGCGGCCTGCTGCTTGTCGATTTCTTCGCCAATCAGCCAGGTATCTTTTGCCTTCACGCCGCCCGAAGTAAAGCCCAGGTTAGCCACGGCGTAGGCTTCAATCGACGCGCCCCAGCAATCCGACAGCCCTTCGTTCATGGCCCCCGATTCGTTCGAGTAAGTCAGGTTAGCTGTCTTCTCGCACACGGCATGCCCGATTTCGTGGCCGCACACGTCCAGCGAAGTCAGCGGGCGGAAGCGGGTGGCTCCGTCGCCGTAGGTCATCACTGAGCCGTTCCAATAGGCATTCTCATACCCAGCTCCACCCGGCACGTCATCGTAATGCACGTAGCTTTTAATGGCGGCCCCGGCGTTGTCGTAGGAGTTCCGGCCGTGTACGTTCTTCCAGTAGTCGTAGGTCGCCTGCGCGCCCAGGTGGGCGTCGCCGGCCACGTTGTCGAAGTTGGC
>JANXMN010000134.1 GCA_025354605.1 Hymenobacter sp. | reverse complement strand
GTTTTCCCCTTCTTTCATGCCCATGGGCAACAACAGCGCCGCTGCTTTCGACACCGCCCAAGTGAAGCGCCTGCCCAACGGCGCGTTCGGTTTCGCGGCCGCCACCGTGGGCTGGCAAACCCCTTATCGCCAGCAGTATTTCCGCGGCAAGGTGTTCGTGGTGGTGGACGGCGGCACGTTCTCGGCCGCGTCAAACTTCGCCGCCAGCCTGCGGGCCCAACGCCGGATAGTGGTGCTGGGCCAGGAAAGCGGGGGCGCCGAGGCAGGCGCGAACGGGGGCATCCTCTCGTCTGTGGCATTGCCCCAGACCCATATGGTGCTGCAGCTGCCGCATTTCCGTTTGCTGAGTGCCTGCAAGCGGCCCGAACTGGGCCGGGGCGTGCGGCCCGACGTTGAAATCATTCCCACGCCCCGTCAGCTGGCCCAGCACACCGACGCTGTGCTGTTGCAACTGGGCCACATTTTGCGCTGAAAATCAGTTGATTTTTAAAACATAACGGCGCGCAACGGCCACGGTTGAAGTTTTGCCGGACTTGGTGAGTGGCGCCGTACTCCCGAAATCAGAACCCCTTCGGCAGCTCAATCCCCTTGATGGTCTTGTACAGGCTCAGCGCGTTCTGGTCGGTCATGCCGGCCACGAAGTCGGTGAGCAGGAGGATTTTTTCGTAGGCTGAGACGTGGGCTTGGTGGCCTTCGGCGCGGAACTGCCCGGGGAGCAGCAGCAGGAGCTTGCGGCTGCGGTGGCCCTGGCTGGCGTCGAACACGGCGCAGAGGAAGGCATCAAGCAGGCCGCCGAGTACTTCGAATCCGGCTGCTTCAATTTCCAATACTGGACGGCTGCGGTAAAGCTGGTTGATGCTCAGGCGCTGCACTTCCTGCAAGTCGGCCCAACAGGCCAGCTCCTTGATGAGCGGCTGGTCGTACTGCCCGCCCAGGATGGCGGGGGCGTGGGTGGCGAACAAGCCCGCCAGCTCCGTCACCAGCTTCCCGATGAGCCGGGCGCGGATGTAGCCCAGCTCCTCGCGCCAGTCGTGCCAGAGCACGCTGCCCTGGCGGCCGGCCGGGTCGTTGAGCATGCGTTTGAGGAGCGGCAGACCGGTTTCGGGCGCAATCAGGCCCAGCTTCAGGCCGTCCTCGAAGTCGATGATGCGATAGCAGAGGTCGTCGGCGGCCTCTACCAGCAGGGCCAGCGGATGGCGGTGGTAGAAGCCGCCGGCGGCATCCTTGGGCAGCAGGCCCAGCTCGGCCGCCACGTGGCGGAAGCGGGCATTCTCGGTCTGGAAATGGCCGTATTTTTTCTCCGAAGCGCCGCCGGTCCGGGCAGTTTCGGGCACCAGGCTGGGGCGCGGGTACTTGGTGAACGCGCCCAGCGTGGCGTAAGTGAGGCCCAGGCCGGCCGTGCCGGTGCTATGCGCGGCGTAGGTGTGGGTGAGGATGCGGAAGCCGGCCGCGTTGCCTTCAAAATGCTGCAAATCGGCTGTTTCGGCGGGACTTAGCGGGGCCAGATACGCGGCAGCGGCGGCGCTGGCGAAGTAGCTGCTGATGGCATCTTCGCCGGAGTGGCCGAAGGGGGGGTTGCCGATGTCGTGGGCCAGGCAGGCGGCGGCCACGATGTCGCCGCAGTCCTGGTCGAGGTTGGGCAGTTGCTCTGCCAGGGCAGCATCGGCTTCGAGCAGGTGGCGGGCGGCGAGGCGGCCCAGCGAGCGGCCCACCACGGCAGTTTCGAGCGAGTGGGTGAGGCGGGTGTGCACGAAGTCGGTTTCGGGCAGGGGCATCACCTGGGTTTTGCGCTGCAGGCGGCGGAAGGCCGAGCTGAACACCACGCGGTCGTAATCCTGAACGAAAGCACCGCGTACGGGGGCAGCGCTGGGCGGCGGTAGCTGCTGGTCGGGGAAGCGGCGCTGCGAAAGCAGCTGCGGCCACTGCATAAGGTTTGCCAAAGCGCGGGTAGGGAATTGAATTTATCTGCCTTGTAGCCGGGCACTGGTCAGCCTTAAAGTAGGGGGAAGGCCTAGAGTAAGTGTATAGTCAGTGGCCGGGAGGCGGCGGGGAGTGTTTTTGAATTATTCTGAGGTTGCCTCTTACATAGGAGGTAGGGTGCGGGGGCAAGCCCTACCGGGTACGACCCCGCACCCTACTCGTTCTTATTTGCCCAATGCCTCATCCAATAGGTGGAAGGGATTCAGCTTCTCAAAATGAATAGTGAAACGCAGCGCGTCGGTAAAGGCCTGGCGGTTTTCGGGGGTACCGTTCTGAAACTGGGAGCCCAGGACCGGGACGTATAGGGTGGCCACCGAGCCCAGCAAAGGGATTTGCAGGCCCGCGTCGTAGAACAGGCGCTGGCTTGCGGTGCGCCCCGGCAGAATCTGGGATTCGCCGGTGGCCCCGAAATCGGCGAACACGGCCAGGTTGGTGATGGGCAAATCGGCGGTGAGGTTGAGGGTGCTGAGCCAAGTGGAGCTGGCCACGGGCACGTAGGCTTTGAAGGCCCCGTCGCGGTTGTCGGTCTGGTGCGTCTGGGCGGTAAGGGCGTGCGAAATCTGCTGACGGTCGAAGAAGAAAGTCTGCCGGCGGTAATCGGGGCTCCCGCTCAGGCCCAGCACAAAATCAGACTGCGCCCGGCTTTGCAGAAAACGCCCGCCAAAAAGCCGAACCCGCACGCGCCGGGTGGGCGAGTAGTAGCGCGCGTAGCTGGCCTCGGCTCGCAGCAGCACAGGCGTAATGGAGCTGCTCACCGAAGCATCGAGCTGGTTGAGCTCGACGTGCGCCTTCCACTGCTGGAGGGCATCTTCGTGCCGCACGCCGTATTCAGCCGTGAGGATGCTGGTAGTCAGGCTTCGGTCCTGGTCCTGCACCGAGGTGAGGGCCAGCTGCAGTTGCTGCTGCACGGCCGCGCCGGGCTGGTGTGGAAAGGCAAAGGCAAAGGCCGGCTCCAGCTTGGTGTAGCGCTCGAAGCGCTGTACGGTGAAGCTAGTGGTGAAGCGCCGCGCAAACGAGCCCGGCAGGCTGTTGAGCTGCACCCGCCCAACGCCGTTGAGCTCGTTGCGGTTGAAGCTGTACATGGGCATGGCTAGGTACTGGATGCGGCGCGGGGCCAGCGGGTTATTGTAGAAGGCGGCCCCGAGCATAAACTTGTCGGAGGTATTGGCTCCCAGTACCGGCACCCAGTTGATGGCCGCCTGGTCCCAGCGCTCCAGGCTCAGCAGGGGGCGCAGGTGCAGGGGCTCGGCGCGGGCCAGCAGGCCGGAAGTCAGCTTCAGCCGGTCGTTGCGGCGATTTAGCTGGGGTGCGAGGTAGCCGGCATCTACCACCAGGGCTACCACGTTGGCCCGTTTGAAGTTGAGCTGGCTGGTGGCTTCATCCTCGTCGGCGGGCAGGTTAGCGTTGCCAAAGGGCGGGGTCCAGAGGGTTTCGAGCACATGGCCCTGGGCATCGAGGCTGGATACCGGCACGGCCCAGGGCAGCTCCGAATCGGTGGTTACCAGCACCTTCACTACGTCGTTGAAAATGGCCACGGCATCCAGCTCGGCATCGTAGGGTTGGGTGCTGCCCAGCATGTCGCGGAAAAACCAGCCCAGCTTCTGGCCCGTGCTTTCCTCAAACACGGCCTGCAGGTCTTCGGGGTAGGGGTGGCGAAACTGCCAGCGGGCGTAGTATAGGTGCATGGCCGCGTCGAACCGGTCCTGGCCCAGGTAGCCAGCCAGGTATTTCAGCGACTCAGCGGTTTTGATGTATACCGTCGTGCCGTAATTCAAATTCGTGTAAGCGGCCGAAGTTGGTCCTTGCACCGGCTGGGCTTCGCCGTGGGCGGCCAGGGCCTGAAACGGCAGTTGGTTGAAGGCGTCTCCCGGCAGCTCGGCCAGCTTCAGCCGTTTGGTCAAGGCCGCGGGCAGGACCTCGCTCATCACGCCTGCCTTGGGATTGGTCAGGCTTTCGACGCGGAACTGCTCGTAGGTATTGACGCCCTCATCAAGCCACGGAAAGTCGCGCTCATTCGAACCCAGAATGCCGTAAAACCAGTTGTGGCCCACCTCGTGCACAATCGCATTGGGTTCGGTCACGGTCACCATCGGGTACTCCATACCGCTGCCGGCGGTGAGGGCTCCGTCCACGGCCGTGGCGGCCGAGTAGGGGTACTCGCCCACCCAGCGCGAGTAGTTGCGCACGGCCGAATTCACGTTCTGCAGCCCCTCAATCCACTTCACCGGCTCCCGGTTAGTGAACAGCACCATCGTCTGCACCGTGCGGCCCGAGGGCAGGCGCACGGTATCCTGGAGCACGTGGAAGCGCTTGTCGGCAAACCAGGCGAAGTCGTGCACGCGGTCCTGCACGTAGCGCAGAGTTTTGGTGGTGGGGGCTGAAGCCGGAAATTGGTTGTCGGTTCCGAAGTCCTGAGTGGTTTTTTTGGCGGCCGTGGCGGCGGCCAGCCCGGCCAGGCGGGCGCGCTCGTCGGGGTTCTGCAGCTCGCCGGTGGCCCCCACGGTGTAGTTGCTCGGCAGGGTAATGCTCACGTCGAACGAGCCGAATTCCGAAAAAAACTCGCCCTGGCTGAGGTAGGGGATGGGATGCCAGCCGCGCCGGTCGAGCACCGCCGGCTTGGGGTACCACTGCGAAACCTGGTAGCTCTGCCCCACGTGGCCCAGCCGCGAAAACGAGCCCGGTAGCTTTACCCGAAACGGAGTAGTAATGGTTGCAGCCGCGCCCGGGGCCAGTGGCTGGGGCAGCAGCAGCTTGGCGATGTCGGGGTTGGCGGGGTCGAATTCGAGCTTGGCGGCCTGCCCGTTCACCACAAAGCTCAAGCTGTCGATGGAGCCGCGCTGGCTAGCCGGGGCAAACAGGAACTTGCGTTTGCCGTGGCGGCGCTCCTCGCGGGCAAAGGCCGTGTTGTTATCACGGTAGGCATTGGGCCAGAGGTGAAACCAGATAAACGTCAGCGTCTGGGGTGAGTTGTTTTGATAGGTCAGCTCCTCGTGCCCGCGCAGTTGGTGAGTGCGGTCGTCGAGCCGTACATCGATAGAGTATTTAACTTCCTGTTGAAAGTAAGGGCCGAGCACGGCCGCTTTTTCGGCTGGTACGGGCTTGGTTTTGGGATGGTTCTGGGCTAGGGCCAGGCCGGGCAAAACGGCCAACAGGCCGCAAAGCAGAAGTTTATTCATGCGAAAGGGGGGGGGGCGGAACAAGGGCCTCAATCCGACACGAAGCTACGGCCCAACGTCCAACGAACTCCGGCCCCCCGCCCACCCGCGCCCGCTAAATCGTGCTCAGGTACTCCGGGAACATTTCGCGCCACACCGGCCAGTCGTGGTCGCCCTGCGGCTTCACGTCAAGCCGATGTCGAATGCTTTTCTCGCTTAAAATCCGCGACATCTCATAGTTCGAGCCCTTGCAGAAGTCGTGCTCGGCCGTGCCCAGGATGATGTTCATCCAGTTGAAATGCTCGCTGAAAGCCCCGGGCATAAACTCAGGCGGGTTGTTGAAGTACACGTTGTCGTCGTGGTACCCTTCTACAAACTGCCGGATATCGAAGGCCGCGCCCATCGTAAATAGGTGGGCCACCTGCTCCGGGTGGCGGAAAGCAAAGTTGAGTGCATGGTAGCCGCCGAAGCTGCACCCGGCTACTGCAATCTTGTCGACGTGGCATTCCTGCTGGAGCATGGGTACCAGCTCCTCACTCAAAAACTGGTCGTAGAATACGTGGTTCTGCACCCGGATGCGGGGCTCCAAGTGCTTGGCATACCACGAAAAACGGTCGATGCTGTCGATGCAGTAGAGTTTCACGCGCCCGGCCTCCACCAGCGGCCGGGCCGCCTCGATGAGCTTGAAATCGCGGGCCTCATACTCGCGCCCACCGGAAGTCGGGAAAATGAGCACCGGGTAGCCCCAGGTGCCGAACACCAGCATATCAATGTCCTGGCCCAGATGATGCGAGTAGAAGCGGCGCTGTTGTTCGTGCATGGGAAGGCGGAATATGGAGTGAGCAGCCCGCCCCAACCGGAGCGACGCGGCAAACTAGCGAAGAAAACCCGCACTGCCCAGGCCATTGCCGCCCGCCCGCGCCCCTCCCGCCACAAGCGCCGAAACTCCGCCCGCCTGCGTTACTTTGCCCGATGTTGCCCGAAATTGTGCCCCGCGCCTTCCAACTGCACCGCCACGTACTTGCCTCGGCCCACCTCGGGCGCGATGTAGAGCTGAGCGTGCTGCGGCCACCAGTGGAACTCGCCGGCCCCGGCCCATTGCCCGTTCTGTACCTTAACGACGGCCAGGACCTGGACCGCCTGCACGTGCCCGCTACGCTGGCCGCCCTGTTTGCCCAAGGGCTCCTGCGCCCCTTCGTGCTGGTGGCCCCCCACGCCAACGAGCGGCGCGTGCAGGAGTATGGCACCGCTGGCCACCCCGACTACAACGGCCGCGGCAGCCGCGCCGCTGCCTACACTAGCTTCGTGCTGAAGGAGTTGCGTCCCTTCGCCGCGCAGCACTATCAGGCTTCCCTCGACCCGGCCCACGCCGTGGTGGCCGGCTTTTCGCTCAGCGGACTTTCGGCCCTGGATATGGCCTGGCACCACCCGGACGCGTTTGCCCGGGCCGGAGCTTTTTCGGGCTCGTTCTGGTGGCGGCACAAAGCCGTTGGGGCCGGCTACACGCCCGCCGACCGCATCATGCACCAGCTCGTCCGGGCCCGTCGCGCCGACCCCAGCCACCGCTTCTGGCTGCAAACCGGGACCCTCGACGAAAAGAACGACCGCAACGAAAACGGCGTTATCGATTCTATCGAGGACTGCCTGGACCTCATCAAGGAACTCATTCACAGCGGCCTCGACCCGGAGCACGCCCTGCGCTACGTGCAGGTAGAGGGCGGGTATCACCATCCCGATACCTGGGGCCGCGTTTTGCCCGATTTTCTGCGCTGGGCCTTCGGAATTGAGAGTGGCGTTCCTTCGTTGCCGGCCCCATTGCCGGTGGTGCGCATGCAGTTCGACCCGCACCTGGCCCCGGCCATCATTCAGCCCTCTGCGGCTCCGCTCGCCCCCGAGCCAGTTCCGCTGCTGCTGCCCGACTCCGCCGCTTTCGACTCTTCGTTGCTCACTTCTTCTTCAACCCCCAATCCTATGTCCTTTACCCGTCCCGCCGAAGGCGATTACCTGCCCTATGCCCTGGGCTACATCAGCCAGATTCCCACCGGCCACGACCCGCTGGATGCATTGCGCACGCAGCCTCAGGAAATTCACGCCCTATTCCAGGGCCTTAGCGAAGCCCAGGCCGAAAAACCCTACGCCGAAGGCAAGTGGACGCTAAAGGAAATGCTGCTGCATCAGATTGATACCGAGCGTATTTTTGCCTACCGCGCCCTGCGTTTCGCCCGCGCCGACGGCCAGGACCTGCACGGCTTCGAGCAGGACGACTACGTGGCCCACAGCGCGGCCAACACCCGCACCGTGGCCAGCCTGCTCGCCGAATACGATACCGTGCGCGCCGCCACGCTCTCCCTTTTCGAATCCTTCGGCGAAACGGAGCTAAGCCGGCGCGGCACGGCCAACGGCGGCCCGGCTACGGTGCGCGCCCTGCTCTACATCATTCCCGGCCACGAGCGCCACCACCTTCAGATTGTTCGCGAGCGTTACCTGCCGGTCATTTAACAAAGCTCCGGCAGTTCGGCGAAAGTTTCTACCTTCGCAGCGCACAACAACCCGGCCCGCCGGCGCGTTGAAAACCCCGAAATTTACTCCCCAACTTAAACTTCTTTTCAATCATGGCCAAAGCTCAGGATGCCCGCAAGGAAAAAAAGAAAGACCCCACCAAATCCATGAAGGAGAAAAAAGCGGAAAAGGACGAGAAGAAAGTGGCCCGCGCCCGAAAGCAGGAATAAACTACGCTTTAATCAGGTAATCGTTCATTTCGGATGATTCTAGCTGACTAAAAAAAAGGCTTGCCAATTGGCAAGCCTTTTTACATGTATACCTCCGCAGCAAATCAACTGCAACATCCGATGAATCCGCCATTCAGAGGGTGTAATAAGGTTCCTTCTCCTTATCGTGGTGACGGATGTAGCCGTGCAGCACCAACTTTATCAGGGTTTGAAAAGCGCGCCGCTTACCAAAGTTCACCAGCTTCATATACTGGGCCAGGGTGATGCGCGGATGGGTTCTTAGGTAGTCGATAGCCGTGAGCTCCTGCTTGTTAAGCGGTATTTTTTCGAACTGCGACTCTAGCTGCTGCCGCTCCAGCAGCTTCTCGGTGAGGCCGCTGGTTTGCACACTGGCATCGCGCACTCGCACGTACCCGCGCCAGTCGCCGGCAGCGACCAGGGCGCGGTGCGGCTTGCCGGTGCTCTCAGGCACGGTCACGATAATGACGGCGCGCCCGTCTTCCTCGACTTCGCGGTATCGCATGTTGGTGAGCGGCGGCTCCACGTAGTGGGCGGCGGCGTCGTGCAGTACGAATAATTCCTCCTCCACGTCGCGCACACCCAGCACCCGGCCGGCATCGTCGATGCCTACCAGCACTCGCCCGCCGCGGGTGTTGGCCAACGACACCAGCGTGCGCGAAATTCGGTGTGGGTGCGTGGTTTTTTGCTTGAATTCCAACTCTTCGCCCTCGCCCCGCGCAATCAGCTCGTGTAAATCCATCAGGTGAGAAGGGTTAAACTGCTGCCGAAAGCTAGCAATTCGAAAATGGGCTTACACCACTATACGTATTTCCACCAACAAAAACGTCGCTCCGGAATCCCGGAGCGACATTTTCACTTTATTAATTCTGACTTGCTTTACTTGCTGACCAGCTAATATGCACAACCAGCAACTAGAAACCAGCAACTAGAAACTTCTAGAAGGGCAGGTCGTTGTCGTCGTCGCTGGCAATGGGTGCCGCGGCCGAAGGCTGCGCACGCAGCGTGGGGTTCTGGTTCTGAGCGGCCGGGCGGGGAGCCGCCTGCTGCTGTTGGCCACCGCCGTAGCTACCACCGCTGGCGGCCTCGATTTTCCAGGCTTCCAGGTTGGTGAAGTACAGCATCTGGCCGTTCTTGTTGAAGCCGCGGCCCCGCAGGTTGAAGGTCACTTTCACCTCGTCGCCCATTTTGAAAGGGTCGATAAGGCTGGTTTTGTCCTGCACCATCTGGAACTTGATATGCTCGGGATACTGGCCGTCCTGGACTTCCAGCACAAACTCGCGCTTGCGGAATTTCTCGCTTACCTGCTGTTCGTCAAAAATCTCGTGCAGCCGGCCGGTTACGTCGTATGCCATAAAAAAGGGGTGTTTAAATTGTAGTAGACTTGAGTGTCAAACCTACGAAAAAAAACGCTAGCATCCCGCTGGCCGTTCCCTCCGGCTACCTTTGCGGCGGCATTTTTCTGCATTTTTACTCCTTATATATATGTACGCCCTCGCCATCCACGGCGGAGCCGGCACCATCGCCCGTGCTTCCCTCTCACCTGCCGACGAGCAGCGCTACCGCGCAGCTCTCGAAACGGCCCTCAACATCGGCTACGACTTGCTGCGTACCGGGGCTCCGGCCCTGGCTGCCGTCGAGGCTGCCGTCATCAGCCTCGAAGACTGCCCCCTATTCAACGCTGGGCGCGGGGCCGTGTTCACCCACGAAGGTCACCACGAGATGGATGCTGCTCTTATGGACGGCCACACCCGGCGGGCCGGGGCCGTAGCCGGCGTGCGTCAGGTGCAAAACCCCATCCGGGCCGCCCGCCTCGTGATGGAGCACACGGAGCATGTGTTGCTCAGTTACCCGGGGGCCGACGAGCTGGCCCGCGAGCACGGCCTGCCCCTGCAGCCGGCGGAGTATTTCTTCACCCAAAAGCGCTTCGACCAATTGCAGGATGCCCTAGCCGTTGGCAAAATGCAGCTCGACCACGCCGCCGACCCCAACTGGAAAAAAGGCACCGTGGGGGCCGTGGCCCGCGACCAGCACGGCCACCTGGCCGCCGCCACCAGCACCGGCGGCATGACCAACAAGCGCTACTCCCGCATCGGCGATACGCCCCTTATCGGAGCCGGCACCTGGGCCGACGAGCGGTGCGCCATCAGCTGCACCGGCAACGGCGAGTATTTCATCCGGGCCGTGGCGGCTTATGATGTGGCCTGCCTGATGGAGTACAAGGGCCTGAGCCTGAGCGAAGCCGCCCGCATGGTGGTGCAAGATAAGCTGGCTCCAGTTGGCGGTGAGGGCGGCCTTATCGCCGTGGACGCGGCCGGCAACCTCACGTTGCCCTTCAACTCCGAAGGCATGTACCGCGCCAGCCGCGCTGAGGGCAGGGTGGCTGAAATTGCCATCTATAAAGATTAGGTTAGGACAATCGAGTCATACTCGTCGCAAAGTGATTGGCGAAAAAAGCAGTAGGGTATGGGGCTTGCCCCCGCCCGTCGTTCGCACCGATTCAACGATTCCGGGCAACGATGGGCGGGGGCAAGCCCCGCACCCTACTTCGTGAGGAGTATAAATTTCGGTCCATCTTCTCAATACAGCGGCCCGGCTTTCCTGCGTGGGAAGGCCGGGCCGCTGTAATAAATAGGAGCAGGAAAATTACTGCTGGGTAGAACTGGGGGCCGCTTCGATACTTTCGGTCCGTCCGTCGTTTATGGGCAAGGCATCTTTGCTGACGTAGAATTTGCGTTCTCGCATGTCGTACACGTTGCCTTTGGCCAGCACGTGCATGGTCACATTTTCGAGGGAGAGTACCGTGCCCTTCTTTGCCGCCGCCGCGTTGTTGTGCTGGATATTGTGACCATCGAAGATAATAACCAGGTTAGAGCCGATGGTTTCGACCCAGTTGCCCTCGGTTATCAGCACGCCGGTATCTTCCCCCAGCCCGATGCCGATGAGCTTCGGGTACAGCGCTACTGCCTCGATAAGCCGCCCGAACCGACCCCGCTTCACGAAGTGCGAATCAATAATGGCAGCTGGTAGCAGGCGCAGACCAATGCCCATTTTGACGGCTCCTTTCAGCAAAGCATCGGGCACCGAGCCGCCGCGAATCATGTGCTGCGACATGGCCATCGCGCCCGCGCTGGTACCGGCAATCACGAAATGCGGCTCGGCGTAGTAGCGCTGAATCATGCGGTCGAGAAAGTCGGATTCGCCGAACATCTCGCGCAGGCGCGACTGATTGCCGCCCGAAAACATGACCACATCAGCCGCCATCAGCCGCTCGATGTATTCTGGATGCCGGGCATCTTCCGGAGTTCGAATGTCCATTATGCCCACATTCAGGCAGTTGAGCATCGCAAAGGAGCCCGTGTATATCGGTCCAACCTCTTCCGGAATCATCGAGGCCGTAGTGATAACTTCTATTCGCGGGTCAGTCTTGCCCGTTTCAAGCACGATACGCTTGAGAATTCCCAACTCGAAAAAGTTGAGGTAATACTTGCGGCGGGTTCTGGGGTTGGGGTAAGTGCCCTTATCCTCGTTGCCCCCAACTGCGATAAGCTTGCCAAGCGGAATGATGTTTTTCAACGGTAAGTGGTGATAACGGAGTGGTGCGAAAAGCTAACCCCGACCCGCAGGCCGGCCAAATGACGAATTACCGGCAAAGTTCGGGCCGGATGGGGAAACGGAGGCCCCGCTCCAAAAGAAAGTAAGGAACCCGACAAAAGCATTTTCCCCGAATATGCGTCCGTGCCAACGCTATTTGCTCGGGCTGTTCAACTAGCCGGGCTTAGTGCTGGGCCAGCGGTTCACCCAGGAGCGCATCAAGCGTGCCCGTGGCTACGGAGTGGTAGTTGGGGCGGGCTTCGGCATATATGGCCCGGGCGCGTGCCAGCCCATTGGGGGTTGCCAGCAGGGCCCGGTACAGCGGCACCAGAAACTTGCGCCGCCCAACGTGGCGCAGAAATTTCTCCACCGCTGCCTCCGCGGGCTGGTAGCTTGCCCGCAGGGTATGCGAAAACCAAGCCATCAGAATTTCCGCGTTGCCAGAATTCGTAAAGCCAGCGACCGCATCGAGCGCCCCCAGTTGCGCAACTGTTAGGCTGGCGGGCAAGCCATGCAGCAAGTGCACCCACTCGTGGCTGCTCCAATCGGCCGGTCGGGGCAGGAGGGTAGCCGGCGCTTCGCCCTTCGCCAGCCGGGCTAATGCTTGCTCGACAGCGCCGAATAGAGCCGAACTCGGCACCATGGCATTGGCTGGCAGTCCGGGGCCATCAACCCAGGCGGCCAGATTGAGGCGGGCTTCAAGGCCAGGTTCTGGGTCAAGCAACTCGGCCCGCAGGTAGTGCAGAAAGGTGGCGGTGTCCATCGCCTGAAAGCTGAAGCAAGTGAAGTACTCCTTAATAAAGGCATCGAGCCGGGGCCGGCCGATGAGCGACTCCAGGGTCAGGAGCATGGCGCAACCTTTCTCATAGGCAATTTCGGTCAGGCCCTCGTCCGGGTCACGGCCGGCCAAATCCAGGCGCAGATGCGTGTCGGGGCTGGTCGCACCCAGTTCGGTAATGGTGTGGTGAAGGGCGGCATTGCCCAGCACCTGGAGCATGTCGGCATATTCGCGGCCGTACAAATGTTCCATGATGCGGCGCTCGAAATACACCGTGAAGCCTTCGTTCAGCCAGAAATCATTCCACGTTGCATTTGTAACCAGGTTGCCCGACCAGGAGTGTGCCAGCTCATGGGCGACTAAACTGGTCAGACTGCGGTCGCCGGCCAGAATAGTCGGTGTTACAAATGTTAATCTAGGGTTTTCCATGCCGCCGAAAGGGAAGGAGGGAGGCAGCACCAGCAAATCGTACCGTTCCCAGCGGTATGGTCCGTACAGCTGCTCTGCCGCCTTCACCATCTGCTCCAGGTCACCAAACTCGGCTGTGGCCCCGGGAAGCGTGGCCGGTTCGGCATAGACGCCCGTCCGGTGGCTAAGCGGAGCAAAGGCTAGGTCGCCGACGGCTAGCGCCAGCAGGTAGGACGGAATTGGCTGAGCCATTCGGAAACGATACTCGCCGGTGGAATTCAAGTGCTGGGGGTTCTCAGCGCTCATCAGGGCTAGCAGGTGGGCCGGGACACGCACCGTGGCCTCGTAGGTGAAGCGGATGCCTGGCGAGTCCTGACACGGCACCCAGGTGCGCGCCAGAATGGCTTGCGACTGGGTGAATAGGAACGGTTCAGTACCGGCCGTCTGGTCGGGGGCCAGCCATTGCAGAGCAGCCGCGGTGGGTGAGGTCCGGTAAGTGATGCGGACGGCGGCAGTGCCGTAGGGCAGGGCCACCTGGAGAGCTTGCCCGAGAACTGCATGCACCGGTCCCAAATGGTAGCGAGTCTCGGAAGCAGCGCCAGCAGCATCCAACGTCACTACGGCTTCCACCGTCAGGTCCCGAACATCAAAAAAGATTTCAGTGGCCGATTCCGGGTTCACTAACTGCCAAGTGGCAATGCCGCTGAGGGTGTGACTGGTGAAATCAACGGCTAGTTCGAGTTGTAGGTGACGGACCCGCGTTGGGCTTCCGCCGGCGCAGCTGTGCGGGTCAATGGGTAGAATCAGGGCTGGAAGTTTGGACTGACTCATAAGTTGGATTGATTCAAAATACAAAGTGCGTTTGAGAAAAGAACGTTAGTGGTGGCACAGCCTGGCAGCCACCTTAGTTGCTTCGGCAATTTGCGTTCAACCCGATTTAACGTAAGCTGCAAGGGAGAATTTCAAGTAACGCCACTGTGCAACAGCTTTGTGAAAGGGTGCTTTGCTCATTTAAATTGGGAAGTTCAATCCCAGGATGACGTGTCGTAAACGGTGTAAACCACTACAAAGGCGGTATTGAAACACTAAGAGTAGTACCAGGAACGTCACAAATAGCGTACTTTGTGGTCGGAAGTTGGCATTCTCCAAGGGCAACCTCACGTGCGATTCGGGAGTAAAGTGCTTTGTACAAGCCGTCACCCTTGCGGTTTCTTGTCGATTTGTTTTTTGCTAATGACTCTTTTTCTTCGAATCACCTCTTTTGTCTGGCTCCTTTTTTGGGCTGTTCTCGGAAGCACTACTCTCGCTTCGTGCGGGACCGACTCTAAGCCACAGTCTGATGCTCCGGCTGATGTCGATAGCCCGGCTGCAGTATCGGAAGCTGGCCCCCAGCCCAGGGTCGATAGTGTCGCATTAGTCAAAGCCTTTCAGACCGAGCCCGCATTTAAGGCGCAGCTTCTGCCTGCCCGGCGCTTCTACCGTGACCGTGGTTTCCAATTAGCGTGGTTCAAAAACCATCAATCTGTGCCACAGGTGAAGGCTTTGCAGGCAATGATAGCTAAAGCAACGGATGAGGGCCTTAGTCCTAAAGACTATCAGGTTAAAGACATTGATAAAATGCTGGCTGAGTTGGCGCAGGTAAATCGCGACTCGGCAAAACGCAATGCCCTTGAACGCACAACTGACATCGCCTTGACCGGTACCTACCTCAAGTGGGCTAATGATTACTATCGGGGTGTTGTCAATCCACACGATTCCAAGGATACATCGTGGTTAGTGAAGCCGAACAAGATTAAGCTTAATAAAGCGTTGCTAACTTTTCTGGGAGAGCGGAAAAGTCGCTACAACTACTACGAGTTTGCGCCTCTGCACCCGGAATACGATTACCTCAAAAAGGCCCTGGCCGACTACCGTGCCCAGGAGCGGGCCGGGGGCTGGCCGCCGCTCCCGGCCTCCCTCACGCTCAAACCAGGCCAGTATTCGCCGGCTGTCGCGGACCTGCGGAAGCGCTTGACAGGCAGTTCAGACGGGCAAAGCCCGGCCCTACCAGCCGGACAAGTCGCTAGCGCCGCCGCTCTTACCTACGATGCCGCCCTAGTGGAGGCGGTTAAAGGGTTTCAGCGTGATGCCGGGTTGACTGCGGATGGAATTGTGCGTGGCGCAACGCTCAAGGAGTTGAACGTGCCAATTGGTAGCCGAATCGACCAACTTATCCTGAACATGGAAAGGTGGCGCTGGTTACCTAAAAAGTTTGAGCCCGACTACTTGTTAGTGAACATTCCGGAGTACATACTGCACGTAGTCGAGAGCAATAAGGAAGCCTTCAATATGCGCGTCATCGTGGGCAAAATGCTCCATGAGACTCCGGTGTTCAGCGATAAGATGGAATATGTGGTCCTTGCTCCTTATTGGAACGTGCCATTCAGCATCATCGATAACGAGTTGCGCTCTAAGCTAATAGCTGACTCCCACTATCTCGACCGTCTCGATATGGAAGTGGTGAAAGGGTCGGGTCGCAAAGTCCAGTCCATAGACCCCTCTGACGTCGATTGGGCCAACGCAACACAGGCCAACTTTAAGTACACCCTCCGACGCCGACCGGGGCCGAAAAATGACTTAGGTGACGTTAAATTCATCTTCCCCAATAGCAACGACATCTATCTGCACGATACGCCACATGACGAGCTGTTTTCACAAAGCAGCCGCAGTTTCAGCCACGGTTGCGTGCGTCTCTCCGAACCCATTAAGCTGGCCACTTACTTGCTCCGTAACCGCCCGGAATGGAACAAGCAGACCATACTGGATTCCATCGCCACCCGTCACGAGAAGTATATTACGCTGAAGCAAAAACTGCCAGTATATCTGGTCTACTTCACTGCCTGGGCTGACACCGACGGACACCCGCACTTCCGTGATGATGTTTATGGCCTCGATAAAAAGCTTGCCCGCGAGTATTTCGATTAGTATCTTGAAGCATTGGGCCGCTCAAAAGCAGGCTTATTTGTAAAACGCCCGGCTGCCCTTTGAGGTGGCCGGGCGTTTGTGTAAGCTATGATATCAAATGGCTGCGTTGCAGCACGTAGAGATTAGCTTCAAAGGCTGGAGTAAGTTGTGGTAAGCAGGCTAAGCAGTTGACATTCAGGAAGCACAAATGACCTTTTGAGCGATATCAAGGAGTGGAATAGCTAAAGTATTAGGTTGGCACTTAGGGTGTAATTCACAAAATAAATGAATACAATTGTTTCTTCGGAAGGTTTAAGGTTTGTCAGGTCGATATAACAAAAGTAATTTACTGAGAATAAATATTACATATGTACTTCAACATTGATAACATGAATGCCAGATTGGCTGAGTAGATTTGTAATCAAATTGCTTTCCCATGGTTGACCGTATTCGAACCCTGCTTGAAAGCAGGAAGTTATCGCCCACTCAATTTGCCGACCTAATCGCCGTTGCCCGGCCGATAGTTAGTCATATCCTTTCGGGACGCAACAAGCCAAGCTTAGAGGTAGTGCAACGCATTTTGGTAGCCATACCGGAATTGTCAATGCCTTGGTTGCTAAACGGCTCTGGGCCAATGCTTACTGGTCCGGTCTCGGTTACACCTCCAGCAATTGAGAGCAGCAAGCTGATTAATAATCGTTTGGATAATGAGATAATGCTTGGTGAAGAAGTTGCTGTAGACCGCCGGCAAATGGTCAAAGCTACTGGACCATCAACAACAGTCAGAAATCCTAAGCAGGATGATGCCAAAAGCCATGGTGCTCAACTAACTGAACCACAGAAGTCCGGGCAAACTACCTCTCTAACGCAATTACCTCCCGTCAAGCAATTACTAGTGCAGCTTAACCAGCGTTTCAATGTCAGCAGGCGTAGCGCTACGGGAGCCGGTATATTATCAGCGACTTTGGGTGCTGCAGAGCCCGTAATGCCCTCATCAGGCCCTGAAACGTCCGTTCCACTTACACCTGTTGACTCGATTAACTCCGTTAGTTCCTCATCCGGTAAACTGCCCGCGACTTCGCTCAATTCAGGTCAGAACAAGGCTGATTCGCAGCTTGGGCGGGCCGATGCTGATGGCACCCAATTGGCGGCTATTCATCCGTCCTTAGGGCCGATTGAAACAGAGAAGGGCTTTGAGCCAGCAGTCAAGGCTGTTAAGGGAATACGTCGAATTATCATTTTCTATCACGACGGTTCATTCTCTGACTATCAGCCTGAGTAGCGAAAGCTTAATCCAAAGCCAGTATTCCATATCACCATAACAAAGCCGATGGCAACTCGCCAGCGGCTTTTGCTTTATATAATAAGGTGATTGTGATAGTGAATGCTCGGCATGCGAAGATGCAAATCATCATTAATCCGGGACCACTCACCGAGGTATTTATATTGTTCAGCCAGCGTCTGAGTGCATTAAGTTCAATTATTAGGTTGCCAGCATATCATTGATTTACTTCGAAGAGGTAAATCCTGAGCCTCAGAGAGTAATTGAACTCGACCAGATAGTTCAGTTTCGCCGTTGTCCCATTGCGTGGTAGGATACAATTTGTCAGTCCTGGAATGTTGAAGGTTCGAAGCAACTTCCCAAGGCAGTTGCTGCTTTTGCTGCCCATTATAATTGAATCGGGGCGCTGCTAACTAATCTGGGGCAATGTCACCCTTCACTTTTAGGGGGACTAATTAAATATAAAACATTGTCATTCAATAATTTGATTTTGCCTAACGAAACTATTAGATTAATTTGAATCGGACACAATAGACTTTACTCTCCCCGCATTAATCCTTGGTAAATGCTTCTCAAATTAGCGATTTTGAGCTAACGTAAACTTAGGCTATAGGTACTTTTTTGCTAACCTGATTACTAAGTAATAACCCAAGTCAAATTCAATTATGCTGTGTTCAATGCATTATCAGCTGCTAAGCCCTTGAGCGAATTTTATATGGGCTATTCAGCCATTTACGTACGTGTTACTTAAAGCTTGTCACACTCATGCTTGTGAGTCTAGTGCAAAAATAAAAAGTAAATTTTTTATGGATTTTTTCTGTCTGAAATAACACTTTAGAAGTTTAATGTCAATTGTAAACGTCTGATTCATCCGGGTAGTTAGAAGGATAAATTGACTTATGGATTCAGCTTACGCTGAAAATCGAACGCTCTCCCAAACTCCTCATTAGCCCGGTATCAAAGCCAGCAGCTTGTTAGCCTCTGTTCGTGGGCTTACATTCCCAGGCTTAGAAACCACTCCGGCTATATTTTGTAGGTTTGGCG
>JANXMN010000130.1 GCA_025354605.1 Hymenobacter sp. | reverse complement strand
CCGCTGTTGGTCACGCGGACCTTCACCGTGGCGCTTTTGGTGCCGGGCGTCACGCTCAGGTTGTCGTATTTGAAGGTGGTGTAGCTCAGGCCGTGGCCGAAGGCGAATTGCGGGGCTACGTTGTAAGTATCGTAGTAGCGGTAGCCCACCCAGATATCGTCCTTGTAGGTCTGTTTCAGCGGGTCGCCGGGGGTGCTGGGGTACTCGCCCAGCCTCATGGCAGGCGCATCTTCCAGCTTCACGGGGAAGGTGAAGGGCAGCTTGCCGGATGGGTTCACGTCGCCGAACAGGATGTGCGCCAGGGCGTTGCCACCTTCCATACCGGGGTACCAGGCTTCGAGCACGGCCTTGGCCTGGCCGGCCCAGGCTGCCACCTCAATTGGCCCGCCGCCGAGCAGCACCACCACCGTATTGGGGTTGGCGGCCTGCACGGCTTGCACCAGCTCGTCCTGGCCGAAAGGCATTTTCAGGTCGGGCTTGTCGGTGCCTTCGGCGTCGTAGGCGTTGTCGCTCCACTTGGTGTAGTCGTAGCCGTGGAAGGAGCCCCCTACGTAAATCACCACGTCGGCGGCTTTGGCGGCGGCCACGGCCTCGGCCATTAGTTTAGGGTCGGCCTTTTGGTCGCGGGCAATGGTGTAGCCGGGGCTGAACGTGACCGTGGCTCCGCTGCCCAGCGCGTTCTTAATGCCCTGCAAGGGCGTAATCTCATAGGTGGCCTTGAGCTGAGCGCTGCCGCCGCCGCCGGCATTCTCGCGAGTAGCATTGGCCCCGATAACGGCCACCGTTTTCACGGTTTTTTTCAGGGGCAGAATGCCGTCATTTTTCAGCAGCACGATGCCTTCCTCGGCCACTTTCAGGGCCGTGGCCTGGTGCTCCTTCGTGTTGTAAGAGCCCGGCTGGCGCTTGGTGCCGCCCAGCATGTGCGTGGCAAACTCCACCCGCAGAATGCGCCGCACTTTTTCGTCGAGCAGCGGCACGAGCTTGGGGTCCTTTTTGATGGCTTCGAGGGCAGGGTCGGCCAGGTAAAAGCGGTTGTACAGACTTTGGTTGCTGCCATTCACCAGGTCGGGCTGGCCGGTTACGCCCGAGGCCGTGGCGCTCTGGTCGAGGCCCTTGCTCATCAGCACCAGGTCGGTGCCCATTTCGAGGTCGGTGCCGTTGCGCAGGGCTTCCTCCGTGGAATGCACCGAGCCCCAGTCACTGATTACAAGGCCTTTGAATCCCCATTCGCCCTTCAGAATACCGTTCATCAGGTAGGCGTTTTCGGTGGCGTAGGTGCCCCGAAACTTGTTGTACGAGCCCATGAGCGAGTACACGCCGCCCTGCTGCACGGCGGCCCGAAAGCCCGGCAGGTAGATTTCGCGCAGGGCCCGCTCGCTCACGTTCACGTCGATGTCGTCGCGGTGCGTTTCCTGGTTATTCAGGGCGTAGTGCTTCACGCAGGCCGACACGCCCTGCGCCTGCACGCCCCGAATGTAGCCCACCACCATGCGCGACACCAGGTACGGGTCCTCGCTCAGGTACTCAAAGTTGCGGCCATTCAACGGGGCGCGCACGATGTTGATGCCGGGCCCCAGAATCATGTCCTTGCCCCGGGCGCTGGCTTCCTGGCCCAGCACGGTGCCGTAGGCGTAGCCCAGGGCCGGGTTCCAGGTGGCGGCCAGGGTGTTGTTGGTGGGCATGTAGGTGCCGGCGTCTTTGGCATCTTTCACGCCGCGCCAGTCGCGGCCCTGCTCGGGGCGCACGCCATGCGGGCCGTCGGAAGTCATCAGCTCGGGAATACCCAGGCGGTCAATGCCGCCCGAAGCAAAGGCCGAGTTGGCGTGAATCATCTTGATTTTCTCTTCCAGCGTCAGCTGCTTGAGGAGCGCTTCAACTTTGGCGTCGTTGGCCGTGAGGGTGGCCTGTTGGTTGGGCACTGCGGTGGTCGCAGCGGGCTTGTGCTGGGCCGCCGCCGGGGCAACCGCCGCGAGCGTGTA
>JANXMN010000085.1 GCA_025354605.1 Hymenobacter sp. | reverse complement strand
CGTCCATCTCCAAATCCAGCTGCGGCGCGTTCTTGGCCGAGTATTGCAGCCAGGCCATGTCCGCTTTCAGGTTCAGCTGCTCCAGGCACTTCCGGATGCCTCCGAAATGGACTTTGATAGTCGCGTCCGACTTCTGCAGGTCCAGCAGGTACTGCTGATACTCCTTGGCTACCTTTTGCGTCACCTGTCCCGGCCGGAGTTCCGGGCGCCACACTTCCATCATCGTGGCCAGCTGGTCGTACTTGCGCAGCGAGTCCTTGGCCAGGTTGCGGTTTTCTGCCTTCCACTCCTCCAGCACCTGCCGGAAGGTACGAGCAGCCTCCACCTTCAACGGAGCAGCCACGGCAACTGACCGCCCTTCGGTCGGCAACAGCTCCGCCAGCATCGCTGCCTTGCTCACCTTCTCAAACGGAGCCGCATCATAAAGCCGGTTGAACGTATCCGTCACCTGCTTCACTACATTAACAAGGCGGGCATTGATGTTGGTAAACAAATCAGGGTGAGTAGGCATCGTCCCTTCTTCCTTCACCGTCAGCTTGCGCCCACCCAGCACCATTTGCGAGTCGCTCTGCCAAAGCTTTTCTACCTCCCCGTCACTCCGTACTCGCTGCGGCAGGATGATTTCGCCCGTGTCTACCTGCAATTCCTCCCCGTGCCATCGCGCCGTGAGCCGTACAGGGCACATTCCGCTCTGGTTGGTGGCCGAAAGTCGCGGATACAACCGCACGCTTATTTTCTTCTTGTAGGGGGTAGAGCGTAGCATTACAATCGGCTGTTTTGCGGTTATGTCCCGGTTTCTGTCCCGGATTGTGTCCCAGTTTACACCCAAAAATAACCGAACATGACCGATTTTCCAAGCAGTTGTTCACCCGAAATATGCCCTAAAGACCTCAAAAAAGCATAAACGCAAAAACACCCGCCGGTTATCGGCGGGTGTTTTCTGTCGTAGCGCTCCCTCCTGGGCTCGAACCAGGGACCCTCTGATTAACAGTCAGATGCTCTAACCGGCTGAGCTAAGGAAGCAATTTCTTGCCCGAAACCCGGTTATTGTTGTTTCGGAGTGCAAATCTACAACCATGTGTCGAAGTTGCACAAGTCTGTCGCCAATTTTTTTCCAAAAATTCTGGCGCTGCTTAGTTGGCAATGCTAATTTGGCCGCCTTGCACGCTGACACTGTACTGCTTAAGTGGCAGCGGAGCCGGGCCGCCAGTTACCCGCCCCTGGAGGTCGAATTGAGAGTTGCAACACGAATCGCGCATGAACAGGCGCGAATTGCGGTCAAGCGATACGGTGGCGCAGGCATCGTAGGGGCGGTATGGGCAGTTGCGCTCAAACGCCAGAAACAGGCCCACACTCTGGCGCACTACAATCACTCCCTTCACGCCGCCGTTGCCGGCCGGGCCTCTGGCGGGCAGGCTCACCGCCCCGTTATCGAATCGCAGTTGAGCATATTCCTGCTGGGCCAAGCTTAGGCTAAGGTTGACCGGAGCATAGGGAATCTGGGGCTGCACATCGGCATTGCTGCCGCAGGCGGCCAGCAGCAGGCCAATGGGTGCCACGAGTGCGGTGGGGCGAAACCAGCGAAATGGCAACGGCATAGCGGCAGGGGTTATTCGTAGGAGTAGAAGCCGCGGCCGGTTTTGCGGCCGTGGTGGCCAGCATCCACCTTCTGCTGCTGAATACGGCTGGGGCGAAATTTGCCGTCCTGATGAAAAGAGGCAAACATGGCACTGGTCACTGAGAAGTTGGTGTCCACACCAATCAGGTCCATCAACCGGAAGGGCCCCATTTTAAATCCGCTGGCTTCGAGCAATTCGTCGATTACTTCGAGCGGAGCCACGTTTTCTTCCAGCGCCTTCAGGCTCTCCACGTAGTAGTGCCGGGCCACGCGGTTCACGATGAAGCCAGGGGCATCGGCGGCGCGCACGGGTGTTTTGCCCAGGCGGCGGGCCAAGGCTTCCACGGCGGCGGCCACCGCTGGGGCAGTCGCCACGCCACTAATTACCTCGACCAGCGGCATCACCGGGGCCGGGTTGAAGAAGTGCATACCCACCACCCGCTCCGGGCCAGGCACCGCCGCCGCCAGTTGCGTAATGGGCAACGAGGACGTATTGGAAGCCAAAATGGTGGCCGGGCTGTTGATTGCGGCCAGGTCCTGGAAAAGCTTGTGCTTCACATCAAGTCGCTCTACCACAGCCTCAATAATGCAGTCGGCGTGCACGTCGGCCAGCGCGGTGGTGAGGGTGAGGTGGGCCAGGGCGGCCTCGCGGGCCTCGGGGGTCAGCTTATTTTTCGCTACCAGTTTGCCCAAACCAGCAGCAATGGCAGTCCGTGCCTTTTCGAGGGCCGTGGGGCTCAGGTCGAACAGCACCGTGGGCAGGCCGTGCTGCACACCGAGCTGGGCAATGCCCAAGCCCATAGTGCCGGCTCCCACCACGGCCAATGTTTGCATCTCATTCATAGCACGAAGGTAAACGGCCCGCCTCCGCCAGTAGTATCCGGTGGGGCGGGCCGCGATTGTTGCTCGGCGGGGAGCCGGTTATTTCTTGAACAGCGAGTTCACATAGGTGTGGCGGTCGAAGAGCTGCAAGTCGGTCATCTTCTCCCCCACCCCGATGTAGCGCACCGGGATGCTGAACTGGTCGGAAATGCCGATGACCACGCCGCCGCGCGCCGTACCGTCGAGCTTGGTGATGGCCAGGGCCGTGACTTCGGTGGCTTTGGTGAACTCCTTGGCCTGCAGAAAGGCGTTCTGGCCAGTGCTGCCGTCGAGCACCAGCAGCACTTCGTGCGGGGCATCAGGAATCACCTTCTGCATTACGCGCTTGATTTTGCTGAGCTCGTTCATCAGGTTCACCTTGTTGTGCAGCCGGCCGGCGGTGTCGATAATGACTACGTCGGCCCCCATTTCCACGCCTTTCTGCACGGCATCGTAGGCCACCGAGGCCGGGTCGGTATTCATGCCGTGGCTCACAACGGGCACACCCACCCGCTGCCCCCAAATGATGAGCTGGTCGACGGCGGCCGCCCGAAAGGTATCGGCCGCGCCCAGCACCACCTTCTTGCCGGCCGCGTGGAAACGGTGCGCTAGTTTGCCAATCGTGGTAGTTTTACCTACCCCATTCACGCCCACTACCATAATAACGAAGGGCTGCCCGGTGCTGCCGGCCCGGTCGAGCACCGCCGTCGAGCCCGACTTGTTGTCCTCCAGCAGGGCCGCGATTTCCTCCCGCAGGATACGGTCGAGCTCCGATGTGCTCACGTACTTGTCGCGGGCCACGCGGGCCTCAATCCGGTCGATGACCTTGACGGTCGTTTCGATGCCCACGTCGGCGTGCACGAGCAGGGTTTCCAGGTCGTCGAGCACCGCTTCGTCCACGGTGCTTTTGCCCACCACGGCCTTGCTTAGCTGCTCGAAGAAGTTGGTTTTGGTCTTTTCCAGGCCGGCATCGAGCGAAGCCTGCTGGGCGGGGGTTTCCTTATCCTTTTTAAAAAAATCGAAGAGGCCCATGGGGGAGGGTTGTAGGGTGCGGGGCTTGCCCCCGCCCGGACGTATGAACGACGAACGGTGGAATCGCTCAACGAATATCGTTCAACGACGGGTGGGGGCAAGCCCCACCCCTACACGCAAAAAGTCCCACGAAGGTGGGACTTTTTAAACTTTTACGAAGCCGCGGACGGCCAGCAACTATTTGTTGCCGGTAGCCAAGTACTCCTGCACTTTGTCGAGCAGCACCATTTCCTCGCGGAAGGTGTAAGCACCAGTTTTCTCCGATTTTACGGCCCGAATTACTTTTGCCCAGTTCTTGGCGTTCTCAACGGTCTTCAGCGTTGCTACTACTTTCTTAGCCATTGTTCAGGTTATTTAATTTCCTTGTGAACGGTCATTTTCTTGAGGATGGGGTTGAATTTCTTCAACTCGATGCGCTCAGGGGTGTTCTTGCGGTTCTTGGTAGTGATGTAGCGCGAGGTGCCCGGCATTCCCGAGGTTTTATGCTCGGTGCATTCCATGATAACCTGCACCCGGTTTCCTTTCTTGGCCATCTCGACGGGGGTGTATGTTTTAAAATTTAGGAATGCAAAGGTACGGGTCTTTTTGGAAAAGACAATGGGTTGAGTCAATGTAATGTAAAACAGCCGACGAGGCGGGGCGGCGTAGCGCAAAATTTCATTTCGCCACCCACGCCGTTCAGATGGGCACGCGGCGAAATCAGAATTCGCGAACTCGCTGCGCCCGTAGCGAAATGGCATTTCGCGCTACTCCGCCTTACTTCAGTTCGGGCAGCTTCCAGTTATCGAGGATGCTGGGCTCAGCCATCAGCTTTTCGATGTCAGCCACAGTGCGGGGGGCTTCGGCCGAGAGGTTTTCGGAGCCGGTGGGGGTAATGAGCACGTCGTCCTCGATACGGACGCCGATGTTCCACCATTTAGCGTCGCAGGCCGAGTTGGCGGGGATGTAGATGCCGGGCTCGACGGTGATGACGTTGCCGGCCGCCAGCGGGCCGTAGGGGCCGCGGTCGTGCACGTCGAGGCCCAGGTAGTGGCTAGCCCCATGCGGGTAGTAGCGGCGGAAATCGTCTTTCTTGTTGATAATGCCGAGCCGGAGCAGGCCGGCGGCCACCACTTCCTGGGTGGCTTTGTTGGGGGCATCGAAACCTGCGCCGGGGCGGCAGGCGGCGAAACCAGCCTCCTGCGCGGCCAGCACCAGTTCGTAAATCTGGCGCTGCTCGGGGCTGAACTTGCCCGAGGGCGGCGCGGTACGCGTGACGTCGGCCGAATAGCCGTGGTACTCGGCCCCGCAGTCCATTAGCACAAGGTCATTATCGAGGCGCTGGCGGTCGTTGGTTTCGTAGTGCAGGATGCAGCCGTTGGCCCCGCCGCCCACAATGCTGGGGTAGCCCTGAAACTCGGCCCCGTAGCGGCGGTACACGAATTCATGCAGGCCCTGCACCTCCATCTCGCCCATGTCGGGCCGCAGCAGCTTTAGCACCTCGCGCTGGCCCTGAGCGCTGATGCGAATGGCCCGGCGCAGCAGCAGCAGCTCCTCGGGGGTTTTAACGGCGCGCAACTTGTCCAACTCGCCGCCGAGGGTCTGGTCGTCGAAGCGGCCGGGGGGATGGGCAGCAATGGCGGCGCGGCGGGCCTCGTCGGTGGTGGCGGCCAGGTAGTCGCGCAGCAGCGGGTCGGCACCCAGGGCGGGGGTTTCCTTGATTTGGGCGTTCAGGCGCTCCGCCAAGCGCTTGGCATTGAGCAGACCGTAGCGCCGAATAGTGCTGTGGTAGCTACTGAGAGCGGGGTTGTAGTCGGCCGGCACGGCGGCCTGCTGCCGGAAGGTGCCCACCAGGTTGTGCAAGTCGGCGGGGTTGCTGAAGTCGTCGCGGGTATCCGTGGGCAGGTCGGTGATAAGCAGGTGGTCGAAATCGGCCCATTTGATACCCGCGGCAGCAAAATCCTTGTTGTCGGCGGTGTATTGCAGGGCCAGCTGGGTTTTGGCCCCCGTAGCTCCGAGGCGACGCCCGGTCCATTGCTCGCGGGCGGGGTTGCGGGGCTGGGTGAACAGGGCCTCGGTGACGCCCGGCTGCCCGCCCACGGTGCGTGGTTCCTTGAAGAGCAGCAGCATGGCATCGGGCTCTTCGTAACCGGTGAGGTAGTGAAAGTCGGGGTTCTGGTGGTAGACGTAGTCGACGTCGTTGGCGCGGTTGCGCACCGGCGCGGCAAATACCACGGCCACGCTGCCGGCCGGCAGTTGCGCTCGCAGCAGCTCGCGCCGCTGCTTGTGGAAAGCGGCCGGCAAAAAGTCGGTGGGCCGGGCCGGGGGCGCCGCTTCCACGATGGGTTCGGGAATAGACGTGGGTGCCTGAGCCGCTACCGGCGAACCGGCCAGCAGTAATCCGCCAATCAGTACCGGCGAGCAACGCCGCACCCACTGCGGCAGTTGGAGAAGCGAAAAAAGCGGAAGTGGCATGAGCATCGGGAGTTACCGAAAAAAGCGGACGAGGAAACAAGATAGTCGCCAACAGACAAAGCCAGCGCCGCTACCGTTGCCTGAGAGGCAATGGTAGCGGCGCTGGCTTTGTCTGTGGTTTCTGGTTTTTCGTTGCTTGTTTCTGGTTTTTCTGTTCAACCGAAAACCAGCAACGAGAAACCGGCAACTTTCTTTAGTAAACGATGAAGCCCTGCTCCTTGGCCTTCTTCAGCGTGGCCATGATGCCATTCTTGCTGATGGTACGGATGGTCGAGGTCGCCACTTTCAGGGTAACCCAGGCATCCTGCTCGGGCACGTAGAAGCGCTTCTTCTGCAGGTTCGGATAGAACTTGCGCTTAGTCTTGTTGTTAGCGTGCGAAACGTTGTTACCAACGCGGGTACGCTTGCCGGTCAAATCACAAACACGGGCCATAATATCGGAGGGTTAAATTTTTACAAAGCAGGGAAACGGGCCGCAAATATCGGCAAAAGTCTGGCATTCACCAAACACCCTCCCCTATTTCTCCGAAGAAGCGCCCGCAGTAGCCGGTTAAGACCAAAATTGTGATGCCCCAGCCCCAGCCCGGCCGCTGCCACCAGGTGCCCGCGCAGAATTTGAGCCACTGCCGGGAATGCTTCCGGCTGGCAACTTCCCGAACCGTAAGTTTGTAGCGGCCCGGCCATCCACGTCGGGCTTTTTGCTTTCGCAGCTATGCTTAAAGAACTGTATCGGTTTGTTTCACCGAAGTATCAAAATATTTTCCTCGACTACAAAGTCGCTTTTGAGCCGCGCTTCGGGCATGGCAAGCCGCCCCACCCGCAGCTCTACGACATCATCGACCGCAACCGGGCTACTTACCGCGAGTTGTTGCAAGGGTTTCTGGCTTTCGCGCCGCAGTTCGAGCTCATCAAGCAGGCATCGGCCGAAACCGATGCCAACCGGCCGGGCTGGAACAACTCTTTCCTGCCGGGGCTCGACATGGTGGCGATTTACGGGATGCTGGCCCATTTCCGGCCGGCCCGGTACGTGGAAGTAGGCTCGGGCAACTCGACTAAAGTCGCGGCCCTGGCCATCCGCGAGCAGGGGCTGCCCACTCGCATTACCTCCATCGACCCCTATCCCCGGGCCGAAATCGACCACCTGGCCCACGAGGTGGTGCGCAAGCCCTTTGAAAACACGGACTTTTCCTCGCTGTTCGAGCTCAAGGCCAACGACATCCTCTTCATCGACAACTCGCACCGCGTGCTGCCCAACTCCGATGCAACGGTGTTTTTTCTGGAAGTACTGCCCCGGCTCGCCCCAGGCGTTGTCGTGCACATCCACGACATTTACTTGCCCTACGATTACCCGCAGTTTATGTGCGACCGGGCCTATTCGGAGCAGTACCTACTGGCGGCCTTCGTGCTGGCCAACCCCACCCACTACGAAACCATTCTGCCTAATTATTTCATCAGCGAAGATGCCGAGCTGAAAAGCATTCTGGCCCCGCTGTGGCAGCGGCCGGCCTTGCAAGCCGTGGAGCCGCACGGCGGCTCCTACTGGCTGCGGATTGGAGCCAAGAGCTAAGGCAATCCGGTAGCCAAGTGAAACGGGCGGGCAGCAGTGGCGGCCCGCCCGTTTTTTTAAAGACGCCCCAGATTGAAGCCCCGGCGAACGGTTCTGCCCGCAGGTGGCGTCAGGTTTCCGTTTCGCTAGCGGGCGCACCGGCGGGGGGCTTGCGCCACGGGCAGTGCCGGCAGCCGCTGCCGCAGCAGCTGCCCCGTCGCAGGTGGTACTGCGCGGTGAAAACGAGATAGCCTTCGGGCGTGTAGTAAAAATCGCCGGGCTCTAGTGGCTGGGGTTGGGGCGCAGGCATGGCGAAGTCAAAGTTAGAGCGGGCAGGAAGGAACCGGCGACGGACCGTATCTTAGCGTTAAATCCTGCAACTTATTCTATGAAAACGCCTAGCTTATTTCACTTGCTGTTGCTATCTGGGACCCTTGCCGGGGGTACCGGCCGGGTTCTGGCCCAAGCTCCGACCCCGGTGGTGCTCACGGCCGCCACGGCCCCGGCTGGCGTGCGCCCGGCCCTGGCGCGCCAGGAAACCGCCCTGGCCGACCCCGTGCGCGAGGCCCTGCGCACGCTGCCCCAGGCCAAAAAGAAGTTTCTGGCCGGCCTGCCTGACGGCGACCAGTTCCTGCTGTCGGTGCGCGTGGCCGATACCGACACCAGCTTCCGGCAGGCGTCGGCGCGGGTGCTGGGCTGGAACGGCAAAACGGTGCAGGCCCTGCTGCTGCCCGCTTCCGACTCCGCCATCCCGGCCGAGCCCATGCCGGTGAGCTTCCCTGAAACGGCGGTGGTGGACTGGACCCTGCTGCGAGCCAGCGGCCGCGAGGAGGGCAACTACGTGGGCCGCTACACCGAAACGGCCCAGCAGGTGGAGGGCCTGCGCCTGCGGTAGCTGCCGCACGAGCAAGGCCCGTTACTTCGCGCCATGCATTACCATGAATTTGCCCCGGCCCCGGCGCTGAGGCACGTTTCGGGAGGGCAACTCCCCGGCGCGGGCAAGGGGCGCTTCACTACCGGGCTCGATGACCCAAACCAGTGGCACGAGGTGGGCGAGTTCGCGCGCGACGGCACGCAGTGGATGTAGCACTTCGCGATGACTCTGCCCCGCGTGGCCGCGGCCCGGCCCTGAACAGCGGGTGGGCCGGGGCTTTTGCGTAATTTCGGGCCTCACTAATTCCCGCCACTATGCACGCCACCGACTCCCCCACCGCCACGTCCGCCCGCGCCGCCGAGCTTATGCAGCTCGAAGACCAGTACGGGGCCCACAACTACCACCCGCTGCCCGTAGTGCTGAGCCGGGGCGAGGGTGTGAACCTCTGGGACGTGGACGGCAAGCACTATTTCGATTTTCTCTCGGCCTACTCGGCCGTGAACCAGGGCCACTGCCACCCGCGCATCATCGCGGCCCTTACGCAGCAGGCCCAGCAGCTGACGCTGACCTCGCGGGCCTTCTTCAACGACCAGTTGGGGGCGGCCGAAAAGCAGCTCTGCGAGCTGTTCGGCTACGATAAGGCCCTGATGATGAACTCGGGGGCTGAGGCCGTGGAAACTGCCCTGAAGCTGGCCCGCAAGTGGGGCTACCAGGAAAAAGGCATCGCGCCCAACATGGCGCGCATTCTGGTGGCCGAGCACAACTTCCACGGCCGCACCACGGGCATCATCTCCTTCAGCACCGACGGCGACAGCACGGGCGGCTTCGGCCCCTACATGCCCGGCTACCAGGTGGTGCCCTACAACGATATTGAGGCTTTGGAGGAAGCCCTGCAAGACCCGCACGTGTGCGGCTTTCTGGTCGAGCCCATCCAGGGCGAGGCGGGCGTGATGGTGCCGGCAGTGGGCTACCTGGCCCAGGCCGCCGCCCTGTGCAAGGCCCACAACGTGCTATTTATTGCCGACGAGATTCAGACCGGCCTGGGCCGGACCGGCAAGCTGCTCTGCTGCGACCACGAGGCCGTGCACGCCGATGTGCTGATTCTGGGCAAGGCCCTGAGCGGGGGCGTGCTCCCGGTGTCGGCGGTGCTGGCCGATGACGACATCATGCTCACTATTCAGCCCGGCCAGCACGGCTCCACATTTGGCGGCAACCCCTTGGCTTGCGCGGTGATGTGCGCCGCGCTGGACGTATTGGTGGAAGAAAAGCT
>JANXMN010000037.1 GCA_025354605.1 Hymenobacter sp. | reverse complement strand
GCCGAACCAGTATTCGAAGCAGCTGCCGGCGGTCAACTACAGCGCGCGCGACTTGCTTGATTTTCAGCCTGAGCAGCCGATTACCGAGGCAGGACTGCGCAACAACATCAGCGTCGGCGTTCAATATCTGGGCGCATGGCTTGCCGGCAACGGCTGCGTGCCCGTTTACAACCTCATGGAAGATGCCGCCACCGCCGAAATCAGCCGGGCACAGGTGTGGCAGTGGCTGCACACGCCCGGCACGAAGCTGGCCGACGGCCGCCCCGTCACGACCGAGCTGTACCGCGGCCTGGTGCCCGGGCAGCTGGAGAAAATTAAGGCGCTGGTAGGGGAGGAGGCGTACGCAACCGGTCATTTCCTGAATGCCGCCCGCCTGTTCGACCGCCTCGTGATGAGCGAGAAGTTCATCGAATTCCTGACCGTGCCGGCCTACGAGCAGCTGGCATAGCCACCCTGTAGCGTGGATTCTGTGAGTCCGCGCGTCTGAACGACTGGCGCCCACGCGCGGACTCGCAGAGTCCACGCTACTTCCCACAATTCAAACCCAAAAAAAGCCGCCTGAACAGGTAGCCCGGCTCCCTATTGCCCAATCCCAACCCACCACCATTCAACCCCCACTCTCATGAAAAACCAAGCCCAACGCGCCGCCGACATTGCCCTCGACTGGTCCCATAACCCCCGCTGGATTGGCATTCAGCGCCCTTACTCACCCGAAGACGTAGTGAAGCTGCAGGGCTCCGTGCACATCGAATACTCGCTGGCCCGCCAGGGTGCCGAGCGGCTTTGGGACTTGCTGCACACCCGGGAGTACGTGGCCGGTTTGGGCGCACTCACCGGCAACCAGGCCGTGCAGGAAGTGCAGGCCGGCTTGCTGGCCATCTACCTCAGCGGCTGGCAGGTAGCAGCCGATGCCAACGGCGCCGGCCACATGTACCCCGACCAGAGCTTGTACCCCGTGGACAGCGTGCCGGCCGTGGTGCGCCGCATCAACAACGCCCTGCTGCGGGCCGACCAGATTCAGCACCTCGACGGCCGCAGCGACATTCATTACCTCGCGCCCATCGTGGCCGATGCCGAAGCCGGCTTCGGTGGCAATCTCAACGCCTTCGAGCTGATGAAGATGATGATTGAGGCCGGGGCCGCCGGTGTACACTTCGAAGACCAACTGTCGTCGGCTAAGAAGTGCGGGCACCTGGGCGGCAAAGTGCTCGTGCCCACCCAAGAAGCCATCAACAAGCTGGTGGCTGCCCGTCTGGCGGCCGACGTAATGGGCGTGCCCACACTCATCGTGGCTCGTACCGATGCCGACGCGGCCGACTTGCTGACCGCCGACGTGGACCCACGCGACCAGCCCTTCATCCTGCAGGAAGCTGAGCGCACCAACGAAGGTTTCTACCGCATCCGCTGCGGCATCGAGGCCGGCATTGCCCGCGGCCTGTCTTACGCCCCCTACGCTGACCTCATCTGGATGGAAACCTCGCATCCCGACCTCGGCGATGCCCGCCGCTTCGCCGAAGCCATTCACGCGCAGTTCCCCGGCAAGCTGCTAGCCTACAACTGCTCGCCTTCGTTCAACTGGGCTTCCAAGCTGAGCGTGGAGCAGATGGAAACCTTCCGTGAGGAGCTGGCCGCGATGGGCTACAAGTTCCAGTTTATCACCCTGGCCGGTTTCCATGCGCTGAACACCAGCATGTTTGAACTGGCCCAGGCCTACCGCCAGCGCGGCATGGCCGGCTACTCCGAGCTGCAGGAGCGCGAATTCGCCCTGGCTAAAGACGGCTACCAGGCCGTGAAGCACCAGTCCTTCGTCGGCACCGGCTACTTCGATGCCGTGCAGAACGTCGTCACCAGCAACCAGACCAGCACCGCCGCCCTGGTAGGCAGCACCGAAGAAGCGCAGTTTTAATGTCTAGACCGCAGATTTAGCGAATTTAAAGAATTGAACAGATTCGACTTTCCCATCGGTGTTTCTTAAACAAAAGAAGCCGCAGCTACTCTAGCTGCGGCTTCTTTTGTGTAGGGCAAAACCAGCCACTCAGGCAGGCTCATTGGGCAAACGAACCTACTGAATCACCATCCGCTTAAAGCAGGTCGTAGCATCGGCTTGTAGGCGCAATTGGTACACGCCGGCGGGCAAGCCAGCAGTTTGTAGCGTAAGGGAGCGGCCGACGGCTGGCGTGGCCGAGGAATGCAGCACCACCTGGCCTAGGGCATTGAATAAGTCAGCCTCTACCAGCATAGAGCTCGCCAGGCCGGGCAGGGATACGGTAAAGGCTTCGTGGGCTGGGTTGGGGTAGAGCGCGACTCCGGCAGCAGCCAGAGCCGGTGCGGTGGCCAACGGGGCAGTCGACTGGTTCAGGAGCACACTTACCGTGCTGCTGATGTAATTAGTGGCGACGATATCGGGCCGCTGGTCATTGTTCATGTCACGCACGGCTACGCCAAACGTCCCGCTGCCACCCGTAGCATAAGGAACAGCCGCCGCATACGTACCGGCTGCGGCTGGTGCGGCGGCGTTGAGAAGAACCGTTACGAAACTGGTACCCTGGTTGCTAACGGCTAAGTCGGGCCGGCCATCGGCATTGAAGTCGCCCAATGCCAGCCGGCGGGAGCTGGCCCCCCCGCTGGGATACGTGATGGCGGTGGCCGGGAACGTGCCCGGCGCAGCCGCCGAGTTGAAGAAGATGGCGATGGAGCCGTTGGTACTGCCATTATTGCCGTTCACGACGGCAATATCGGGTCGCCCATCACCGTTCATATCGCTCACGGCCACTCCGTCAGGGCCGGTGCCGCCGGTTGAGTAAGCAGTCGCGGTGGCCGGGAAAGTGCCGGGGATGGTGGCTGAGTTCAGGAGCACGCCAATAGAGCCGCTGCTATTGTTCGACGTGACGATATCGGGCCGACCGTCGGCATTGAAATCACCCACGGCCACGCAAGCTGGTTGGTTGCCGCCGCTGCCATAGGTGCGGGCATTGGGGAAAGTGCCGGGCGTAGCGGCCGAGTTCAGCAGTACACTTATCAGGCTTTGGTTGTAGTTGTTGGATACAATATCGAGTCGCCCATCGCCGTCGAAGTCAGCCAGCGCCACGCCGATAATGAAGCTGCCCCCGGTATTGTACGAAGTAGCCGTAGCCGGGAAAGTGCCGGGCGCGGTAGCCGAGTTCAGCAGTACACTGATGTTGTTCGAGGTGGAGTTGGCCACCACAATGTCGGGGCGGCCGTCGTTGTTCAGGTCGCCCACGGCCACGCCGTAGGGATTCGCCCCACTAGGCAGAGCGTAGGTAGCAGCGGTGGCGGCAAAGGTGCCTGCCGCCGCTGGGGCCGGTTGCGCCAGCAACACGCCCACCGAACTGGAGCTGTAGTTGGCTAACACAAGGTCAGGCCGGCCGTCGCCGTTGAAGTCACCGGTAGCTACTTCGACCGGGCCGTTGCCACTGCTGTTATACTGGGTAGCGGTGCCGAATAATGTTTGAGCGTCGGCGGTAGTAGCCAGGCCACTCAGGGCCAGTAGCATAGCCGCCCACGGGCCGTAGCTGCTTAGGCAAAGTTTGGGTGAAAAAGGCAAGAAATGCTTCATGGAAGGAATAAAATGGAAGGAAGAGAAAGAAGAGAATTGCTTAGGCAAAGGGCTGCTCCAGCGCAGCGAAGTCGACCCCATGCTTTTCGGCCGAGGCTTGCAGAATGCCCTGTTGCCAGGGGCGCAAGGCAGCCGTCGCGCCCAGCTCGATGATGTCGGCGATAAGACGGTTGCTGAGCACCATGTTGGCCATAGTGCTGCCGTGGTCGGCGACGACGTGGGCTTTCAGGGCCATGAGCTGGGCCTCGCGGGCATCGGCGCGGACGGCCGCGACCCCGTTGAGGCGGCGCCGAAACGGAAACTTGCGCTGCTCGGGCGGCAGCGGCGCGTCGGGTTCCAGGTCGGTGGTGCCAATGGCTAACAGCTGCTCGGCGTAGGGGGCGCGCTTCAGCTCGGGGTGCAGGCCGTTGGCGCCGCGCAGCTGGTTCACGGTTTCGATGGGGTTGCGGGTAAGCTCGGCCAAACGGTCGTTGCTGAGCACGTGGTAGGGCGGGCGGTCGAGCTGCCGGGCCACCGCGTCGCGCAGCTTGTACAACTCCCGAAACAGGGGCATTTCCTGGGGCGAAATCTTGTACTTGGTGGCGTTGCGCGCCCACGGCCGCAGGTCGTCGCGGCCGTAGCGCAC
>JANXMN010000017.1 GCA_025354605.1 Hymenobacter sp. | reverse complement strand
GCGCGGCCGGGCGCGGCGTGGTGGCCCATGCCGCCACGCCCGAGGGTATGCGCCGCGCCATCCTGGCCGGGGTCGAAACCATCGAGCACGGCGACGGCGGCACCGCCGAAATATTTGCCCTGATGAAGCAGCGCGGCGTGGTCCTGTGTCCCACCGTGGCCGCCGGCGACGCCACTGCCCAATACAAGGGCTGGCGTAAGGGCACCGACCTCATGCCACCCCGCATTCAGCAAAAACACGTGAGCATGGCCGCCGCCCTGAAAGCCGACGTAACGCTGGCGATGGGTGGCGACGTGGGCGTATTCCCGCACGGCGACAACGCCCGCGAAATGGAGCTGCTAGTGCGCGACTACGGCCTCAGCCCGCTGCTGGTACTGCGCCAGGCCACCAGCGGCAACGCCCAAATCTTCCACCTCGCCGACCGCGGCCGCCTCGCCCCTGGCCTGCTGGCCGACCTCGTGGCCGTGGCCGGCGACCCCACCCAGGACGTAGCCGCTCTGCGTCAGGTGCGCCTCGTGATGAAGGGCGGCGTGCTCTACCGGCAGCCGTAGAAAGCGGCTGCCCAGGGTCATATTATTGCCTTAGCCGAAGGCATAACCCGAACGCGTTGAAAACTAATTTGCCGGTTTCGGGGCAGCGAATTAGCTTTTTAACTGCCCAATAAATAAGGGGGCGTCTATCCTTTTCTCTTTCTCTGTTTTTTTATGACTGGTTTTTCTCCCCGCTCCATCCTGTCGATGGGTGCCCTTTTCGTGCTGTCCTTTTCTGCCCGCGCTCAAACAACTCCGGCCCCGGCTACTCCGGCCCAAACAACTCCCGCCTTGGCCACTCCAGCCCCGGCAGCTACCGTCACCCCAGCCGCTACCAGCGCCCCGGTTTCAGCGGCTCCGGCCAAAGAGGTGATGCTTACGCCCTTGCTAGTGCCAGGCAGCTACGCCGAGTATCTGACGAAGCGCTACGCCAACGACCGGGAAGGCCGCGCTGTCATTCATATGTTTGCCAAACACCACACTGGCGGGTTTATCTGGCTCGGTGCCGGAGCCGCTTTCCTAACCTTATTTGCTACTCAGGCAGGCACCCACACAAGCAGCTCGGGAGGTACTTACACCCTTACCGTATCGCCACTGGGCTATGTCATTTTCGTTGGGCTGCCCGTCGTACTGGCCATCAACAAGCTGTCGCGCTTTGGCAACCAGGCCATGTACCAAGCTTTTCTGGATTACGATAAAACCGGCACCTTCCCCGGTTACGTCGCGACCCGCGTGCGCGGCGGCGACTATCAATAAAGGCATGGCCTGCCTTCTCACCGGCCTCGTAGCCGTAGCCGGCGACCCCCACCCAGGATGTGGCCGCCCTGCGCCAGGTCCGCCTCGTGATGAAGAACGGCGTACTGTACCGGCAACTGTAAGTTGGCGCCAATAGCCCAAAAGAAAAGCACGCCGGGGTTACCCAGCGTGCTTTTCTTTTGGCTAAAATCCCAGCTACTTTGCCTTTCGAAAAATGTAGCGCGTCATGAAAATACCGCTGCCCTGAATGGAGGAAGTGAGGGGCAGGGCCTGCACCAGGTCGTAGCCCTCGGAGGCCATTTGCTGGGTGAGGGCCACGATGGTTTCTTCGTTTTTCTGCAGGTTAGCCATGTTCAGGCCGGTAAGGCTGAACAGGTTTTCCATCGGCGCTTCCTTGATGCCCTTGAAGACAGGCGTATACGATACCTTGGAACGGCCAAAACCGCCCGGCACCACCGACTCGATGGTGGTAACCAGTTGGTAAGTGTAGTTGCCTGCCGATTGGGCTTTGGCTGGTGTGATAGCTACGCCGCCGGCCAGCAGGCCCGCCGCCACCAGCGACTTAGAAAAAGGAAATGACATGGGTTTTAAGCAGAAAAAGTAAAACGTGGGGCGAAGATAACCATTCCCATATTTCCCTTTTAATGAAGCTGTTTAGGATGACCGATGCCTGAATTCCTAAATGGCTTCAATGTCAAAGTCAACTGGTCGGCAAGTATGGCCCGGCCGCCTTTGCCCCTACTCCCGCTTGTTTTTCAGCATCCCCTTGAGCGCGGCCAACTCGTCGCGCAGCTTGGCGGCCGTGAGGAAGTCGAGGTCCTTGGCGGCGGCCTCCATCTGCTTCTCGGTGGTTTTGATGAGCTTTTCCAATTCGGCGCGGTTCATCATGGCCACCACGGGCTCGGCGGCCATCGCCAGGGCCACGCCATCGGCTTCGGAGTTGCCGTAGCCGGCGGCTTCCACGGTGCGGTAGTCGGCCAGGTCGGTCTGGCCCATGATTTCGGCGTGGCTCTTGCGCACGGTGCGCGGCGTGATGTTGTGCTCCTCGTTGTAGGCCAGCTGGGTAGCGCGGCGGCGGGTGGTTTCGTCGATGGCGCGCTGCATCGAGCCGGTGATGCGGTCGGCGTACATAATCACCTTGCCCCGGTCGTTTCGCGCGGCGCGGCCCATGGTCTGAATCAGGCTGCGCTGGTCGCGCAGAAAGCCCTCCTTGTCGGCATCCAGAATGGCCACCAAGCTCACTTCGGGCAAATCAAGCCCTTCGCGCAGCAGGTTCACCCCAATCAGTACGTCGATGTCGCCCAGGCGCAGCTTGCGCAGAATCTCCACGCGGTCGAGGGTTTTTACATCGGAGTGCACGTACTCCACCTTGATGCCCAGGCGGTCCATGTACTTGCTCAACTCCTCGGCCATGCGCTTAGTGAGGGTGGTCACGAGTACCCGGTCGCCCATCTTCACGCGGTTGTCCACCTCGTCGAGCAGGTCGTCAATCTGATTGATGCTCGGGCGAATGTCGATTTCGGGGTCGAGCAGGCCGGTCGGGCGGATAACCTGCTCCACCACCACGCCATCGGCCTGGGCCAGCTCGTAGTCGGCCGGCGTGGCCGATACGTACACCGCCTGTTGGTACATGCTCTCGAACTCGTTGAAGGTCAGCGGCCGATTGTCGAGGGCCGAAGGCAGGCGGAAGCCATACTCGATGAGGGCCGTTTTACGACTGCGGTCGCCGCCCCACATAGCCCGAATCTGAGGCATGGTGGCGTGGCTTTCATCTACTACTAACAGGTAGTCATCGGGGAAATAGTCGAGCAGGCAGAAGGGCCGCGAGCCCGGTGAGCGGCCATCGAAATAGCGCGAGTAGTTCTCGATGCCCGAGCAGTAGCCCAGCTCCCGAATCATTTCCAGGTCGAACTCCGTGCGCTCCATGATGCGCTTGGCCTCCGCGTCACGTCCCTCCCGCTCGAAATAGCCGTGCTGGGCCACCATGTCGTCCTGAATCTGCTTGATGGCCGAGTTCAGGGTTTCCTTGCCGGTCACGAACAGGTTGGCCGGGTACAGAGCCAGCCCGCTGGGCTCATCGCTGAGCTTCTTGCCGCTCACCGGGTCAATCTTGTGCACACTCTCAATCTCGTCGCCGAAGAAATACAGCCGGATGGCGTAGTCGGCGTAGGCCGGAAACACGTCCACCGTGTCGCCCTTTACCCGGAAAGTGCCCCGCGAAAACTCCACCTCAGTGCGCGAGTACAGAATCTGCACGAACTGATACAGCAGCGCATTGCGCGTGTAGCGCATGCCCGGCTTCAGGAAAATAACGTTTTTGGCGAACTCCTCGGGGTTGCCGATGCCGTAGATGCACGACACCGAAGCCACCACAATCACATCGCGCCGCCCGCTCAGCAGCGTGGAGGTAGTATGCAGCCGCAGCTTCTCAATTTCGGCGTTAATGGCCAGGTCCTTCTCGATGAATACGTCGGTGCTGGCGATGTAGGCCTCCGGCTGGTAGTAGTCGTAGTAGCTGATGTAGTACTCGACGGCATTCTGCGGAAAAAACGCCTTGAACTCGCCGTAGAGCTGGGCGGCCAGCGTTTTGTTGTGGCAGAGCACCAGGGCCGGCTTGCCGGTTTCGGCAATCACGTTGGCCATCGTGAAGGTTTTACCGGTGCCGGTAGCGCCCAGCAGTACCTGGGCGTGCTCGCCGTTGTTTACGCCCTGCACAAGCTTGGCAATGGCGGTGGGCTGGTCGCCCGTGGGCTTGAATTCAGAGGTCAGTTGGTACTCCATGCAATGCGAAAGGTAGGCCGAATTGGTCAGCCTACCTTAACCCAAACGACGCGCAATGGGTTTCGCGGGAATCGGAAAAGGTCGTTGGCGTAGAACAATAATGAAACGGTCATGCCGAGCGCAGCCGAGGCCTCTCGCGTGCTTTCACTCATCAATACGATTGAGTTACTGCCACCCGCGAGAGGCCCCGGCTGCGCTCGGCACGACGGTCTTCTTACTCCATCACCTCCTTGCCAACAGCCTACCGCCCGAATTCCAGCCCGGCCTCCATGCCCACGCTGTACGGGTGGCTCTGGGCAAAGTAGCTCTGCACCGGGTGGGCGTTCAACGACACCATCCCGACTTCGGCCACCGGCCCCAGCGTGAAGGCCCAGTGCCCCACGCCCGGGCTAAACCTTGCGCCGGCCGCGCCGCGCACGCTGCTCGCAAGGCGGCGGTACGGCGTGCTGGCCGAGGTTAAGGAGTACGTCTGGGTAGCTTCGGGGCGGCCAGCTACTTCGCTGCGGCTGCTCAGCAGGGCGCTCACCACGCCGCCCAGGCGGCCGTAGAGGCTCCAGCCACGTTTGGCCGGGTTGGCGTAGCGCAACTCCAGCGGCAGGCCGGCCATGGTGTAGCTGAAATCGGTCGTGCGCAGGGCACCCTGGCCCACGGTCTGGCCGCCATCGGCTACCTGCTCGCCCACGAAAGACACCGTGGTGGCCGAGCGGGCGTGGGCTTTGCTCATTTCCGCACCGGTGCTCAGGCTCCAGTGGCCGCGCAGGTGGCGACTGGCCACCAGGGCCACCCGCTGGCTCAAGCCAGGGCGCAGGTTCTGCCGGTACTCGGCGGCGGCGGCTTCGCTCAGCTCGGCCGGCCCCAGCACGGGGTTGTAGCCGTATTCGGGCTCGATGCCGGCCCGCGAGAAATTCACATTGGGGTTGAAAGCGCCGGCCGTGTAGGTGGCGCTATACTGCCAGCGGTGCGGCGTGGCGGCCAGGCCGGTTGGCTCGGCTCCGGCAGCGAGGCTGCCCGGCAGGGCAGGCGCTTCGGCCAGGCTCAGGGCGGCCGGGTGGGCGGCCAGGGCGGCCGTTTCTTCGGCTACGGTGGCAGCGGGCGTGGCCATTGCCAAGGCTGGCAGAGCAGCCCCTTCAGTTGCGCCGCTTGTAGCTGCTGCCGCGCTGCCGCCAGCCGAAGCGACGCCCGACAGGGCGGCCCCGGTAGTGCCTTCGGTGGCGGCCAGCCCTGCGGCCGTGGCGGAGCGGGTAGTGGCCAGCGTACCGGCTTTAGACGCAACGACCGTTTGTAGGGCCCCTGGATTCGCGTGGGTTGCTGCCGTTGCCATCGCATTGCTGGCAACCTCGTTCCGGCCCGACCGAGCCAGTTGGCCAGCAATTGTGGACGTTGCCGAAGCTTTGCCGAAACGTTGCGCTGCCGTGGTGCCCGCCGACAAAGCTATTGCCGCGCCATATCGGGCAGCGGCCACATCGTTCGTAGACCGACTTACCCGGCCGGCCTGTTTTGCCTGTTCGGCGGCAGTAGCCCCAGTTGCTTGCGTAGTGGTAGCTACCAGCTCCGGGGCATTCGGCGACCAAGCCGCGGGGGCCGTAGCACGGGGGCCGCTCGTCCCCGCAGTTTTCCCATCGGAGGTAGTGGCCGTCTGGCGGCCGGTAGCGGTGTGTGAGGTGGCCGCCATTTCGGGGCCGCCCATCAGGCCGGAGCGGCCGGCCCACCAGCCGGTACCGGCCAGCGTGGCCAGCAGCAGACTGGCGGCCGCTACCCAGCGGGTGGCTACCAGCCGGCGGCGGTACTGCTCGTTCTGGCGCAGCAGCAGCGAGTTGTCAATCTGCTCCCAGAGCATGGGGCGCGGTGGCACGGCGGCCTCTTCCCCCAGGTGGTGGCGGAATAATTCCTCCAGGTTGCCGGTGGCTTTAGGCGTAGTAGTTTCTTCGATAGGATTAACGGACATGGCTGATGGGGGCACTGAGGCGCTCCAGTTTAGTTTGCAGGATGACGCGGGCACGGGAGTATTGCGACTTGCTGGTTCCCTCGCTGATAGTTAGTAATTCGCCGATTTCCTTGTGAGTATAGCCCTCGATAGCGTAAAGGTTGAAGACCATACGGTAGCGCGGAGCCAGCTCCTGCACCATATTTAGTAGCTCGTTGAAGTTATAGTTGCTGAGGGTAAATTCTTCGCTGGCCAGCGTTTCAGGGTATTCGCCGTCGCTCACTGCCACCAACGACGCATTGCGGCGGTGCTGGCGCAGGGCCGCGTTAATCATAATGCGCCGTATCCAGAACTCCAGCGGGCACTCGCGCCGGAAGCTGCCCAGCGTGCGAAACACCGTCAGAAAGCCTTCCTGCAGCACGTCTTCAGCCTCGAAGGTCGTCTGAGCGTAGCGCAGGCACACGGCCATCATTTTACCGGCAAACTTGTCGTAAAGCAGCTTCTGAGCCAGCTGGCGGCCGCGCAGGCAGCCGTCAATCAGCTCGGCCTCGGTGGGCGGGCTGGTGAGGGCCGAGCTGCGACTGGCCGTCAGGCGCGGGGCCACGGCGGGCTGGTCGGGAAGCGCATCGTCGGCCCCGAACGCAAACCACGTCGCGGCGCTCATGCCCGCGACCGGTAGCCCGTGCCGGTCAGGGAAGAAAAAGGAAGTGTGGAAAGAAAGGTCATTTTTTGCAGCTTAGGAGAAAGAAATTTGCCGGCTGCTTCCCCAAAGCAGGCCGGCAAATACAAGATGCGCCCAGGCTGGCAAATGGTTGCAGACGGGGTAAAATCTTTTGAGCCGGCCCGACAAACGGCGCGCAGCACAACGCCCGCGCGGCCACCTACCGCCCGTTCCAGATGTCCCAGGCCGCTTCGGCCTGCCGCTCCAGCATCTCAAACCCGTTCTTAATGTGCGCCCCGGCTTCGTGCCCACGCTGCAAAAACCGGGTTTCGGCCGGGTTATACACCAGGTCGTAGAGGTAGTGCTGGGCCGTCAGGGCCTCGTAAGGCAGGCGCGGGCATTCCTCCACGCGCGGAAACGTGCCCAGCGGCGTGGCATTAATAATGAGATGGTGCCCAGCCAGCAGCGTCGGCGTCAGCTCGTCGTAAGTGAGGCCGGCTCCCAGCGGGTCGCGCGTTACCAGCCAGTAGCCAATGCCCAGGTCGCTCAAGGCCACGCCCACGGCTTTGGCCGCCCCGCCGCTGCCCAGCACCAGCGCCCGCTGCCCGGGCATTACCGGATAAAACCGACGCAGTGACTCCCGAAAGCCCGTCACGTCGGTGTTGTGGCCCCGCAACCGGCCCTCCGGCAGGCATTCAATCACGTTCACGGCCCCCACCCGGGCGGCTGACGGCGCCAGCTCGTCGAGGTAAGTTACCACGCTCTCCTTGTAAGGCACGGTCACGTTCAGGCCCACCAGGTCGGGGTGGGCGCGCAGCAGGCCTGGCAGTTCGCCAATAGCGGCCAGCTCAAATAAGTCGTAGCGATGGTCGGCCAGGTCCTGCGAGTAGAACTTCTGGCTGAAGTAAGTCTGCGAAAACGAGTGCTGAAGGGTGCGGCCGATAAGCCCGAACTGGCGCATAATTAAAACGGCTGACGAGAAACAACACGCAAGTAACTCAGCAACCGTTCAGGAATTGTTGAAACGTTGTGCCGCCGGCTTTATTAACGATGCTCAACTAAACCTACTTGGTAGCCGGCGTGCCGCCTAACTTGCTCTTCAAAAACGACCACAGCGGCGGTAGCACCGACACCACAATAATGGCATAAATCACCAGCGTGAAGTTGTGCTGTACCCACGGAATATTGCCGAAGAAGTAGCCCGCCAACGTGAGCGACACCACCCACAGCGCCGCCCCCATAACGCTGAATGAAGCAAAGTAGCGATACGTCATGGTGCCCACGCCGGCCACAAACGGCGCAAACGTGCGCACGATGGGCACGAAGCGCGCCATGATAATGGTTTTGCCGCCGTGCTTGGCGTAGAACGCCTGGGTCTGGTCGAGGTATTTGCGGTTCAGGAACTTGTAGTTCTCACGAAACACGCGTGGCCCCAGGTAGTCGCCTACCATATAGTTGAGGTTGTCACCGATGAAGGCTGCCGCCATCAGCAGCGGAATCAATATCCAAATGTTGAGTAGAGGCAGGCCAGTATCAGGATTAGGCTGCGCGGCCAGCGTGCCAGCCACAAACAGCAGCGAGTCGCCGGGTAGGAAGGGAAACACGATTACCCCGGTTTCGGTGAAGATGATGAGAAACAGGATGAGATAGGTAAGGTTACCATAATCGTGCACCACGTTCACGAGGGTTTTGTCGAGGTGTAGCAACAGGTCGAAGAAGTGCTTAAGAAGTTCCATGCCGGAAGGATAGTGAGCTACAAAGAAAACGGCCCGCCGCCGAACCGCCGCCGCCCGCCCCGGGCAGCGCGGCGTTCAACCGGGCACCTGCCTGTCGCTAACCTCGCACCCGCACTCCCGGCGCGGCGCATTGCTCCCTGCCGACCCGCCTATATTCTCAGGAATTTCGACGTGCCGAAGTTGGTGAGCCGCAGCGGAAACCGTAACTTTATAGGCTCAAAATGCAAAAATTGCATTTGACAAGAAAAATTTGTTACTATTTATTCAATCTACTTTCGTAGTCGAAAATCCTCCATCAAGTTCATCGAGCGGTTTCCGTACACTATCTAGATCCGGCGGCCCACTTCTACGGTCGAGCTTGGCCCCGAAGCTGGCACAGCTTATGTTGAGGCCGACGTATCCACTCAGCCATCCACTTGGCTTCGTGCGTATACTTCTGGCTGCCCGCTACCCCGGCTTCCTTCACTTGTTGCTGGATAGAAACTAATTACCACTTCCATGATAGTGTATCAGGGTGGAGACTGGTGGCGGGCCCTTTGGCACTTCCATACCTCCGCAGTTATTCGACTGCTCATCAAACGTGTGGCCCTGGTAGGGATTTACGGTTCGGCAATCGCCGTCGTCAGTTTGGATTATCATACGCTCGATATTCGTATCGGGCGTGAATACCTCTCCATTCTGGGCATTCTGCTTAGCCTGCTGCTGGTGTTTCGCACCAACACCGCCTACGACCGCTACTACGAAGGCCGCGGCGTGTGGGGGCAGCTGGTGTCGCACTGCCGCGGCTTGGCGATGGAAATGAATGCTCTACTGCCGCGCGAGGCCAAATCGAGCCGTCGCTACTTCGCGGCCCTCATTTCTAACTTCCCCATTGCCCTCGAAGGCAGCTTGCGCAACCGCATTCGTTACGATAAGATGGAGGCTACTCCCGATATCATCGAGCGCCTCAAGAGCGCTGAAAGCGTGTGCTCGACTATTATTTCAGTGCTGATGGAAAGCGTGGAACAGCTACGGCAGGTTCAGATTTTCGACCCCATCTACCTCATCAACATCAAGCAGCACTACCTGGGCATGATGACCGTGAATGGTACCTGCGAGCGCATCAAGTCTACACCTATTCCTTATTCGTATAGTTTTTTCATTAAGTGCTACATCACCATCTTCATTATGATAATGCCGCTCGTACTCATCGACTCCTGCGGCTGGTGGATGGTGCCCGTAACCATGATTGGGGCCTATGCCATGCTGGGTCTGGAGATGATTGGCAACGAAATTGAGAACCCGTTTGGCTTCGACAGCAACGATTTGCCCATCACCCAGCTCTCCAATAAAATAAGGGTGAGCGTGCACGATTTACTCGGTGTGGAACTCCCCGCTGAGAAGAAAGCTTTAGCAACCGTGCCTTACAGCGTCGTGCATTAAACCGGGCATAAATTGTTTATTTTTTAGTTTTCAACGCTCTGTATCCCTTCTCATTTTCTGCGATAAAAGTTCCTGAATGCCCTGATTTCCCACCTTTTAATTTTTTTCTCCAACCTTTCGACTTTTTTTTAACCCTTGCGTATATGCGCCCTAATACGCTTTCCCCCTTCAGCGTTTATCTGTTTTTACAATCAATCCCTAATTCCATGCAAACCTCAATCTTTACTCCGAAGCTATTGCGACAGCGAAGCTTTTTCCGCTTCCTCCTCCCACTCTTTGCCATTTTTGCGGGTGTTACGCAGCAGGCGATGGCCCAAGGACCAGCCATCGACGATGTAGAGCTAATTTTTAGTCAAAAGCCTACTGCCGCCGGTTCAGCTACCACAGTGCATTATGCGGGCAATGGTGCGCTTGATACTCCGTATTCTGGTTACACAAAACTCGGTTCAGCTAGCCCTACGCCTGCTACCCCTCCCCCCAGCTTGGGAACCTATGATATTAATACTGGTGGTACTAGTACACTTACATTAACGGGCAGCTCTTTGGTGGCTGAACCAACGACCGTTCGTGGTGTTACCGCCAATCCTACTGCCGCCCGCGTCCGCTACCGGGTTTACCTGAACGGTACTTCGGCCGGTAACCTACCTTCTTTTAGCATAATTACCCTTAACAACGCTGGTCCTTTTCCTGGCTTTCCCGCAGCTACCCTCTTCAATGCTACTACTAGCTTGAATCTGTTGAATGGTCTACTAAGTGGCGGCACCTACACGGTGGAAGCTAACTTTGAAGCGGATTATTCTAACGGCAGCACCCAGACTGCAGTTGGCAATACATACACTGCCACTTTTGACGTTTCGGCTCCAACCGTAACGCCCCCTGGTGGCACGACGACATGGATTGCCACAGTTAGCACTGACTGGACTAACGCTGCTAATTGGAGCAATGGTGTACCAACGCGTTTTGCCGACGCCATCATTCCTGAGAAGAATAACTCTAACACCAACACTTCTACCCCAGCTTTGCTCGACCCCAACCCCAATCTGTATGAAGTGCGCTCGTTAACGCTGAATGGCACAACTAACGCTACTCGTGCCCTCCTTCGTATTGGTCAAACTACTGCTCAGAATGTTACCACGGGTGCTACGCTTAATGTTTATGGCGACCTGAACACATTTGGTGGTGGTATTCTTGGCTCGCAAACTGGGTCAAACGGTATTGCTAACCAAGCACTCAACTCTACTATTTTCTTTCGGGGCGATATCCGGCAGGTAGTTCGTGGCTTGCTCGAAATCGCTGACGTTCATATGACGGGTACCGGTGACAAGTTGGTAGTTAATTCTATCAGTGTTGCTAATACCCTGACGTTCGAACCTGGAACTTCGGGCCACATACGCACCGTTACTGAGACAGTCAACCCCAGCACGGGTGTATCGACGTTTACACTTAACACCAGCAAAACGGCCAACATTAACCTCAAAAGCACGGGCCTTCTCTTTGGCGAAACCAACAATGCCTACATTGAAGGGGTTACGCTGGCTGACCGTAACCTGCTGGCTGGCCAAACGCAGACTTTCGGCAATATTGGGGTAGATATTACGCCCAACCGCGATATATTAGGTCCCACTGTTTCGATTACTCGCACGGTAGGCGACCCACTGAGTGGCCCGGTGACCCCGACAAGCCCACGGCCTGTTAAGCGCCAATACGGGATATCGGGTGATGTGAATAATGCACCCACGGTTTCAACCCTTACCTTCCATTACCTGGATTCGGCTGATGAACTCAACGGCAACACGGAGCCCAGTCTTACCATCTTCCGTACTACTAACAACGGTATTCCTTATGCCAAGATTGGCGGGGTAGCGGATGTAGCTGCTAATACGGTAACGCAAACCGGCGTCACTTCCATTAATACCATCACGCTGGGCGATGTGAACAACCCGTTGCCCGTTACCGTCTCTTCCTTCGATGCCAAACGCGCTGGTAGCGATGCACTGGTAAGCTGGACGACAGCCCAGGAGATTAACAACAAGGGCTTCAATATTCAGGTATCAACCAACGGTGCCGAATACCGTACTTTAGGCTTTGTGAGCAGCACTTCGCCCAATAGCAACAGCGCCAAATCATACAGCTTCACTGATACCGAGAAGAACAAAGTGGGCGTGCGCTACTACCGCTTGCAACAGATTGATACGGATGGCAAAACTGCTTTCTTTGCTCCCCGCACCGTTTCTTTCGAAGGCCGTGCTACAGGGTCAGGTGTATTAGCTTACCCCAACCCTTACACCACTGACCTACGCGTAAGCCTGAACGCTAGTGTAAGCGGCAACGCAACGGCACGTATCAGCGATATGACTGGTCGCGTAATTGGTCTGCAAGTATTGCCCCTCACCATTGGCAGCAACGACTTGTCGATTGAGAATATGAGCACACTCAAAACGGGCATCTATGTTCTCACTGTATCGTTGCCTTCGGGCGAAACCAAGTCGATAAGAGTAGTGAAGCAATAAACTTCCTGCGCAAGCATTGGATAAAAAGAAAACACCGGCTCCCTTGCGGAAGCCGGTGTTTTTGTTGTTACATGTATCTGGCTCCGATAATTACGCCAGTACTATATCGGCTACGTAGTCGGCCAGGTATTGGTATCGCTCGGTTAGGTTGCCCCGCTTGGCGATGGTGGCGCGGGCCACCACGCCCGCAGCATCGTCGCCGAGCAAGTGGGGCAGCACCATATCGATGAGTTGACGGCCAAAGTCGCGGCTGGCATTGCGGGGCAGTTCGCAGGGCAGGTTATCCACAGCCATTTCAGTGATATTACTCGCCCGCGAGTAGGCGGACTCCAGCTCGCCGGTAGCGGGGTTGTAATCGAAGGCGGGCTCGGCGATAGTGCTGCTGCGCTTGGTAGTCGGAATAGAACCGTCTACGTCGCAAGTGACGTCGGCGATGGTATTGATGCGGAAGTCAGGCCGCCGAGTATCCGCTTCCGAGAACAGCAGCGGCGCGGCCGGGTGCCAGTAGGCGCAGGCAACGAGCAGGTTGGTCACGGGCAGGAATTTGTCGAAGGTCGACTCGTAATCCTCCGGGTGCTGGTGGAAGTTCTGGGTGTCCCACACGCGGCCGTCGCGGCGGCGGTTGTAGTCGGAGCTGCGCAGCTGGGCGTACACCGGCTCGTTGAAATCGAGGTAGAGGTAGTCGTACACGCTTACCCGGCGGATGCCCATGCGGTCAAGCACTTCGAGCGCACCCTGGGCCACCCGGCCTGAGCCGGTCACGGCCATCTTTATCCCGGGCAGCTTCTTCATCTTGAAAAATTCCTCCTGCATGTCGTCCATATCCACGCACTGCCAGGCCGGCTTTAGGTCGTAGAGGCCGTGCTTGCGGCCGTAGGTGAGCAGGCCGTTGTAGGCCCCCACTATGCCGGCGTAGCGACCGAAGGCCACGATGCGCTCGCCCTGGGCGTTGGTCAGCAGCTCGTAGTCAATCAGGGTAATATTCTTTTTGAGCACTTCGCGCAGCAGCTGGCGGTTGGCGGGCTGCTTCTTCACCGTGTGGGAGAAGAAGAGGTAGGTTTTGCCGGAAATGAGCTGGTCGACTGGCACTTCCTTCACGCCCATCAGAATATCGCAGGCGCTTAGGTCGTCGCGTACTTCCAGGCCGAGGTCGCGGTACTCCTGGTCGGTGTAGCTGCGGATGGGGCTGCTCTGAACCACGATTTGCAGGCCGGGAAAGGCGGCTTGCGCCTCGACGCACTTTTTGGGAGTGAGGGGCACGCGCTTATCCGGCGGGGTTTTGCCTTCGCGAATCAGGCCAATGGAGAGGGACATGGGAAGTAAATGGTGGGAATTGGGGAGAGGATGGGGGAATTAATTCATTGTAGAACGTCATGCTGAACGTATTAAAGCATCACTACCGTGAGAGGAATAAACCCGACGCAGCGCAGCAACCCTGCGTTCAGCATGACGTTTTAATTTGTCGTCTGTTGACGCTTGTCTTACTTAAGCACGACCAACCAACGGCCAAAATTACGGGTTTGCCAACGGTTCGCCGGGAGGTTTCGGGCGTACCTTTGTTACGGAATCTGAACCCGCAATTTCACCCGCCGCAACGGCTTCTCCCCCACCCCATTCCCGTCTTTATGTCGTTGAAATTCTCGCCAGTCGACGTTTTTGAAGCCCGCCACAATGCCCCCGGCGCCGACGCTCAGGCTGCCATGCTCCGCACCATCGGCGTCGAGAGCATCGAGCAGCTTATTGCTGAAACCGTGCCCCCGGCCATCCGCCTGAAAAAGCCGCTCGACCTGCCTGCCGCTCTCAGCGAGCGCGCCTTCCTGGCCAAGTTCAAGCAGATTGCCAGCCAAAACCAGGTGTTCAAATCCTACATCGGCCTTGGCTACCACGACACCACCATGCCGCCGGTTATCCAGCGCAACATTCTGGAAAACCCCGGCTGGTACACCGCCTACACGCCCTACCAGGCCGAAATTGCCCAAGGCCGCCTCGAAGCCCTCATCAACTACCAGACGATGGTAATTGAGCTCTCCGGCCTCGAAATTGCCAACGCCAGCCTGCTCGACGAGGGCACCGCCGCCGCCGAGGCCATGCACATGCTGCACTCGCAGACCAAGAAAAAAGCAGCCAACCAGTACTTCGTATCGGAGCAGGTGCTGCCCCAGACCATCGACCTGCTGCGCACCCGCGCCACGCCGGTGGGCATTGAGCTGGTAGTGGGCGACCACCGCCAGCTTGACCTGAGCAACGAAGGTTTCTTCGGAGCCATGCTGCAATATCCGGCCGCCAACGGCGAGGTGTTCGACTATAAAGAATTCATCGCCCAAGCCCGTCAGCACAACGTGTTCGTGGTTATGGCCGCCGACCTGCTGGCCCTCACGCTGCTCACCTCGCCTGGCGAACTGGGAGCCGACGTGTGCGTGGGCAACTCCCAGCGCTTCGGCGTGCCAATGGGCTACGGCGGGCCGCACGCCGGCTTCTTTGCCTGCAAGGAGCAGTTCAAGCGCGTGATTCCTGGCCGCCTCATCGGCCAGAGCATCGACGCGGCCGGCAACAAGGCCTACCGCATGGCCCTACAAACCCGCGAGCAGCATATCCGCCGTGAAAAGGCCACCAGCAACATCTGCACCGCGCAGGTGCTGCTGAGCGTGCTGGCCGGCATGTATACCGTGTACCACGGCCCGCAGCGCCTCAAGCAGTTTGCCACCAACACCCACCTGCTGGCCCAAACCCTTGGAGCCGGCCTGCAGCAGTTGGGCGTGGAGCAAACCAACGATTTTTACTTCGACACCCTGAATCTGCGCCTCGAAAGTACCGAGATGCAGCAGGTCCTGAAGAAAGAAGCCGAAGCCGCCGGCATCAACTTCCGCTATTTCGACGAGGTGCGCGTGGGTATCTCGCTCAACCAAAACACCGAGCTGCACGACGTAGCCGACATTCTGGACGTGTTTGCCAAAGTGCTGGGCAAGGAGGCCGGCCAGTTGGCCGAGAAAATTGAAGCCGATGAGTTGCGCGTGCCCGCCAGCCTTGTTCGCAGCAGCGAGTACCTCACGCACCCGGTGTTCAACACCCACCACGCCGAGCACGAGCTGCTGCGCTACATGAAGCAGCTCGAAAATAAGGACCTGAGCCTCGCGCACTCCATGATTGCGCTCGGCTCGTGCACCATGAAGCTGAATGCCACCGCCGAGATGATTCCGGTGACTTGGCCCGAAATTGGGGGGCTGCACCCCTTCGCTCCGCGCGAGCAGGCCAAAGGCTACGAGCAGATTTTCAGCGACCTACAAGCCTGGCTCTGTGAGGTAACCGGCTTCGCGGCCGTGAGCCTGCAGCCCAACTCGGGTGCGCAAGGCGAATACGCCGGCCTGCTGGCCATTAAAGGATACCACGATGCCCGCGGCGAGCAGCACCGCAACGTGGCCCTGATTCCGGCCTCGGCCCACGGTACCAACCCCGCTTCGGCCGTGATGGCCGGCATGCAGGTAGTGGTAGTGAAAAGCACCGATGACGGCAACATCGACGTGGCCGACCTCAAGGCCCAGGCCGACAAGTACGCCGCCAATCTGAGCTGCCTGATGGTGACCTACCCCAGCACGCACGGCGTGTATGAGGAAACCATCATCGATATCTGTAACCTAATTCACGCCCACGGCGGCCGCGTGTACATGGACGGCGCCAACATGAACGCCCAAGTGGGCCTCACCTCACCCGCTATCATCGGGGCCGACGTGTGCCACCTCAACCTGCACAAAACCTTCTGCATTCCGCACGGCGGCGGCGGCCCCGGCGTGGGTCCCATCGGCGTGGTAGCCGACCTGGCCCCCTACCTGCCCGGCCACGCCGTGGTGCCCGTCGAGGGCCGCGACCACGGCTCGGTTTCGGCCGCGCCGTGGGGCTCGGCCAGCATCCTGCCCATCAGCTACGCCTACATTTCGATGATGGGGGGCGACGGACTACAACGCGCCACCGAGCTGGCCATCCTGAACGCCAACTACATCAAGGCCCGCCTCGAAGCGCACTACCCCGTGCTTTACACTGGCAGCCACGGCCGCTGTGCCCACGAGATGATTCTGGAGTGCCGCCACTTCAAAAAGGCCGGCATCGAAGTAGAAGACATCGCCAAGCGCCTGATGGACTACGGTTTCCACGCCCCCACAGTAAGCTTCCCGGTAGCCGGTACGCTCATGATTGAGCCCACCGAGAGCGAAAGCAAAGCTGAGCTCGACCGCTTCTGCGATGCCATGATTTCCATCCGCAAGGAGATTGCCGAAGTAGAAGCCGGCCGCGCCGATGCGAAGGACAACGTCCTTAAGCATGCCCCGCACACGGCCGCTGCCGTGCTGGTGCAGGAGTGGACCCGCCCCTACACCCGCGAACAGGCCGTGTACCCCATGGAGTATGTGCGCGCCAACAAGTTCTGGCCCAGCGTGGCCCGCATCGACTCGGCTTACGGCGACCGCAACCTGATTTGCAGTTGCACGCCCATCGAGGAGTATGCCGACCAGCCGGAAGAACTGGTGCAGGCCGATAAAGGCCCGTCGTATTAGTGCTTAATCAGCCATACAAGCAAAGAGCCCGATTCAATGAATCGGGCTCTTTGCTTGTTGGATAAACCGGTAGTAACTAGCTAGCGGCGCTTCTTGCGGTTGCCGCGCTCATTACCGCGCTCGCCAAAGCAGCGGCGGTCCATGTAGCCCACTTCAACCTTACCATTTTTTTCCATCCGTACCCGCACGAAGTAGGCATTGATAGTATCGGTGACCTGCACTTCGTTGCCGGTGGTGGTTTGAGCCAGCACGGCCGACGTTTTGGTCATGCCATCGTACACGGGGCAGTCGACGATGGTGTTGTAGGCCATCGGGGTGCGCTCAGCGCCGCTTTTATTGAGTTCGTCGCGGGCGGAGCTACACGCCGTAATCAGCCCGGCAGCGGCGACCAAGAATAAGGCAGTACTTTTCATTGACGGAAAAGAAATCGGGAATAGATGAATTTAGAGCGGGTAAGGTAGGACAAAATCCCGTTAAGTCAATATAATTCAGGCCCCAACCCCTTCTCCGGAAAAAAATTTCGTGCACAGAAAATGCGGAACGCCCCCCTGCTTATTTTCGTTAGCCCACTAGCCGACTAATTTTGTACGTTTGCCTCGTTAAACAGCTAGTTAGCCGTTTTTGCCTACTCATTTTCAATATTAATTTTTATGAATCGCATCATCCAATTGCTGGCTCGTCCGATGGCGCTGGCTGTTACGGGCCTGGTATTGCTGTTGGGCCCCACGGGCTGCGCGCTTTCCTCGCGCGTGGGCGTGACCAACGACTTCGACCATGCCGTCAATTTTCGGGCTTATAAAACCTGGGCCTGGTACCCGCAGCAACCCAGAGACGCGGAGGGCGGCCCTGCTAAAGGCTACGAGTCGTTCCTCGACAAGCGCATGCGGGCCTCCGTAGCGGCCGAGTTGGCGGCAAAGGGGCTGACGGAAGTCAGTGCCAACCCTGACATCTACGTGGCCTATAGTGCCCGCGTGGAAGACAAACAGCAGGTGTCGCCCGGCTATGGCGGCATGTCTCCTTATGGCTACGGCGGCTACTACGGCCGGGGCTATTCGCCCGTTACGCAGTATAAAGCAGGCACCGTGGTTATCGACATCGTGGATGCCCATCGCAAGGAACTAGCGTGGCGTGGTACCGGCCAAGCTCAGGTGAACCAAAACACCATTGATGAAGCCGAAACTCACCGCATAGTAAACGGTATTCTGAGCACTTATCCACCTCAGGACCACAACGCCCAGCGTTAGGCTTATCATCTCTAAAAAAATCAGAAAGCCCTTTCTCAGCTGTGAGAAGGGGCTTTTCATTTTCCGGCCTAACCCGCAACTGCTGTTTTGAGCGGCCGGCGCGGCTACTTCGCGCGGGGCAGACTCACTGTTACGTTGGTACCTGCGCCGGGGCGGCTCTGGATGACCAGGGTGCCGCCGTGCCGGTGCACGAACGCGCGGCACAACGCCAGGCCTAATCCCAGGCCCGTGCCCCGCTGCACACTGTTGGAGTTGGGTTCGGGGGTGGATTCGGGTAGGGCCGGGCCGCTCATCAGGGCGCTAACGGTGGTTGTGCTCATGCCCGGCCCGGTATCGGTGCAGCTAAGCAGCACCATGCGCGGGTCGTCGGGGTCGGGGGAGGCATCAAGGTGAACGTGCCCACCGGATGGAGTGAATTTCAGGGCATTGCCCACCAGATTACGCAGAATGGTGCGCGTCATGTTGCGGTCGGCGAGCAGGCGCAGGCCGGGCGGTGCAGTGGTCGTAATGTGCTGCCAGCTGGCGGCGGCCGTGGTCTGGTACAGCGCCTGGCACTCATCAAACATTTCTGCTACTACCAGCGGCACAGGGCGGCACTCCAGCTCGCCGGTCTGGCTCACGGCCCAGTTCAGTACGTTGTCGAGCAGGTGGTTGAGGCTGTCGGCCGCCTGCCGCACCATGCCTGGCAACTGGGCCAGGCCAGCCTGGTCGTTGTGGGCTATGTAGGTATCGATGAGGCTGGTAACGCCCGCGAAAGCCGTGACGGGTCCGCGCAGGTCGTGGGCCACAATGGCGTAGAGCTTATCTTTGAACACGGCCACGGCCCGTAGCTCGTCGGAAGCCGCTTCGAGAGCGCGGTTGTTGGCGGTGAGCTCGGCCCGGCTCAGGCGCAGGTTGCGGTACAAGTATATCACCACCAGCAGCACCACCGCCAATACGGCCAGAGCACCCACCAGCAGTTGCGTATGTCGGGCCTGCTCCACCTGCTCGGCCGTGAGCTGGCGCAGGCGGCGGGCGCGTTCCTGGGTTTCGTAGCTCACCTGGGCAGCAGCCAGCGTCTGCATAATTTGCCGGCTGTTCAGCGAGTCGTTTAGAGCGACGAAGCGGGTATTCCAGTCGTAGGCCTGCCGGTAGTTGCCACTGCCCGCCGCCAAGCCCGCTAGTTGGCCCAAGGCGTCGAGAACACATTCCAGATAACGGCTGCGACGGGCCAGTAGTAGGGCCTGGGTGGCGGAAGCAGTAGCCTGCTCGGGGTCGCTGGTCTTCGTGTAGAAGGTAGCCAGCTGGGCGTAGAGCTCGGCTTGGTTGCGCACCGCGTGCTGGCGCTGGCTAATGGCCAGCGACTGCAGCAGGAGGCGGCGCACCCGGGGCAGCTGGCCCGCCTGCATTAGGTAGGCGGCTAAGCTCGATAGATAAGTTGCTTCGGCTGTTGAGTCGCGGTTGCGGCGGGCCATGGCCAAGGCCAGCGAGTCGTAGTGCAGGGCCTGCGCCGTCTGGCTGCGCAGGTAGGAAAGGCTGCCCAGGTTGCCCAACAGCTTCATTTGGGTGCGCGGCGTGATGCCGGCCGCCGCCGAGCTACGCAGCAGCAACAAGCCACTCCGATAGTGCACCCAGGCCGTGGCCGTGTCGCCGCGCGAATGATAGATGCTGCCCTGGTTGGAATAGGTCCGCACCAAGGCATCGTAGTCGTGCAGTTGCCGCGCCAGCCGCTCGGCCTCCGACAGGAGCCGCAGCGCTTCGGGGCCATTGGAGAGGTTGGCGTAACAGCTCGACAAGCTTAGCAGACCCTGCAGCAGCAGAGGGGCCTGCTCTTCGGTGGGCAGGGTGCGGGCCAAGGCCACGCCGGCTTCGCCATAGCCCACGGCCTGCGCGGTTTCTTCCTCCCGCATGTCGAAGCAAAGGGCGGTGAGCAGCCGGATACGGGTCGTATCGGGCAAGTAGCCGGCCAGTCGTTGGCGCTGCCCTTTTAGCAATGATGGCGGAGGCCCCTGGGCCACTGCCAGCACCGAAACAGCCAGCAGCAACCCCGGTGATAACAGCTTAAGGAGCCTAAATCCGATTCGCTTCATCATCAACTTTACCTTGCAATCTCAAAGATAAGCAGGCTTTGGCCGATTTTCGCGCTTTAGTGCTATTTTCCACAAACCATTTCTGGGAAATGCACTCAGACCTCAGGCGGCGATAGTTCATAAATACCGCTTAAACAAAGGGTTTTACCACAAGCGCCTATATCATTCTTTTCCCCAAAATTGGCTCGTATTAATCCTAATGCAATTTTCATCTATCGGATTCTACTTGCTCACTGTCTCGGTAGTTTACTGTGGGGACTGGGCTTGCTCGCGGGCCAGCTTGGCATTGAGCCGGGCCGCATCGCCGCGCCGCACCACACGGGCAATGTGAATGCTGAGCTCATAAAGCAGCAGGATGGGGATGGTAACGATAATCTGAGCCGAAATATCGGGTGGCGTAATAACGGCCGCGATGATGAGGATAACCACAATGGCATGCTTGCGGTACATCTGCATGATTTCGGGCGACACGATGCCGGCCTTGGCCAGAAAGAACACAATCATGGGTAGTTCGAACACGAAGGCGCACGACATGCTCATGGTCGTGAGCGTGCTCATGTAGCTCTGCATGTCAATCTGGTTCTCGATGGTGGCATCGACTACGTAGCCAGCCAGAAAATTGATGCTGAGCGGTGCAGCGATGTAGTAGCCAAATAGTAGCCCCAGCATAAACAATACCGATACGAAAAACACCGCCCCCTGCGAATTCTGCCGCTCGTGCGGGTAGAGGCCGGGCTTTACGAAGCGCCAGATTTCCCAGAACAGGTACGGAAAGGCCAGCACGATGCCCACCATGAACGAGGTGCTAATGTGCATGGTGAGCTGCCCGCTCATCTCGCGGTTCTGGATGACGAAGCCGATTTTATCGATGCACAAATCGGGAGCGTGCACCCACTGCCCGAACTTGCAGAACATGCGGTAAGTCCAGAAATCGGGGCGCGATGGCCCCAGAATCAGGTCGTGAAACAGAAAGTCTTTGGCGAAAAACGCCCCGGTGGCAAACACCACCACCGAAATAGCCGCCCGGATAATGTGCCAGCGCAGGGCCTCCAGGTGGTCGATGAAGGACATTTCGTGCTGTTCGCCCAGCGGTTTTGGTTGTTGTTGAGATTGCACGGAGGGAATCAGAGGAATATGAGAAGGAGTGACGGGCTAAAACAGGCCGTCATGCTGAGCGAAG
>JANXMN010000009.1 GCA_025354605.1 Hymenobacter sp. | reverse complement strand
CGGATTGTCGCGTCTTGGATTGAGGAGGCCAAAATTAGCCCGAAAAGTTTGGGAGGCAAGATGAGCAGACGGAGAATGATAGCGGGGGCCGTTAGTTATCCCGAGTCATCTGTCATCCTGACAAACGCGCCCCTGATACCTGCAAATGCGCCACGTCCAGGAAATTCTTCACCGTGAACATCGTGCCGGTGAACTCCAGCTTATACAGGCAGAGGTTGCTGTGCTCGAAGGCTTCCATGCGGCTGAGCGGGTAGTTGAGCAACTGACAGAGCATTACGCGCAGGGCGCGGCCGTGCATGCACACCAGTACGGTACGCTCGTCGTCGCGGGCTTTCAGCAGCTCGATGAAGGGCCGCTGCCGGGCGGCCACTTCATCGGGGCTTTCGCCGCCAGTGAGGCGGGCGTGGGTGTCGCCGGCCACCCAGCCGGCCAGCACGCGGCGGTATTCCTCGTCCTCTTCCATGGTGATGCGCGTGCCCTCGCGCACGCCCCAGCTGATTTCGTTGAGGCCAGCGTGGGCCTCGTGGGGCAGGCCCAGGTCGAGAAAGGGCTGCACCGACTCGTGGGTGCGGCGCAGGGTAGAGGTGTACACCTTATCGAAGGGCACCTGGCCGTAGGCGGCGTAGAACTGCGCGGCCTGCCGCCGGCCGGTATTGTTTAGGCTCGAATCGACGCCGCTGCCCTGCACAATGCCGCGCACGTTGAAATCGGTCTGGCCGTGGCGCAGCAGGAAGATAGTCCGGGGCATGACGGGGCGTGTAGTTTTGCGATACCGTACGTCAACAATATCCTTAAAGTACGGGTTTTTACCCTGACTTTCGCCATTCGCGGCTAAAAAACCGGTTGCCGGCCCTGCCAGTAGCTTCTCGCCTCCCCCACCCTTCGCCTATGACTCCGCTGGAACAAGTGCAAAACTGGTCGGCTTCCCGCCCCACCCTCTCCAATGCCCTCGGCATTGAAATAACGGCCCTGACCGAGGAATACGTAGAGGGCCGCATGCCAGTGGACGGCCGCACGCACCAGCCCATGGGCCTGCTGCACGGCGGGGCCTCGGTGGCGCTGGCTGAAACGCTGGGCAGCGTGGCCGCCTATTTCCGCCTGCCCGACCACAGCAAGCAAACCGCCGTGGGCCTGGAAATCAACGCCAACCACCTGAAGGGCGTGCGCGACGGCTGGGTGACGGGCCGGGCCACACCGGTACACATCGGGCGCAGCACGCAGGTGTGGGAAATTCGCATCACCCACGAGGAAACCGGGGCGCTGGTCTGCATCAGCCGCATTACCATGGCCGTGGTCGACCTGCCCGCGCCCAAGCCCCAGCCCGCGCCCTAAATGCCCGACGCTGCCTACCGCCACCTGCCCTGGCCGGCCGCTGCCGCCGACCTCGACGCGCCCGCCCGCCTACGCCACCTCGTGGCCGGGGCGCTGCGCACGGGCCGCCCGTTGGCGCTGTGGCGCGAGCCGGGCGCGGCGCAGCCGCAGCTGCTGGCGGCCCGCTCGCTCGAAGCCGCCTACACCGGCCTGCCCCCGGCCCTCGACGAGCAGGCCCCGGCTGGCTTCGCCTTCTTCCCCTTCCGCGACTCAGACCACAACCCGGCCTTTTTTCTGCCCGCCGACGTGCGCTACGACCTGGCCCGGCCCGAAGCCGTGGCCGTGGCCCCGGCCGCCAGGGCGCTGGTGCCCAACCTCACGGCCTGGCTGGGGCTGCCCACCCCGCCCGTGCTGGGCTGGCACGTCAGCAACCAACCCGCGCCGCCCAGCGCCACGCAAGCCGAGTATTATGGCTTGGTGCGGACGGGTGTGGCAGCCATTGCCGGGAAGGCCTTGGTGAAGGTGGTGAGCTCGCGCGCCGCGCGCCGCCCCCTGCCGCCGGGCTTCGACCCGCTGGCTGCGTTTGCCGGACTGAGCGCGCAGTACCCGCGCGCGTTCGTGTCGCTGGTGAGCGTGCCGGGCGTGGGCACCTGGCTCGGGGCCTCGCCCGAGGTGCTGGCCGAGGTGACGGCCGACGGGCAGTTCCATACCATGGCGCTGGCCGGCACCCAACCCCTTACGCCGGGCCTGCTGCCGCAGGAGGCCATCTGGCGGCAGAAGGAAATTGAGGAGCAGGCCCTGGTGGCCCGCTACATCGTGGACTGTTTTAAGCAGCTGCGACTGCGCGAGTACCACGAAACCGGACCCCGCACCGTGGCGGCCGGCCAGCTGCTGCACCTGCGCACCGATTTCGAGGTGGACCTGCGCAACGTGCCCAACGCCAACTCGCTGGGCACCGATATGCTGCGCCTGCTGCACCCGACCTCGGCGGTGGGCGGCATGCCCAAAACGGCGGCCATGGCCTTTTTGCAGCAGCACGAGGGCTACGACCGCGCCTACTACAGCGGCTTCCTGGGGCCGGTGAACGTGGTCGCGCCCGGCATCGCGCGTCTGTTCGTGAACCTGCGCTGCCTGCAGGTGCGCCCTACCGAAGCCATTCTTTACGCCGGCACCGGCCTCACCATCGACTCGGACCCCGCCCGCGAGTGGCAGGAAACCGAAATGAAAATGCAGACCGTGGGCGCGGTGCTTTCATTTAACAATTAACAGTTATCATTTAACACTCCTTCCCACTTTCTCCTGCGCTCATGCTTCCCGTACCATCGTTTGTTAGATGATAACTGTTAATTGTTAAATGAACATGCAGGCTGTTTATAACATCGCCGAAATCTGCGCCCGCCACGGCATTACGGATGTCGTTTTATCGCCCGGCTCGCGCTCGGCCCCGCTCACGCTGGCCTTTGCCCGCCACCCCGAATTGACTGTGCGCGTGGTGCCCGACGAGCGGGCGGCTGCTTTTATCGGGCTGGGCATCGCGCAGGCCCAGCGGCGGGCGGTGGCGCTGGTGTGCACCTCGGGCACAGCCGGCCTGAACTACGCGCCGGCCGTGGCTGAGGCCTTTTTCCAGCATATTCCACTGGTAATTTTCACCGCCGACCGCCCGCCGGAATGGATTGACCAGCTCGATGGCCAGACCATCCGGCAGCACAACCTGTACGGAACGCATGCCAAGGGCGCGTTCGAGTTTCCGGTCGATACCACGCACCCGGATGCTAAGTGGCATTCGGCGCGCATCGTGAACGAGGCAATTAACCTAGCGCAGGCCGCACCCGCCGGACCGGTGCAGGTGAACGTACCGCTGCGGGAGCCATTTTATCCGAAGGCTGGGGAGGCGATTGCGTATGAGCAGGATGTGCGGATTATCCGAAAAACGAAAAGCATTCCTATTCCGGATATAGCGGACTTGCGCATACTGGCAGATGAGTTTGTCAAAGCGAGCAAAGTGCTGTTTGTGTTTGGACAGCAAACTGCCCATTCAACTTCATTATTTATCGCGAAAGATTCAGCTGGCTCACCGCAGGAACCGTTTTTACCGCTGGGTGTTGTGGTGGCTGGCGATGTCATCAGTAACTTAAACCCTTGGGCTTTATCGGCAGACCAATGGGAAATCTGTACTCATCACGACATCTTTTTGGCTGGTTTAAGTGATGAAGCCAAGCAGGAATTGCAGCCGGAGCTCATAATCAGTTGTGGTCTTTCGCTCATATCGAAATCACTGAAACAGTTTTTGCGGGCCTATCCGGCCAAGCAGCATTGGCACCTTCAGGAAGCGGGCGACGCAGCGGATACGTTTCGCGGCCTTACCAGAGTTATTCAGACTGAACCCAGTAAATTCCTGACCGCTATGGCAGCGGCAAATCCGTCTTTTTCATCGGAGCTCGGCAGGATGAAAGAACAACGAATCGAGTATGAAAAACTTTGGGGCTCATTTGAGCAAAAGGCCCAGAATTTTGCGGAGAGTAGCCCAGGGTTCCCAGGAAACGGCGAACAGGTTTTCAATGAGTTCCTGGGATTTCGCAAAGTGATTTCGAGTTTGCCGGTGCATACGGCCCTGCACCTGGCCAATAGCATGGCCGTGCGCTACGCGAACATTCTGGGCCTGCCCTTGGAGTTTAGAATCGAGGTTTTCGCCAACCGGGGCACCAGCGGCATCGACGGCTGCACCAGCACGGCCGTGGGGGCGGCGCTGGCCCAGCCCAACCGGCCGGTAGTGCTGCTGACCGGCGACGTGGCGTTTTTCTACGACCGCAATGCCTTTTGGCACAACTACCCGCTGCCCAACCTGCGGGTGGTGCTGTTCAACAACCACGGCGGCGGCATCTTCCGCATCATCGACGGGCCACGCCAGCAGCCCGAGCTGGAGGAGTTTTTCGAGACGCGCCAGCTGCTGACGGCCGCGAACACGGCGCGCGATTTCAACCTGCGCTATTTCCCCGTTTCGTCGTTCGACGAACTAGAAGCCGCGCTACCGGTTTTCTTTGCAGCTGAAACCGGCGCGGCGGTTCTGGAAGTCTTCACCGACTCGAAGACCAACGCGTCGTTTTTCGAGGAATACCGGGCGGCGGTGAAGGCTGCCTTTTAGCGCAAAGTTTCGCGAAGTTTAAATTTGAGTTTCGCGAAGTCTTTTGCCAGATAGCCAATGTCGGATACCCTTTGCGAAACTTCATTTTTAAAACTTAGCGAAACTTAGCGCGACATGACCGAACCCATCAGCTGGACCCCGATTAAGGAGTTCAAGGAAATTCTCTTCTCGCAGTTTGGCGGCATCGCCAAAATCAGCATCAACCGGCCGCAGGTCCACAACGCCTTCACCCCGCTCACGGTGCAGGAAATGATTGAGGCCATGCGCCTGTGCCAGGACCGCACCGACATCGGCGTGATTATCCTCACCGGCGAGGGCGGCCGGGCCTTCTGCTCGGGCGGCGACCAGAGCGTGCGCGGCCACGGCGGCTACGTGGGCGAGGACACCGTGCCCCGCCTGAACGTGCTGGAGCTGCAGAAAATCATTCGCTCCATTCCCAAGCCGGTCATTGCCATGGTGGCGGGCTGGGCCATTGGCGGCGGCCACGTGCTGCACGTGGTGTGCGACCTGAGCATCGCGGCCGACAACGCCCGCTTCGGCCAGACCGGCCCCAACGTGGGCTCGTTCGACGGCGGCTTTGGCGCGAGCTATCTAGCCCGCGTGGTGGGCCAGAAGAAGGCCCGCGAAATCTGGTTCCTCTGCGACCAGTACGACGCCCAGGAAGCCCTCGACATGGGCCTCGTGAACAAAGTGGTGCCCCTCGATAAGCTCGAAGAGACCACCGTGGCCTGGTGCCACAAGATTCTGCAGAAAAGCCCGCTTTCGCTGCGGATGCTCAAATCGAGCTTCAACGCCGAGCTCGACGGGCAGGCCGGCATTCAGGAGCTGGCCGGCAACGCCACGCTGCTCTATTACCTGAGCGATGAGGCCAAGGAAGGCCGCAACGCCTACATGGAGAAGCGCCAACCGGACTTCTCGAAGTTTCCGAAGTTTCCGTAAGTTGGGGTTGGAACTTCACGATAACAAGCCTGCCCGTTTCATTGGTGAAGCTGGCAGGCTTTTTTGTTTGAAATCCTACTGGGCAGCACATGTACATTGCTGGGGTTGATACCTTGCAACGTTGGATGGAGCCGATACTGAAAGGCTCCGCAGCTTCTGGCCCCTTTCGAATGCGTCTGCTTCTCTCATTATCGACAATCCTATTGCTTGCTTTGAAGGCCCAAGCACAAGCGCCTGACCTTACCGGCTGGAAACGTGATTCGCTGCCTGATGACCAGGGCCGTAGCAGGTCCTTCACGCTTGACCCGAATAATCCGTTTAGTGGTTTCCGGGACGAGCCTGCCTGGGCATTCGTCAGGGTCGGCAAGCGCTGGCAGATAAAGCCGCAGCAGTTGTACAGGCAGCGCGGAGATTCTGCCATTATCGTTAATGCGAACGCCTACCTCACTCCTTCCATCTACCGGCAAAGCGACCATTTTGTGCGCCGGGTTGATGATGGATACCTGATTGGAGTGGACCGCGGCGAATATGGCGGGGGCCTGTATTTCAGCAGTCTGGCCGGTCTTGGCACTTACCAGATTCAGAATTACTTGCGAATCCACGAGATAGTTAAATTCAACCAGCGTATCATCGCAACCGAAGGCCTGGCCCACATGATTTTGAACAGTGGCAGCCTGCTTGAAGTGTATAAAGAAGGCAACTGGAAGGTGCGCAAAATGGCAGCCTTGCCGGATGCGCCTGCCATCGTTAAACCTTATAAAACCGGCTTACTGATTATCGGGCACAACTACATCAGTCTGCTCACCAAAGATTTTCAGGTGTTGCCACTTGTGAAAGCGCCATATTCGTGGGGAGCTTTTAATGCAACCAGCGCTTTAGTTGACAAGGACGATTTATATCTGGCAATCTGGGGAGGAGTGCTACGGATTAAGCACTTCGCCAAATCCCCGATATACAAGGCAGGTGTTATCCGGACAAAGGATTTTGATAAGGCGCCGGAATTTGAGTGGTACGTGCCCAAGCATTAATCAAAAGCTACCGCCCATGCAGCGGCAGCCGGCGCACCAGGCGAAGAAAGCCCGCAACCGCTCGTTCTTGCGCTCTTTTTTTCGGGCTTTGGCCTGCGCGTGCTGCTGCGCATGCTCGGGCGTGCGCACAAAGGTTTCGGCACCGATGATGGGCGCGGGCTGGGGGACGAAAGGCTGGGCAGTAGTCATGGCGCGGTGGGAATAGATAGCTTGCCTAAGATAATTGCTAGCAGCTTCAAAGTCAATGCCTGAAGCGAAAATGCCCGAATGCTGCGGCGGCCGCGCTGCTCTTGGTGAACCGCCGGCGCGCGTAATTTCGCCGCATGACAACGCCCGCCAACCTGCCCACCTCCCTCCTGCTCAACGGCCGCGAATTCGCTTATGCCGCCATCCGCGAATACCCCGCCCGGCTCGACGCGCCCGTGAACGGCTACGAAGCCCGGGTGCTGGACTTTGTACGGCAATGGCTGAATGGCACGCAGGAGTTCGTGCTGCACACCTCGGGCA
>JANXMN010000581.1 GCA_025354605.1 Hymenobacter sp. | reverse complement strand
CCGTGGGGGCGCAACACAGGGCAGAGGCTGGCCATCTGCAGCCAGCGGGTGTAGAGCTCGGGGTCGATGTCGCCGGCACAGAAGCCACCCGCGTCGGAGTGCATGTAGCCCACTCCCCCCTGGCCCATGCCCAGCATCACGGGCACCTGGGCCTGGTAGCCGCTCCACGAGCGGTTGATGTCGCCCGACCAGGGGAACACGCCGTTGCGCTGCAGGCCCGCCCAGCCCGAGCGGGCCAGGTTGAACACCCGCTCCTCAGGGAATTCGCGGGCGTAGTGGTCGCGCAGCACGCCGGCCCACACCTGCCCGTAGGCGTTGTGCACGGCCCGGGCCGGGCCGCTGGCGTGCTGCATGGCGGCGGGGTGGTTTTCGGGCTCGCCGAGGTCGCTCCACCAGCCGGCCGCGCCCTGGTTGTGCAGGCGGCGGTAGTTGCCCCACAGCCAGTCGCGGGCCTGGGGCCGGAACACGTCGAGAATGCTGGCCGGCCCGGCCCAGAACGAGCCCACCGTGAAGGGCCGCCCGGCCGCGTCGGTGCCCACCAGCCCTTGGGTGCGCACGAGGCTGTCGTTGCGCGAGGTGCGCATCACGTAGGGCTCCGAAATCAGGATGGTTTTCACGCCCTGCTGCTTCAGGCTCGTCATCATGCCGGCCGGGTCGGGGAAACCGGCTGGGTCCCAGGCCAGGTCGCCCTGCCGCTTGGTGCCGCCAAACCAGTACAAATCGAGCACCAGCGCGTCAAGGGGGAAGTTTTCGCGGCGCATGCGGTCGGTCACCTGCTGCATCTCGGTGGCCGACTTGTACCCGAACCGGCTCTGAATCAGCCCTAGGGACCAGCGCGGCGGCAGCGGCTGCCGGCCCGTCAGGGCGGTGTAGCGGTCGAGGATTTCGGCCTGGTCGCGGCCCGTTATCACGAAGTAGGAAAGGGAAGTCAAGCCCTCGCCGCCGTATTCGAGCACGTTCTGGTCGGTTTTGCCCAGGTCGAGGTAGCCGGGTGCGTAGTTGTCGAAAAACAGCATGTAGCCCCGGCTGCTGAGCACCGTGGGCAGGGCGATGTTGAGGTTGGGCTCGCCGTTGCGCGAGGCGTAGTGAGCCTGGTTGTACAGGTCCAGCCGGTAGCCGCGCCGGTCGAGCGGCAGGGCGCGCGAGCCGGTGCCGTACAGCCGCTCGCCCGGCGCGAGGCGGAAGCGCACGCCCACGCCGCCGGGCTCGGGCTGGATGGCCGGGGTGGGGGCGGCGGCCTGGCGGCGGAAGGCGGGGCCGGCTTCGGCGACCATTGGGACATCGAAATATCCAGTGTCCCCTACCGCTCTGTACTGGTAGCGGGAATAGCGCACCGTCAACGTTTTTTTATCAATCCGCATAATGCCACCGTGTAGCAGGAACTGCACGCCGTCGGCTGTGGTCGTTATCGGAGAAATGACTTGCCGGCCTAATTGGTCAGTTAGCGCATCGGGTAGTGTCGGTTCGGCATCCTGCACTACGCTCACTGATGAATCTGCGATGGGTAGCGCGCCGGGCGCGAAATAGCTCACTTTGATAACCCCGTGCGTCCATTCCTGAATTTGACGAGTGCTGCCATCGGTGGCTCGGATTGTTAAAATCCGCTTCGCTGGTTCATATGCATGCCCCTCATACCGCCCGCCCGGCACCGTCCGCGCCGGCACCCCGCGCCGCCCAAACGGGTCGGCGGCGGGCGGGCCTTCGCCAGCGCGCTGGGCAAACGCAGGTGCTGAAACCACCAGTAATAGCGCTGCCAACGCTCCGCCAGAAACATAGACGCGAAACAAAGCCTTCATAAGTCGCTACTCAGTAAGAGGGGGAAAGGTACGGCTGGCAGCCCTTCGCCCTGCTGTTGCAAAGAGGCCACCCACGAGTTAGACGGGAAGTCAAAGTGCTGAGCAGCCTCGATAAATTGTGTGGATTATTATTGATTTTGTTAAGAATAGTCCACACAATTCAACCAGCATTCTGTGGACTATTTTTCGTTTTGTTAGAAATAGTCCACACAAATACCCGTTGCCTGGCCACTTAAAGCAGGTTTATAGGCAGTCGATACCCCAGTAGCGCGGGATAGGCCCTGCCGGGTAAGACCCTGTCCGACGTCATTCGCCAGCACGCCAACCCCGATACCACGGGAGGTTTTGCCCGAACTTCAATTGGGGAACGACGCTAACTTATGCACCCGTCTGAACGCAAGCTGCCCGCCGCTCACAAACAACGTCGTTGGCTCTGGCGTTACTTTACCGCGGCCCGCCACCTTTCCGGTGCAACAGCCGCCGTTGCCATTTATGACGCCCAAGCCCCCTGGTTCCCCATACGCCGCCGTTTTCATCGACTTCGAAAACGTCTATTACTTTCTCAAAAACCACTTCCACGACCCGCCCGACCTCAACGACATCTGCCTCGATATTGTGCGTACCCTGCGCGAACGGCTCAGCGACAAGGGCCTTGACAGCCTCATCAGCTACGCCTACGCCGACTTTGAGCGCCTGGCCACCGCTCCCCAAGGCGCCCTCTACCTGATGGGCGTGAGCACCCGCAACGTGCTAGGTACCGACCACAAAAACGCCGCCGACATGCAGCTCTGCATCGACGCGCTGGAGGTGATGTACACCCGGCCCGACATCGGCACGTTCGTGCTCGTGGCCGGCGACCGCGACTATATACCCGTGCTGCAGCACCTGCGCCGCCAGGCCCGGCAGGTGCTGGTGGCAGGCTTCCGCGAGTCGGTATCCGGCGATTTGCTTCAGAACATCGGGGCCGCGCAGTTCATCGATGCGCGCGATTTGCTCACGCCGGCCCGCGTCGAGCAGCTCGAAAAGCGCCGCGCCGACCGCCAGCGCTC